>NZ_CP090003.1:0-355000 GCF_021390195.1 Flagellimonas sp. CMM7 | reverse complement strand
AACCGAATTTTATCTATTGTTGTATTTACACTGTTTTCTATTCTAATTACTGCACAAGAAAATAATGTAAAAGCGCTTGTTGGAGGAACTTTAATTGATGGTTTTGGGTCCGATCCAATTAAAAATAGTGTTGTAATTATTAAAGGGAAAAAAATAGTCTCTGTTGGGAACAAAGAAAACACAACAATACCCAGCAATGCAGAGATTATTTCCACTGAAGGCATGTCGGTTTTACCTGGTCTTTGGGATATGCATGTTCACACAAAGCTAGTAGGTCATTCAGATTATGGATATTGGGATAAAGTGTATCAACCCCTTTGGAAAGATGTAATTATGCCAGCTTCTGTACACCAACTACTGATGGCGGGTGTTACCAGTGCAAGAGATTTGGGCGCACCACTTGAAGAAAGTATTGCGGTGCGTGATGCTGTTAATAATGGTGAAATTCCTGGTGCAACATTATATGTTTCCGGACCCTTTATACAGCACAAACCCTATCCAGGTACAGAAAATTCCAGATGGGGAGTTGATAGTCCGGATGATGGAAGAAGAAAAGTTAAAAAATTAGCTACTGCCGGGGTGGATGTCATCAAGTTGATTGATCATGATCAGATGACCATGGATGAACTTAGGGCAGTTGTAGACGAAGCGCATAAAAATAATTTAAAGGTTGTTGCCCATAGTCATAGACCTGAGGAAATTAGAAGAGGACTAGAAGTAGGTGTGGACTGTTTTGAGCATACTGGGTTATCTTCTGCACCAAGATACCCAGATGATGTTATGACGATGATAAAAGAGCGCACTGCGGATATGAGCCAAGGACCTTTATTTTGGTGCCCAACTGTTGAAGTACTGTACAATTTTGAATACAACCGGGATAATTTGGAGTTCATTGATGATGATTCATGGCATTTGGGATTACCAGATAGCGTTATAGTGGATATTAAAAATAGTGTTCAACATCCTGACAGACTTCCTTATTTTCAATTGATGCCCTCAAGGAAGCCTACTTTGGAAACTAAAATCAATCAGTTATTAGATGCAGGTGTTGTTTTAATGATTGGCACGGACAGTGGCATTCCTATGAAATTCCATAGCCAATCTACCTGGCATGAGCTGGATGTTTGGGTGAATGAATTTGGCATTGATCCCATGTATGCCATTCGAGGAGCAACATACTGGCCGGCACTTTGGATGGGAGTTGCTCATGAAGTTGGAACTATTACTCCAGGGAAGTACGCAGATATTATTGCCGTAAAAGGAGATGTATTGCGTTATATTAGCTTGCTTCAAGATGTGGATATGGTTATTAAACATGGTAAACGTTACAAATAGATTTTCTTGACCTCTGACCCCAAATCTGTTTTAATAGAAGAAAAGTGGAATGCGTATTCGCATGCTCTAGGTATTGCGCTTTCCATTTTGGGCATGGTGTTTTTTTTTCAGAAAGATATGACAGGAGAACCGTTTCTTTTTGGAAGTATTCTGGTTTATAGTTTGTCATTAATCCTTCTTTTTACCGCATCAACCGTTTATCATGCAGTACAAAACCCAAAACTTAAAAAGAAGCTTAGGGCATTAGATCATATAAGTATCTATTACTTAATTGCGGGGACTTATACCCCGGTTTGTTTAACCGTTCTTTTAGATTCAAAAGGATGGTTGCTGTTTTACTTGGTGTGGGGCATAGCACTTTTTGGAACTATTCTGAAGCTGTTTTTTACCGGAAGATTTGAAGTTTTTTCTTTGGTGCTTTATGGAATAATGGGATGGTTGATCGTCATTGATGTTTCTTTTCTTTCCAAGAACATGTCGAGCAATGGGTTATTGTTTCTTGGTCTGGGAGGTGCTTTTTATACTATTGGAATTCTGTTTTATGCCCTTAAAAAAATACCATATAATCACTTGATTTGGCATTTTTTTGTATTGGGAGGAGCAATTTGTCATTGGATTTTAATTCAAAAAGAAACATTCTCCTAAATATAGAGTGTGTCAAACTTTTTGTGCGAAAAGAATTAAAATTACATTAAATACGCAATACCAATTCCAAGTATGATAACCACTAATTTCTGAAGATTAAAGGAATGTCCCTGAGAACTTTCAAAAAGAATAACTGTAGAAATATGCAGGAATACACCAATGGCCAATGAGGTCATTAAATACGCATTAACTTCCATCCATGATGATTGCGTTGCAATGTAGCTTCCTAGGGGAGTCATAATGGAAAAGGCAGCTATGAATAAAATCACCAGACTTTTTTTCATTTTTGAATTGACCAAAAAGATACTCAGAACAATAGCTACTGGAATTTTATGGATAACTATACCATATAAAATAGAATTATTGCCATCTACGGGAACACCTTCAATTAGGGCATGTACCGCTAAACTTAAAAATAAGAGCAGAGGAAATTTATTCTTTTGAAGGTCAATATGCATATGACCATGTTCCGCTCCCTTAGAAAAGAACTCCAAAAAGACCTGAAGCAATATTCCTGCTAAAATTAATACCGCTATAGTTTTGGGATTGTTGTCCTCGTAGACTTCAGGTAGCAGCTCAAAAAAAGTAAGTGCCAATAAAAATGCGCCACTAAAAGCCAATAAGAGCTTTATGTTTTTTTTGTCTTTGGGCTTTGCAATCCGTACAAAAGCAAAACTTGCCCATACAGCTAACATAGGTACTGCATATATCATTAAATAGGGAAAATCCATTAGCTAGGTTGAAGGGATAAAAATAGCCTATTTTTACCGAAAGTTTTTTATAAAAAAATGGCAGAAAATTTTAGGATGTTGGCCAAAACTTTATATGGTTTTGAACCCATTTTAGCCAAGGAATTGAGAAACCTCGGGGCTGGAAATGTGGAGGAGGGAGTGAGGAATGTTTCTTTTGATGGAGATATAGGTTTTTTATATAAAGCGAACCTTTGTCTACGTACGGCGTTGAAAATCATGAAACCCATTGAAAGGTTTAAGGTGTTCAATGAAAAGGAATTGTATGATAGTGTATATGCTATTGATTGGCAAGACTATTTTGACCATGATAAAACTTTTGCCATTGATACTACAATGAATTCGGAGGTATTCAACAATTCAATGTATGTTTCGCAAAAGGCTAAAGATGCCTTGGTGGATAAGTTCAGGGCAGTTAAAAGACAACGTCCCAACGTAAACACCCACGACCCAGATATACGCGTTAACATCCATTTATATAAAAATACATGCACAATTTCTCTGGACAGCTCTGGAAACTCCTTACACCAACGTGGTTATCGTATTGCTACCAATATTGCACCTATTAATGAAGTGCTGGCCGCTGGCCTATTACTTTTGAGCGGGTGGGACGGACAATTGGATTTTTTGGATCCTATGTGCGGTAGTGGCACTTTTTTAATTGAAGCTGGAATGATTGCTTGCAATATCCCAGCAAACATTAATAGAGAATCATATGCGTTCATGCAGTGGAATGACTATGATGCAGAACTTCATGAAAAAATTGAGACGGCAAGTCTAAATAAAACTAGAGAATTTCATCATAAGATTATTGGGTATGACAAAGCTCCTTCGGCAACGCGAAAGGCTCAAGAAAATGTCGACAACGCCAATCTTTCTGAATATATTACTATAGAACGAAAAGATTTTTTTAGGACTGAAAAACCCTTGGATGCAAGGTTACATATGGTTTTTAATCCACCCTATGGGGAACGGCTTCAAATTGACGTTGAAGATTTTTATGGGAAAATTGGAGACACCTTAAAACAACACTATCCGGGTACAAATGCGTGGTTGATTACTTCAAACCTTGAAGCATTGAAATATGTTGGTCTAAGGCCTTCTCGAAAAATAAAGGCTTTCAATGGAAAACTGGAATCCAGACTAGTTAAATATGAAATGTATGAGGGCAGTAAGAAAGCTAAGCATAATACAGATACTAGATGAAACCAAAACATAAAGCTTTGCTGTTAAATTTTATTGCCTTTGTTACTCTGTTTCTAATCATCCGTTTGACTTTAGGATATTATATACCTATAGCCTCTGTTTATTTGGCTGTGATTTCTGCAATAATTGCTACTATTTTGGCACCTAAGTTTGGAGTTGTTAAAACTAACGATGGTGAAAAAGTATTAATGAAATGGATTTTCATTAAAGGAATGAGAGAAATCTAACACTATTTCTTATTTGTCTGACCAGACTGCAAGCTCGTTTCCTGAAGGGTCCACAAAATGAAACCTACGTCCTCCTGGAAAAGAGAAAATGGCTTTGGATATTTTTCCGCCAGCTGCTTCAATACTATCCTTTATAGTATTAAGGTTTTCGTGATATAACACTACAAGCACTCCATTTACTATTTCTTCCCCTGTTGTTTCAAACCCTCCTTCAATACCACTTTCTTCAAAAGCGGTATACGTTGGGCCATAATCTGTAAAAACCCACCCAAAGCATTCACTATAAAACTGTTTTATCTTTTCTAGGTCTTTTGCCTTGAACTCAACATAGTTGATATGAGTATTTTTAATGCCCATCTTAAAATGTTTTTACTCTGTTTCTGGTAATTTTTCTTTTTTCTTTTTCGCTTTTTTATACAATGGAATAAAATAGGAGATGGAATAATTATAACTCACTCCAAAATTACTGCCATCAGTTACTCTATTAAAACCAGGAATCCAGAGGTTGGGAAAACGTTCCTCTTCCTTATTTGTAACCAAAAATCCTAGGCGAGCGCTCATTCCAATATAGATGTTGGCAAAAAGCTCTGCTTTTATACCAAAAACAAATTCTAGCCAAGAAGCGCTTAGACCACTAAACTCCTCTCCCGGTTGTGCTCCTGGCAAAAACTCATCAGGATTAAAAAATCTATTGCTTTCAAAAATGCTATATTCATTTAAGGTTTGGCTAAAACTGGCAACAGAATATCTACCACCAATAATAATAGCGTTGTTCATTCCAAACCAGTTTTCATAGGTATTTAAATCTACCCCAAGTTTTATATAGCTTCCGGATGACGTATAATTGTACAATGGGGTATTGCTCAATTCTTCGGTTTGAGTTTTTTCTTCATTGCCCAACTCTGCAGCCAGATAAAGCTTTTCGGTAATTCTATAGTCGCCAACCAATTCAAAACCTGTGTAATCTTCATCAATAAAAGAAAATAGCAATCTATTTATATCGGCACCAACCCGCAAACCGTACTCTTGCCTGTATTCCACCGTATCTTTTGGTTGAAGGTCCACAGGTTTGTCTTGGCCTTTTGCCAAAAACGAAAGCGAGATAAAAATAATACTAATGAAATATCTTAACATGGATGTTATTGGAGTTTTCGATGGTGTCTTGTACCACAGTAATATCTTGAATCCAGTTGGTGTCATCAGATGTCAATCCTATGGTGACTGTATTGTAATTAGCAACAAAACCACAAGCTTTTGAAATAAATTGCTCACTAACGGTATAGTTGAACGATAAGATGTCTCTATTGCCCGTTTCTTCCATGCTTGTTTCATCATCCGCGGAATCAGTTATAAATTCATATCTGGTGCTTGTACCATCAATTCTTAATGGAATCGATAGTGAATCTGGCGAACTTGAACGGTCACTAAACGAATCAGTTTCTAAAATACTGTCATTATCAATGCCCCTAATCCGTATAGAAGGAACGGATTTAAACACAGTGGTATCTGTAGCATCGTAAAAACCAATTACTATCAAAGGAGTGTCACCGTCAACACAAATGTCATCTTTTTCACAGGAAGGAACATAAATAAGCGAGAGGGCAATAAGTAAGATGGGAAGTATTTTTTTCATTCTAGAGTAAAAACAAATTTTATCAAAAACTATACCCGTTTTTCCAAAAGTACAACATTTTCTACGTGGTGTGTTTGCGGAAACATGTCTACCGGCTGTACTCTTGTCACCTGATATTTTTCGTCTAAAAGAGCTAAATCTCTTGCCTGGGTTGCACTGTTACAACTTACATACACTATTTTCTCTGGAGCTATTTGTAAAAGTTGTTCTACCACTAACTTGTGCATACCATCTCGCGGAGGGTCGGTTATTATGATGTCTGGTTGTCCATGCTGCTCTATGAATGAACTATTAAAGACTTTTTTCATATCACCCACAAAAAATTCCACATTGGAAATGTTGTTGTGAAGGGCATTATTTTTCGCATCTTCAATTGCTTCCGGCACTGATTCCACCCCTATTACTTTCTTCGCTTTTTTAGATATAAATTGAGCAATGGTTCCTGTTCCGGTATATAGGTCATAGACAAGTTCGTTTCCGGTAAGATTTGCAAAATCACGTGTTACCTTATAAAGTTCATAGGCTTGCTCTGAATTTGTTTGATAAAATGACTTGGCATTTATTTTGAAACGCAACCCCTCCATTTCTTCAAAAATGTGGTCCCGCCCAGCAAAGCAAACTACCTCTTGATCATAAATAGTGTCATTCTGTTTTTGGTTGATGACGTAAAGCAATGAAGTGATTTCTGGGAAAGTTTGTTCTATATGGTTCAATAGCAGTTCACGTTGTTCTTGGTTATCCTCAAAAAATTGGATAAGAAGCATTATTTCACCTGTAGAAGCTGTTCTAAGCATCATAGTGCGCAATAGCCCTTGTTGTTGTCTAGGGTTAAAAAATGCAAGCCCATTCTTACTCGCGAAATTTTTGACTTCCAACCTAATTGCATTGGAAGGGTCCTCTTGTAAGTGACATTTTTTAATATCCAGAATTTTATCCCACATACCGGGAATATGAAACCCTAAAGCATTTCTGTCTTCAATCTGAGATTCAGAATCAATTTCTTCTTGAGTCAACCAACGACTGCTCGAAAATGAAAACTCCATCTTGTTTCTATAAAAATAGTGTTCCTTAGAACCAAGAATTGGTGTTGTTTCGGGCAGTTCAAGATTTCCAATACGTTTTAAGTTGTTTTCAACTTCTTTTTGTTTAAAATGGAGTTGATGTTCATATGCCATGTGCTGCCATTTACACCCCCCACAAACTCCAAAATGTTCGCATTTAGGTGTTGTTCTTCTTTCGGATAGGGTATGAAATTTTGTTGCTATACCTTCAAAAAAAGCTTTTCTCTTTTTAGTGGTCATTACATCCACAACATCTCCAGGCACGGCATTGGATAGAAATATAATTCTACCATCGGGAGCTTTTCCAACTGACTTTCCTTTTGCTCCAGCATCTATTACTTCGACATTTTCAAACATTAGTCGACTTCTTTTTTTGCGCATGTGGCAAAAGTAAGAATAGGTTTCTATTAAGAACAAGTAACTTGTGAAAATGAAAGGATAAAAATTTTCTTTTTTTTGAACCTTTCCAATATTTCGCTGTCTATAGGTTAGTAAGTGATATGAAAACAACAGAAAAAGTTTTTGATGGGTTAGTGGTATTGGAATATCAATCTGGTAATAAAAAATCGTTATCCATATTGGTAAAGAGACATCATATTAGATTGTGCAAGCATTCGTATAGGTACACATATGACTTTGAGGCTTCCAAAGACATTGTACAGGATTCATGGAAAACCATAATTAGTAAACTTTACACGCTAAAGGATCCAAATTCTTTT
Organism: Flagellimonas sp. CMM7; assembly: GCF_021390195.1. Taxonomy (NCBI): domain Bacteria; kingdom Pseudomonadati; phylum Bacteroidota; class Flavobacteriia; order Flavobacteriales; family Flavobacteriaceae; genus Flagellimonas; species Flagellimonas sp. CMM7. The sequence goes on along the minus strand of NZ_CP090003.1, from coordinate 347,425 downwards.
AGTAGTTGGGCTACAAAAATTGTAACAAGAAAGTCCTTGGATCATTTGAACAAATTAAAAAGAAGTAAAAAGAACATTGAGGGAATTTATAACAACTCAATAACCAACGATGTAGCTAATGATAAAGAAGCTGAAATAAGAAAACTTCTTTTAGCAATTAAAGAATTACCAGAAAATCAACAGATGGTATTGAAGCTATTTTATTTGGAAGAATATTCATTGAAAGAAATAAGCGGCATACTAAGCATATCGGAAGGAACAACAAAATCAAGGTTGTTTCATGCCAGAGAAAAATTAAAAGGAATTTTAAAGAAAAAAAGATGAAAAAAGACATTGAAAAAATAGACGAACTTATCAAGGAAGCACTGACCCAAGAAGAGGCAAAGTTTTATGATGAACTTGGGGAACAAAACCTTATTGAAAAACTTGGCGGTGTGTTTAAAGGAAAGACCGGGTGGTTGGCCATTATCATGAATTTGTTTAACCTGGTTATTTTTGGATTGCTCATATTTTGTGTTGTTCAATTTTTGAATACCGAGGTTACAAATGAACTTATTAAATGGGGAACCGGAATATTTGCTTGCTTGATTTTTATGGGTATGATAAAACTGTTTGTATGGATGCAAATGGATAAGAATGATATTCTTCGAGAGCTAAAGCGGTTAGAGCTACAAATAACAACCTTATCCACTAAAAGAATGACTGATTAAAGCAGACAATCTTTTAAGTTTGAATAAATATTTAATATTTTAGCAGCTCTTCAGGGATGATTTCTCTCCCACGCTGAATTTTCGAGACTTCGAAAGGATAAAGGTATTGCAGGAATGGTTATTTTATTAATTCAAAAACAATTAAAATGGCTGTTTTAGAACATTTAACATCGCAACAAGCGATAGATTTAGAAAACAAGTATGGAGCTCACAATTATCACCCACTTCCTGTTGTATTGAGCAAGGGAGAAGGTGTCTTTGTATGGGATGTAGAAGGTAAGAAGTATTATGATTTCTTGTCCGCCTACTCTGCCGTAAACCAAGGGCATTGTCACCCAAAAATTGTAGGGGCAATGACAGAACAAGCAAAAACGTTGACCTTAACATCAAGAGCTTTCTACAACGATATGTTGGGTAAGTATGAGAAGTATGTTACTTCCACTTTTAAGTTTGATAAAGTTTTGCCCATGAATACCGGTGCAGAAGCGGTGGAAACTGCCTTAAAAATTTGTAGACGGTGGGCATATCAGAAAAAAGGAATTCCAGAAAATCAAGCAAATATTGTTGTTTGCAAGAACAATTTTCATGGAAGAACAACAACGATTATATCATTCTCCAATGATGCTGTAGCAAAGGCAAATTATGGTCCTTACACAGAGGGCTTTATCCAAATTGAATATGATAATTTAAGTGCCTTGGAAGAAGCTTTGAAAAACAATGCAAATATTGCAGGGTTTTTAGTTGAGCCTATTCAAGGTGAAGCTGGTGTTTATGTGCCATCAGATGGGTACCTTAAAGCCGCTAAATCACTTTGTGAAAAATACAATGTACTTTTTATTGCTGATGAAGTACAAACAGGTATTGCCCGTACAGGACGGTTATTGGCCACATGTGGAAATTGTTCTTGTAGTGATAAGCATTGCAGTGGAATCCCAGATGTAAAACCAGACGTTTTAATTTTAGGCAAGGCAATTTCGGGTGGAGCATATCCTGTATCTGCAGTTTTGGCAAACGACGATGTTATGGATGTAATTACCCCAGGTAGTCATGGAAGTACTTTTGGAGGTAACCCAATAGCTGCAGCCGTTGGTATTGCTGCATTAGAAGTTGTTAAGGATGAAGAACTGGCACAAAATGCTTTTGAACTAGGTGAAGTCTTTAGAGAAGAACTCAATAAATTCATCTCAACTTGTGACCTAGTAATAAAAGTTAGAGGAAAAGGATTGCTCAATGCAATTCTTATTAATGATACTGAAGACAGCTCAACGGCATGGGATATTTGTATGGCCCTAAAAGAAAATGGTCTTTTGGCAAAACCAACCCATGGTAACATTATTCGTTTTGCACCACCTTTGGTAATGAACCGAGAACAATTGCTGGATTGTGTTTCCATCATTATAAAAACACTGCAAGAGTTTGAGAAATAAAAGTGGAACATTTATAAGAACGGGCTTGATCAAACCAATCAAGCCAGTTCTTTTATGGGTGAAACTTTATTTGGGAATTGATTTTAATAAATGGCTTTTTCCAATAATTCCAAAGTCATTTTATCTGCATCCCATTTTGCATCGGTGCCAATTGGAAAAGTAAAATTGTTTGGAACATGGCCAAAACTCATCCCATAAGCTGCTGGAATATCTAAAGACGCTATTCTGTCCATTATTACCTCTTTTAAAGTGAAAGATTTAGAATTGCTGCTGCCATTGCAACCTGCGCAAACTCCAAAAACAACACCTTTTGCTTTTTTAAAACTAGAGCCTTCAATTAACTGAGTAAGCATTCTATCTATTCGGTAGGGAGCTTCTTCAACATCTTCTATACAAACAATAGCGTCTGTAAAATCTATTTCATGAGGTGTTCCTATAAGCGCATTTATTAAGGTAAGACTGCCTCCAACAAGTTTCCCTATTGCTTGCCCCGGAGTAATGGTGTAACGTTCATATTCTACATCATTAATCATTTCTTCATCTTCTAGGATAACATTATCTATTTTTTGAGGATATTGGGGATGCATAAGCGTATTGCTAAATTGTTGTTTACTGTATGCATCAGCAATTGTACTTCCAACTGGTCCGTGAAAGGTGATTAGGCCGGTTTCTTTGTAAATACCGTTTAGCAGAGCGGTTATATCGCTAAATCCAATTAATACTTTGGGGTTTGTTCTAATACTTTGATAATCGATCATTTGCATGATCCGAGTACAGCCATACCCGCCTCGCGCACATAGGATACCATCAATCTCTGGATTTTTAAACATTTCATTAAGATCTGTAGCTCTTTGTTTGTCTGTGTTACTGAAATAACCGTGGTTTCCGTGAATTCGGTTTGTATGAAAAGGGATAAATCCCATTTCTGTTAATGTTGTTTTCATTTCCTCTAGGGTTTCCGGCTTAACAGCGTAACCCGGAGCTATAAGACCTATAGTATCTCCTTTTTTTAACCGTTTTGCTAAAAGCTGTGGATTATTCCGTTCACTAACTTTTTTTGATGTGGTAACATTAGGTAATAGTGCGCTTGTAGACATTAGCGCTGCCAGATTGATGAACTTTCTTCTTTTTAACATATATGAATGGAAGTTTTTAAACTTAAACATTTATTGTAAAGTTCAATAAAAAAAGCCTCTTTTAAGAGGCTTTTTAATATTAAAACTTGAGTTAATTAAGGAGCTGAAGCCCCGCCTTTTGCTTTTGATCTGCGTAATTGTCGCTGTATTTTCTTAATTGCTGACTCTATAGATTTTTCAGGTTCTATGATATTGTATTGACCCCAAAAGTCTGGATCGGAAAATCCAATCGCTTCATCACTTAAAATAATGGATTTTTTAAGTCTCTCCCTATTCTTTGGTAATTCGCCAGTAATATTTTTCTCCCAATCAGTAACGGCCATTTCAGCGGTCATGCTATATACAGAATTGAATAACTTGTCTTCCCAATCAACTTTAAACTCCAATAGGACGTTACTATAGCCATAGTACCATTTCCCTCCTTTTTCCCTATAATCCACGCGGTAGGCAACTTCTGTTGGCCATACATCTACTTTTGCTGGTTTTCTACGAACAAAAAGCCGGGCAGCCTTTTCTCTATCGGTTATATTCAAGGTATAAATGGCACTGGTCAACGTTCTGTTCTCAACATCTATAAAGAGTTCACCGGTATATAGCGGGTCGCTAATGGTCTCTAACTGATCGAATTTGATAACATAGATTAATTTATCATTGATTCTTGTCGAACGACTAAATGTGAACTTATAGTCTGTTATAGATCCTTCTGCAAAAATATACTCTGGATATTTCATAATATCCACGTACAAAGTATTGAAAGGCCCTCCTTGTAATTTTAGTGCCACCGTATCCAATTTGCTGTAGTCAGTACTTTTTCTAGCCTTATAAAGTTCCACGGCGTCTTTACGAAGTGAGCTATAGGGTGTTTTATAGATGTTAACTACTGCTTCTGATAAGGATACGTTCTTTCTTCTCTTTTTAATGGTTTCTCTATAAAACGCGGTCATCAAGGTGGGGTCGTCAAAATAATTGTCCCCTTTTCTAGCAAGAGTTTCTCTTACTAAGGCGGCAGCATCTTTTGGAGCATTTATGTTAACTTCTGAAAGCTCAGTAACAGAAATAATAAGAGAGATTTTGTTTTTGTTTGATTTTAACTGGGAAAGCGGAATGTTTTTGCTTTTGTATCCTAAAAAAGATACGACTACCGTACCGTTCGTAATACTTTCAGGAATTTTTAAAAGAAAGCTTCCTTCTGTGTTGGTAATTGTACTAATATTAGTGCCTTCTACAGAAAGCGTGGCAAATACCAGAGCTTTTTTTGAAGACCCATCAATAACCTCTCCTTTATACTGCTTAAAATTTTCAGTTGTTTCCTGTTCTTGGAGCGCAAACACGCTTGTTGTTCCAAATACCAAAACATATAATACTGATAATATTATGCGTTGATTTTTTTTTCGAATTTTTTGATATTTCTTGTTCATTGCAAATGTGGTTTTGGTGAAAAACTACTACTCTAAATTAATGATTTTTAATGATATAAAGGGTTTTTAACTTTGATTTCAAAAGTTAAAAGAATTATTTCTTCAATCTTCCAGCTTGGTTAAACTGAATTTTGTTCTCCATTTTCCAAACCAGGAAGGTTTTTTTCCATCTGGATAGGTTTCATCGAATAAAATTAGTGTCATTTCATTATCCGAAATTTCATAATCGAAAAACTGCTTTCCTCCTTCAAAACCAGGCACTTTGGCCATGTGGGGCTTAGTACTAAATATTGAATTGGAAAGTTCATAACTTCCGGTATTAAAAACTATAGTTTTAAAACCCTCAAGAACTTCCTCATCGGTAGGCGCGCTTAGATTTTGAAACGGGTTTCTTTTGGTTTCTAAAGGACTCCAACAAATACTATATCTATTTGGAGTTACAAGTAGAAGCCCATTTTGTTTTGGGTTTCGAATGACTGTAGTATCGTTTGAAATCCATTGTATAGTTTCAATAGACCATGAGCCCAATAACGGATTTGATGGTTCAGCTTTTTTGATACACCCTACTGGTAAAACTGCAATGGTTAGTAATATTGTTGTTAAACGAAGCGTCATTAGTTTTACTTTTCGCTAAAAGTATAACCAAGAGTACAACAAGCTGTCTCTTTGTGTAAACCTTTACACTTTTTTAGAATTATGATGCCCTAGGTGGCTTTATATATTGCGTCGGATTTTGATTTTCAAACTTTTTAAAGGCTTTGTAAAAGGAAGCACGATTATTAAAACCTGCATCGTATGCTATTTGAACGACGGTAGCTTTTTCAACAGTTTGGGTAAGTAATTTTTTAGCTTCTTCAACTCTGTATTTATTTATAAAATCGAAAAAGGAGAGGTTAAAATGTTGGTTTATCACCTGGGAAGTATGATTTCTGGATAAGTTTAATTCAAGGGCCAAATCATCCAGTCGCAGGGTGCTCTCCAAGTATGGCTTTTTATTTTTCATTATATATAACAGCTTTTCTTTCATTTCAATGGATAATGTATTTGAAAGCCCTGTTTTTCTGTACTTTACAAAAGGAATAACTTGTTGGATGGACTTTCCTTCAAAAACTTCTGGCTGAACAAACCCAAAGAAACTAAGGATACCTATGAACAGGACAATGACGATATCCACGAAATAATCGTAACTAGGATTCATAAGGTTGAACCGAGTTAAAATAATGTACGAAGAAAATGCCATGACAAACCCAAAATAAGATCCTAGAAACCATTTTAGCCATTTGTTTTCTTTAAAACCGATATTCTTTCTCGGCCCAAATTGATGATAGGTCAATAAGCTATAAAAAAACATGAGTAATATTACTGCCCATATAGTCCAGTTGGGCATCCAAGAGTATTCATTAAACGTTCCAGCGAGCAATATTTCTTTTTTCACTGAAGCTTTTAAAAAGTAAAAAGGGGCATTCAGTATAATGATTAGAATTACTGGAATTAAAAAAAGAGAATCACTTTTCTTGAATTTTACATTTTTCAAAACTGTCCTAACAAAAATATAAACCAAAGGGCCATAGATTAGCCAGAGGGGGAAATGTGTGAACGTGAAATGCACAAATTCCAGTTCTTCAAGGTATCCAGACCATTTTAAACAATTATAAAAAAGTTCAAAAGAGAAAAGGAGCGTATAAATTCCAAGTATGGTATTTGCAAATCGATTTCCTTTTTTTTTGAAGAAAAATAAAAAACCAATTCCTGTACCTATAATAACAAAAAAAAGGAATAATACAATGTGCCAAGCCATTTATTCATTTTGAACTTCAAAGATACACTTACCGAAAATTTTGATGTCTCTTTCTGTAGGGAGATAACTCAAACCAATTGGTCCGATCTTTTTTAAAACTTTAGAAGATTCAGTATTTCTTTGTTTTGTGTCATTTCATTTACAGTTGTTCCGTATGTAGTCATAATGTTTAAATCGGGCTTGTAATTTAGTATCATCTTCACAAAGTCAATATGCCCATAGATTACTGCCCAGGTTAAAGGAGAAAATTTGTTTATTTTATCCAAAACATTTACCTCTGCTCCAAGTTCAATTAGTTTTTTTCCCGTTTCAGCATTGTTTTTTATTGCCGCCGCAATTAATGGAGGTAAAATAAAAATGTTATCCGTTTTATTGACATCTGCACCTTGATCAAGTAAAAAATCAACGACTTCTTGCTGTTCAAAGTAGATGGACCTATTCAACGCGGTATGACCTGTCGGATTCATAATATCAATATCAGCTCCCTTCTCAAGTAATACTTTAACAACATCGAGGTTGCCTGTTTCGGCCGCTATTACTAGAAGAGGAGTGCCAGATGCATCTAGAGTGTTCGCATTTATCTTGGTTAAGGTGTTCTGTAGAAATTCTATTTTCTGGGTTTTAACGGCATCTATTAGTTCCTTGCTCGATGCTGTAACGGGAACTAGGGATACACCATTGACCATTAAGGTTGCAACGACGTTGGATTTCCATTCTTTTAAAGCCACTTGCATCACACCATCTGAATGTATGCTAATGAGGTCGGTTTTTGCGTTATTGTCCAACAAAAGTTGTGTAAGTTCTTCTTGCCCAAAATAAGCAGCCCAATGTATTACCGGATCTCCATTTTTATCAAGGGCATTAACATCCGCTCCTTTTTCTATTAAAAGCGCGGCTATTTCTAAGCTGTTAACGTTACTGCATTGCATTAATGGGGTAGTCTCGAGATTATCATTGTTGATTAGGTTAGGATTGGCACCCTTTTCCAACAACAATTTAACGAGTTTTAATTCTTTACTTCTTACCGCATGTGAAAGTGCTGAAAGTCCAGTTGAGTCTAGAACATTCACAATGGTATTTGGAAGAATTCTTATGCTTTCTAAATTTACCTCATTAATGGCATTAAATAATTCGAGGGTATCTTCTTGTTGTGTTGTAGAACTATCTTGACAAAAACCATTTACAAGGCACAATAAAAAAGCTAACAGGGAAGCATTTCTAATACTGAACATTATTTTTTCGGTAAAGTACCACCTCCCTTTTAAAAACATGTCTCTATTTGTAAGGGAAGAACATTGAAGAAGTCTAAACCATTTCGAAAGAAAAAAAATTAATCTACCATAAAAAGTGCATTGGCAAAAAACAGCTTGCCATTTTCCCAAAAACCTCTAAACAATGGATTGTCTATCATGTAGATAACTTGTCCTTGCCCATATTGCTCAGCTCCCAAAATCAAAGAGTTGCCAATGTTTTTTTGTGCATCGCTGCCTGCAAAACCAGAAATAGGTTTCGTATTGTTTTCTAGATAAACCGCATTTCCATCTTTAAGGTATTCATAGCTGGAACTTCCTAATTTCAATGTGAAATAATTAGGTCCATAACCATAGGCCAGGGGATGGGTATTGTCTACTTTGGTTTTAAATATTGCTCCAGTAATAGCGTTTTTAATACGCTCTCTTTGCGTACTCTTATGTGGTTTTGGTTTAACATCCGCTGAGTCTTTTGCTACTTCTTTCTTTTTGATACTAAACCCTTTTTTGCCATCAATTGCATTGATAGCTCCTCCCATTGCAATAATCTTACCACCGGTTTTAACCCAGTCCTGAAGCTTTTTCAGCTGCTTTTCATTGAAAAAATCACCGTAACGACCATCAGGTAAAATCAGCACATGATAATCCTTTAAATCAACTCTATTAAAATAATCATTATCAAGCACCGTAAGTGGATAGTGCAATTGCTGTTCAAAAAAGTGCCAGATTTCACCAAAACGGTAAGTTGATGTTGGTTTCCCCGATAGTACTGCAATTTTCGCTTTCGTAATCATTTGCACATATGAGGAGCCAAAGTCCTTCCCGGAATCTACAAAACCCGTGCTTGAAGGGGTCATATCCTTTTTAAACTTATCTGAAGCTTTTTTCAAAACTTCAATATAGTCTGTTTTATTCTGATTGTCTGATTTGGTTATAATTAAGCTTCCTCGGGCAAAAGATTTGCCTTGAATCGAAAATGGATGATTCGTTTTTCGTACACGTACTCCTTTCTTTAATAGCTCGGCCAAGAAACGAGCGTCCTTCATGCTGTTCCAGTCTGTTATGTGAGCGTAGTTTTTGGCATTTATGGATTGACTTGGAGCTATTTGGACGTCCATTTCTTCAACACCGCTAGCAGCAATAGAAGTAGAGGCAACACCATCCAAACCATAGGCATAAGGTAAAGACCATGCTGTAATATCATAAGTAAGGGAATCACTTAGTTTGGCATTGGGTTCAAACAAAACCTTTACTAATGTACCTTTGGTTTGATTTGTAGAAACTACAAGACTGTTTTTTGAACTAGCTATACTGCCATTGGCCCCGGTGTTATAATTAAATCCTTTGAATGTTCCTTTAGGGGCACTACTAAACTCAATCTTGTGTTTTGATAGTAGATTTTTAAGTGCATCAATTTTATCTTCATCTCCATTCAACACATAGCTCTTGTACTTAAAAGTTTTATTTTGATAGAACTTCTTGAACTCAGTATTCAGTTTATCCGCATTTTTAGCTGAAACCTCTATTGTGGACAGTCCCGTAGTAAAATGATGGGCCATTCTGTCCTTTAACGTCAAAGTATCTCCAATCCTTGTAATTACTCCAAGACCAGCTCTACCGCTTCCTCCTTGTTCATAGGTCATCCCAATAGCACCATTGTAGGTAGGGTAGGTATCTCCATAACTGGGATAGAAAAGATCAAACATTTCTTTTGTGAAGTAAAACCAACCATTTGCATCAAAGTATTTTGCGTGATTTTTTCCAAGAGTAACCTGAAAATCTCTTTGAAAATCAGTAACCACTTCATGATAAGGTTCCGCTGCAGGAGCAAAAAAGTAAGGGTTATCCACCCCTTGTTCGTGAAAATCTACATGTATGTGTGGCAGCCATTTATTATATACCTTTATTCGCTGTTGACTTTCAATTTGTGTTAACCAGGCCCAATCCCTATTTAAATCAAACATATAGTGATTGCTTCTGCCACTCCACCAACCTTCATGATGTTCTTTACTATTGGGATCAACTTCGTATGGAGAATTTTTATATTGATTGTACCAATTGCTGTAACGGTCCCTACCATCGGGGTTTATACAGGGGTCCATAATGACAACGACATCTTCCAAATAAGAACTTTTATTGGTTAGCAATTCATAAATGGTCTGCATAGATGCCTCTGTACTTACACTTTCATTACCGTGAACATTATAACTTAACCAAACTATTGCTTTAGATGTATTTCCACCACCTTGAGTATCTTTTAAATGCTCTTGCCTTATGTTTTCTAGATTAGAGATATTGGCTACTGAAGATACATAGGCCAATATCAAAGGCCTCCGCTCATTGGTTTGTCCGTAGACTGTGAGTTTAACCCTGTCTGAAGCTTCCTTGGCCAGGTATTCATAATAATCTACCACCTCATGGTGTCTGGTAAATTCCGTACCAAGTTCATACCCCAAAAAATCTGAAGGAGATTTTAGCTGCTGAGCGGATATTGAAAAAGAAATAAATGTAAAAAATAACAGTAAAAGTCTTGTCATATAGAGGTTAATTTGCCTGAAATCAAATCTAATGATAAATTCCATAATGACCATTCTTGATCTATATAGTACTCAGTAAATTGACTAAAAACGTAATTAACGTATTTTTAGGAACTGAAAAAAAGAAGAGGATTATCTTTAGCACGATATTAAAACTTTAATGGAAGTAGATTGTATACCTTTTAAGGAAACGGGTTATTTTTCTAAACTTATTTGCGATTATCTTGACCAGAGCGAGAACTTGCAACCGTTTTTTAACAGATTTCCCCTATTAGAAAACTTTGAAAATCAATTAAAAGAGAAGAAGGCCAACTATCCTACTTCCAATAGGATTATTCTCTCTAATGCTCTTAAACATCAGTATAAGGGCTTTTCGGTTACGGAGGCTACAGCAAACCATATTTCTTTGTTAGAAGAAGAAAACACTTTTACAATAGTTACTGGGCATCAGCTAAACCTTTTTACAGGACCATTATATTTTTTATACAAGATTATTTCCACCATCAATTTAACAAGACAACTGAAGGAACGATATCCTGATTACGACTTTGTTCCCATATATTGGATGGCTACTGAAGACCATGACTTTGATGAAATAAACTATTTCAATTTTAAAGGACAGAAAGTTCAATGGAACAGAGAAGCTTCTGGAGCAGTTGGAAATTTGAAGACAGAGGGATTAGATACTGTTTTTAATACATTTTCTTCTGAACTCGGGAATACGGCAAACGCCAATGAGTTGAAAGCGTTGTTTAAAAGTGCTTATCTAGAACATGAGAACTTGTCAGATGCTACTCGTTTTCTTGCAAATAAATTGTTTGGAGAATATGGTTTGGTGATTGTTGATGGGGATGATTTAGAACTAAAGAAACTATTGGTTCCTTTTGCCAAACGGGATATTTTTGAAAACCTTCCATTTCACAAAGTTTCGGCGTCTATTGATATATTAGCAGAAGTATCCTCTGATTATAACATACAAGTAAATCCAAGAGAGATAAACTACTTCTATCTTTTGGATGGTGTTAGAGAACGAATTGTGGAAAAGGATGGGGTTTTTCATGTCAATAATACAGAGCTGTCCTTTTCAAAGGAAAACCTTGTTGCGGAACTTGAAAAATACCCTGAACGTTTTTCGCCTAACGTAATTGCCCGCCCGTTGTACCAAGAAGTTATTCTTCCCAATCTCTGCTATATTGGAGGAGGGGGAGAGCTCGCATATTGGTTGGAGCTTAAATCTTATTTTGAAGCTGTAGATGTGACTTTTCCAATGTTGTTACTGCGTAACTCTGCCTTGGTCATGACGCAAAAGCAAGCGAAAAAAGTTGAAAAACTCAGTTTAAAGATTTCTGACCTTTTTTTAAAGCAAAATAGCTTTATCAATAAAAGAATAAGAGAAATTTCTAATATTGATATTGATTTTTCACCTCAAAAAGAACTTTTAGAAGAGCAGTTCCAAACATTGTACAAACTTGCAGAAGAAACCGATAAAACCTTTTTAGGAGCAGTAAAGGCCCAAGAGGTAAAACAAAAAAAGGGACTGGATGCATTGGAAAAAAGGTTGTTGCAAGCACAAAAGAGAAAGTTGAAGGACCATGTTGTTAGAATGACGGATATCCAAAACGAGCTTTTTCCTAACCTATCGCTACAAGAACGACAACTTAATTTTTCGGAACTGTATTTGGAATTGGGTACTCAGCTTATCCCAAAATTAATGGATAGTTTAGATCCGCTCTCAAACAACTTTACACTACTGAAAACAATTTAAATGTGGTAAACAATGCGAAAAAGATACCGTTAGCTTGGTTATTGGCGTCCGCATCTTTTGTTTCCATAATTATCGTTAGTTATCTAAAAACTTCTCTGGAATTAGAAGATGCGGAGCAAGCCTATTATTCGCAATGGTGGAGGCTGGGGTATGATGATCAACCCCCATTATATACTTGGATTCAAAAAGCGATTAACAGCGTTTTTGGAGTAACCGAATTTTCTTTTTCCTTTTTACGAGGAATTCTTTTTGGAGCCGTAATCCTGTCTTTTTATAAACTTGCTAAAAAAGTCCTTAACAATAAGGTAAAGGCTGAGGTTATGGTATTGGGTTTAGCTTTCGTTCCCGTTTTTATTGATTTTGCTTTCAGAAGGCTATCACATACTTTATTACTTTGTTTTATGGTTATAGTGACACTTCTGGTAATAGTGCAATTAATAGAAAAGAGATCCGTCTACAACTACCTTTTTCTAGGTGTTTGCTTTGGTTTTGGAATGCTTTCCAAATATAACTATTCAATATTTTTAATGATGGTTTTGGGAGTTTCTTTTTTCGATGCTTCGCTAAAACGGATTATATGGAACCCTAAACTTTTAGTATCCTGTATAATCGCTTTTCTGCTCTTTTCCCCAAATTTTTATTGGTTGATACAGGGAGAGTATTTAGGTTTTATTGGCGAAAGCATTGGTACAAAATTAGAAACAGAAGGGAAGGGGATTCCTGTTTTAACCCCTCTGTTGGAAACTACCGTGGCTTTTTTAGAAATGGTATTTCCTTTAATCTTAGCAGTTGCTCTGTTTTTATTATTGAAAAAAGTGAGATGGAATGCTAGCAATACTCCAAAATGGTTGCGAAACATGGGGATTTTACAAATTACGGTGCTGTTGCTGTTTTTTATGTTTATGAATGTACAAGAAGTTCAAGCAAGGTGGTTGCTTCCATTGCTTTTGCCATACTTGATATGGTTGATAGGAAATTTAGATATAGCGGGTGAAAAAGTTATAAAATGGGGGGTGCCATTATTTTTATTGATTCTGGTGTTTCAAACTTTGCGTACCCCAGCGGAACGATTTCTTGGCATTACTTCAGATATCCATTTTGATTACTCAGGATTATCCAATAAACTGAATACGGAATATTCAGAGGCTATTTGGGTTTTACCCAATGTTACTTATGGGGGGCAGATTAGATTGTATAACCCTAAAAAGGAGCTGTTCACTTTGGACGACTTCTCCATTCCAGAATCCAAAAAGTATGATGAACCTCATGTCATCTTATCATCCCTGAGTAGACTTTCTGAAAGCTTAATGCCTACTGATAGTTTATTGCAATATGGTCCGGACAAAGAAAATTTATATTTTTTTGAAGTTTATGGAACAGAAAATTTGCCTTTCCATTCGTCATCTACCAGTGAAAATTGAACGCGCGTATGATAGTGATTTCCCAGTTTTAAAAAATCCATTTTATCTGGAATAATATGCACCATGCTAAAATGGGTTTTTTCGCTTAGATATTCAATTTCAGTATGATTGTTTATAGAATCTCCAGGAGATTTACTTGTGTTGTACTCTTTTTGTCTATTTATAGGAATATTGTCCCAGTTCGCTTTTAATAGTTCCTTGTTAGTCTCAATGATGGCTTTCCCCTCAATTCTTAATTGTGTCATTTTGGTGGGATTATAAAAAAGCCCACTAACCGTATTGTTCTTTTGCAACTGCGCTATTTTAGGGGAACGATTATCCGTATAAAACGTTAATCGCAAATCTTGATATACTTTTCTTAAAACAAGCATGCGTTGCCCAATAGAATTGTCTAACCCAAGGGTTCCCAATACGAAATACCTGAAAGGATGCCCTTTTTCAGTGGCCCCTAACTTAAGTTCTTCGCATAATTCTTTAAAAAAAGGAGTAGTCATTATACGTGAAAGTAACTTTTTCAAAAAAAAATTAAAAATAAAGTAGGGTTTTTTTAGAGGTAGTTGTTTTACTACTGAAAATTGCTATGAAATTTTCAAAGATATGAGTAGGTTAACTCATATGTTTAGGTTGGTTTTGATTTTATTAAAAAGCCCCGGAGTGGTTCCCAGGGCTTTTTGTTTTTAACTAGCCTAACTAACTTTGAATGTTTAATTGGTGCAGGCGTCCGGAATATCCCTGGTCACTATTTCTTTTGATATTAAATGACTTATTACGGTGGTGCCCCTAAGTGTTATGTCGATAAAGTCAGAACCAATCTCATTTATTACACCTGAAAACCCATTAAAGTTGAATTGGGACATAATTTCTAATCCACTTAAAGGATTCCCATTTTGATAATCTCCACGAATACGATATTCTTGGACATAGGGTACACGAATGTTCTCGTACTCTTGATAAATATCTGCTGCAGCGGTCCCCCTACCAGCCGGAACAGTAATGATTCTTTTAGATGAAAGTTCTAAAGTTTCTGAAGTGCTGGTCTCAGCGGTTTCCGTTCTGGTTTCTGTTGTGGTATGACCCACACTTAAACCTGCCGTTACAGAGGCCGTCGTCGAATTGGAGGCTCCAAAAAACTGTGTGTTCACGCTAGTTTCTACCGTAGAAGAAATGGTTGTGGACAAACTCGCTTCTACGGAAGTCGCTACCTGAATGGATTCAGACCATGTGTAGGTATCCGTTCTGGTCAAAGTTTTTACTACCCCCACCTCATCGGTCAATGGACCGCTACTGCAATTTTTAAGAGCCGTATTATAGGCTGCGATAGTTTTTGATGGAGGAAGTATTGGGGCTAGAAAACTGGTGTTCCTCGATTCGAAATTCCAGTCAATTTCAAAATTTAAAATTCTAAAATGTGAGGGAGTTTCCACAGTTTGGGATGTAATGGATGCCAAACTTGCCGAAGCAATTAAGGGGATGTTGGTTGTTTGTGGAATGATAAAAAATTTGCCCGTGTCTATTTTTTGAATCTTAAATTGATAATTGGTCCGTGATGCAGCATCTGGAGTGTTGCCGCCATTTGTGGTATAGTTCGCCTCAGATTGCACGTTTAATCTATTGTTGGCATCCATGTACAGATAATGTTTTTTACTTCCGTTGGGGTTGAAAATGTTGAAGATATTGTTTTCAGCGTCTACAGTTTCAAATCTAAATTTGGTAAACAGAATAGTCTGTTGTGTATCGTTTACATAATCCAAATCTGAAGCTTGACGCACCCTAACTTCAGTATCAAAATCAGTTGTGGATGTGCGCAAAGTTGCCGAGGGTGCTCCAAAAACCGAAGTAATGCTGGCATCTAAAATTTGCAGGTAATAATCTACTTCTGGGTTTAAAGCTATGGGGTTGATATCGATTTTGGTCGGGTCGTCTACTTCTGTTTCCAGAGGGCTGGACGTGAAAGACTTTTTAGTGCTGGTAAATACCGCTAGGACTTCACCTAGTGCATTCTCAATGGTAATGCTCATGGCCACACCATCTTCAAGCTCGTTCTTTTCAGTTTCCGATAGGTCTTTATTTTCGAATGAAAAGCTAGCCAAAAACGTATCTTGGCCTATGTTGACCTCATAATCACCGGCTTTTGCTCCTTCAGATATGGTAATAATGGCCTTAGTTGGAGCGTATCCCTTTCTTTTTATACTTCTTGCACTAATGCTAAGGCCCAATTGCCCCTCGTCTATCTCATATTCATTGGTATCAACATTGGACTGGGTATTTTCCAGTTCCGAATTTGGTCCGGGTGGCATGCTTGTCCCAGAATCATCTTTGCTGCATGCTACGACCGTTATAAACAGGAGTAGTGTAAAAATTCGGTTGAATGTTAGATTTGTTGTTTTCATCTCTTTTGTTTTGTGGGTTAAACTTGATTGTTGTTTTGTGTGACCTGCCCGGGAAACGGTCTGCAGCCCTTAGCCGAGCAAGACCACAAAACTTGTTATGTTCAATGCATAACACCACAAACCTAAAATGCTGGTTTTAAGGAATGAAAAAACTAGGGTGGACAACAGGTGGACACCTTAAAAATAAGGATGGAACAATTAGCGGATAGGCTTCGGAATGCCTGTTTTTAAAGGGATAACACCAAATCTTGTAAAGAATCTTCCGTGGTAATGTCCAACTTTTTGCGGAGTCGATAACGGGCTTTTTTTATCCCTTCAGGGGAAATATTAAGGATATTGGCAATCTCTTTTGAGGACAGATTCATCTTTAAAAGTGCCATTAAACGAAGTTCATTTGAAGTAACATCCGGAAATTTTAACTTCACATTGCTATTAAAATCTTTGTGTACTTCTTCAAAATAACGCGCAAAATTTTCCCAATTATTGTCGTCCTGTAGATCAAAATTGATGGTTCTAATAAGCTGCTGATAGCCCTTTTTGGATTCCTCGTTTTCTTTGAGCTCTTGGGCCTTTTGTTTTAGGCTTTCTAAAACTTCGTTCTTTTTGGCCAAATGCAGTGCGTGGGTGGTGAGTTCTTTCTTTTTAAAGGCAAGTTCGGCATCTACCTTTTCTTTTTCGAGTTTGTTGCGTTTTAATTTTTGGCGAATGGCGTAAAAACCAATTAAAGAGAGTAAAAGACCAATACCCAAAAGTACTTTTTGAAGGGTACTGATTTCAGCCTGTTGTTCCAAAACGGTAATTTCCTTGTCTTGCAATGCAATTTGTTGCTCTTTTTTTTCTGTATCATAAATGGTTCGGAGTTCCTCTATTTGTTGAGATTTTTTTGCATTGAAAATACTGTCATTGATAAATTGATGTTTCTTTTGATCCAGATATGCATTCCTATATTGTTGAAGATTGTGATATACTTCAGCTCTGTTTAAAGAGGCTTCAGATAAAATTTCAGCTGCTTCTATTGAGTCAGCTAAAGCAATGGACTTATTAAAATATGTAAGAGCCTGATCAGGGTCACCTTTTTTCATATATGTGTGTCCCAACTGTTTGAAATTAAGGGCAAGATCATCTTTTGTTCCAAACTCTTTATTAATGGGCAATCCTTCCATGAGAATGGAAAGAGCCTTGTTATAATTGCCTTTCTTTTTATAGACTTTTCCTAGATTGACCAAAACGTAACCTTTCATTATAGGAACTTTTTTTTCTTTTGAGATGTCCAGTGCTTTGAGATAATTTTCGATGGCCAAATCATAATTGCCAAGCTCTAAATGAACATTACCAATATCTGAGTAGGTATGGCCCATATGCACAACATCATCTATTCCATCGTAAATATCTAATGCGCGATCAAAGTATTCCAATGCTTTTTCATGATTTTCTAAACCCATTTCTGCATATCCTACCCGCACCGCAGCGGTAGCGGTATGAATTTTAAGTTGTAATGTGTTGGATTTTGAACTTAAACTGTCAAATAGTTTTAAGGATTCTATGGAGTATTTGACTCCAAGGTTATAGTCTCCCTTATTAATATAAGCCAAGGATTTGTTCCCAAGTCTATTTGCTAGGTTGTCCCAATGTTTGTATTTTCTTGAATAATCAATTCCGATATTATAATATTCGATTGCTTTTTGATAATTCCCAGAAGTGTATTCTACAACTCCCAAAGCATTGGTCATTTTAACGACGTATTCTTCGTGCTTTATGCGTTTGAAAATGGATAGCGCTTCATTGATATAATACCTAGCAGAATCATTTTTTCCTATGGTTTGATAATAGCCAGCACCCAAATAGTAATTGGCAAATCCTTCACCATCCGCAAAATTCAATTTTTTAGAAAGCTTAAGGCTTTGTTCTATATATTTTTTAGCTTTACTGGGATCCGTATAAAACTCCTCTAAAAACAACTCCTCCAAAGTGGCCACTTTTAAGGTATCATCTTCTTGTGTTTTAAGAACACTTTGCAGACTGTCTAACCTTTGGTTTTCTTGTGCAGAAGTGAACAGGGTATAGCTGAAAAAGACTAAAAGGAGTAATATTGAGGTTTTCATGGAGGTTGGTTTACCTACTAAAAATAGAGAATAAAAAACAACCAATTGAAAAATAGCTCCTTACGGATTATTCTACTTTGAACGTTTCTTTCCTAGGGCCAATCCCTTTTAGGGTCAATGATTTCCATTCTTTAGGGAGAACTGGGTTTTTCTGAAGGATTCCTTCATTGGTGATGTTCAAACCTCCAAAACCAAACAATACCACCTGAAGCATTCCTCCTGCGCCTGTAGCAAAATAGGGATTATCACTTGTTGCGGCTTCGGCCAAAGCGCCAAAGGGGGGTCTTTTGTTAGGTTCGTAACTTCTCCTAAACAATCGGTATGCCTCTTTGGTATTTCCCAAGCGTGCATAAATAACAGCAAACACGGATTGCCCCATAGCCGGTCCTTCTTCAGCCAATTTGGGTTCGTAGTACATTAAATCTTTCAAGACCGTCTCCTCATTGTTTACCACGTCCAAAGGGTAGGTCAATAAATTCACATCTGCTTGTTTAATGCGTTCTCCGGCATATGTGGAATGCTCCTTCGTTGTTCCATCTTCAAATTTTAAAATTCTGATTTTGGAAGCAACCTCATTCCACAGTGGGTCTGCTATTTCTCCAACTGTTTTTGCAGCTTCTGTGGCATATTGCAATGCCGTTATGGCCGAACCATTGGTAAAGGCATTATCATCCACATTGGGGGCAAACTCATTGGCACCCACCACATTTTTGATGCTATAAGTCCCATCTTCATTTTTTGTGGAACGACTTACCCAATAATCCGCTACTTCTTTCATAAGAGGATATCCCTTTGTTTTTAACCAATCGAGATTTTGGGAAACTCTATAATAATTCCAAAAAGCAATGGCAACATCGGCGGTTATATGGTGTTCAAAAGTCCCGGTTAAAGCCCACGCAGGCGTAGCTTCTTCACCGGTATCATCACTTTCCCAAGGAAACATGGCGCCCTTATACCCAAAGTTGATGGCTTTCTCTTTGGCTTTGCCCAGTCGGTCTGAGCGATAATTCACCAGTGAACGTGCAATATCTTGGTTTAACATTAGCAATGGGGGGAACATCCATAGCTCCGTGTCCCAAAAAATATGACCATTATAATTTTGCGAGGACAGTCCCATAGGCGCTATGCTTAAATCTGAATCTCCTCTGGAAAAGGCATAAAGGTGGTATAGCGCCAAACGAACATCCAATTGATCTTGGAGATTCCCCTCAATAATAATATCGCCTTCCCAAAGGTCTTCCCATAGTTTTTTGTGTTGGTCCAGTAAATCAGACCGCGGAGTTAATAGATTAAAAATGACAAAGCGTTCCGATTCTGTTTGTGGGTCCTCAAAATCTTGTGTTGAACATTGAGCTCCTGTCCAGGCAAATTCAAAAGTTTCGCCCTTTTTCAATGTTTGTCCAAAGGTTAGACGGTTATCGTAAGCTGAAGCTTGCTCATGAACAAGTTCAGGCCGCTGGTGCTCTCTTGTGGAATTAATCGCATGCCAAATAAATGTTGCAGAAGTGCCCACCATATGCCTACCTAGTCTACTCTCTGCCACAGTTTGAAGAATAGGCATGGTGGTTTCCAAATCTTGAAGTACCCTAAAAGTACTGTTTGGGCTATGATATTCATCCGGGGTTCTAATGATTCCTGTTGCCCTTATATCAATATTTTTTAAGGGCTCAATCTGTATATCAATATAAGCTGAGTATTGAACATTGCGCAATGCATAGATGGTATAGGAAACCCTTGCTTTGTCCTTAAACAAAAAACTGGTGGTGAACCCTGCTGTTCTCATGTTCAAGGTTTGTACCCAATCTGATACATTTTCTTCGGTAATTTTTTCTTCATCGATTTCGACTTCCAAATTGGCAAAGTTCATTCCCAATAGAATGCGACTCACACCTAAAGGAGATTCTTTGTCATAGACATTGTTAAGGATTATGGATTTTGTTTTAAAGGGTTTGTCCTCTGGTAGAATCCCAATTCTGCCGTTTGCAGCAACAACACCAGTATATTTTTCTACTTTTTTAGAAGAGATGCTCCATCCATCTTCTTGAGCATGAAGAGAAATGCTCACTAAAAATATGAGCAGTGTACAAGCTGTGTTTTTCATTATTTAAAGACTTTTAAAACAAGTCTTTAAAATAAGATTTTATTTCGAATAATGTGGCTTCTGCCATGGTGTCAAACCGCAAATTGGCATGGCCTACACGTTCTTCTGGCCCTATTCCCACACTATAAAATCCGCCCGCTTTGGCAGCATCTATACCACTTTCTGCATCTTCAAAAACAATACATTCTTCAGGTTGCAGATTTAATTTTTCAGCACCATAGAGAAAAATATCTGGTTCAGGTTTACTTTTAGAAACGCTGTTTCCATCGCCAATAACATCAAAATACCCAGATGCATTGAGCTGTTCCAGTACTTTTACTGCATTTTTACTGGCACTTCCCAGTGCTACACTAAACCCTTCTGTTCTTAAATGGGTCAATAATTCTTTGGCTCCTGGTAAGTAATCCTCTGGAGTCATGGTCTCAAGACTGGCAACATAGATATCATTTTTTTTAGTAGCAAGTGCAGCTAAAGTCTTCTCATCTAAAGTAGTGTTGTTATGGTCCAGGATAACTTGAATAGAATCCATACGGGAAATACCCCGGAGTTTATCATTGACCTCATGGTCAAAATCCCAGCCCATATCATCGGACAGTTTTTTCCATGCATTGTAATGAGATTCTGCAGTATCGGTAATAACCCCGTCTAAATCGAAGATAAATCCTTTAATCATGGTTTGTGTGTTTAGGAAACGCAAAGAAATGGTGAATAATGTTAAGAAAAAAACTACTTAACGTTATATTCCAGTCGTTTTAGGATAAAAAGAGTCAATAAAAGCAGGAAAATAGAGACGATAAAGCTATGTTGATAAACCATTAAAAAAGTTATTATAAATATCCCTGAAAAGATACTTTTTCTACTGAAGCAAATTGCTATTTTTGCCCATGCATAACAACGTACTTATCCTAGATTTTGGTTCCCAATACACACAGTTGATCGCAAGACGCGTTAGGGAGCTTAACATTTACTCAGAAATAAAACCTTATAACAATCCACCTAAGGATTTATCAGCCTATAAAGCGGTAATTCTTTCAGGGTCTCCTCATTCTGTTAGAGGGGATAATGTCCCGCATCCAGATTTATCTGAAATCAAAGGAAAAAAACCTTTGCTGGGCATCTGCTACGGAGCTCAATATTTGGCGCACTTTCATGGAGGTAATGTGGCACCATCAGCCACACGAGAATACGGAAGGGCTAATTTGTCCTATGTGAAGGAAGACGAGGAATTTTTAAAAGGTATTGATGAAAACAGTCAGGTTTGGATGAGCCATAGTGATACCATAAAAGAATTACCCAGTGGTGCAACACGCTTAGCAAGCACACAGGATGTAGAAAATGCTGCTTTTCGTATTGAAAATGAAAAAACGTTTGGCATTCAGTTTCATCCAGAAGTATATCATACAAAAGATGGTAAAGAGTTGTTGGAAAACTTTTTAGTAAACATTGCAGGTCTACAACAAGATTGGACCCCAGATGCATTTGTGGAAACCACCGTTCAAGAACTCAAAGAAAAAATTGGGGATGACAAGGTGATTTTGGGGCTTTCTGGAGGTGTGGATTCCAGTGTAGCGGCCATGTTACTGCATAAAGCTATAGGAACCCATTTACATTGCATTTTTGTGAACAACGGATTGTTACGTAAAAATGAGTTTGATAGCGTTCTTGACCAATATAAGCACATGGGGTTGAATGTAAAAGGTGTTGATGCTTCGGCACGTTTTTTGGATGCTTTGAAAGGAGAGTCGGATCCTGAAACCAAAAGAAAGATTATAGGGAGGGTTTTTATTGAAGTTTTTGATGATGAAGCACATAAGGTAGAAAATGCAAAATGGTTGGCACAAGGCACCATTTATCCTGACCGTATAGAATCGGTTTCAGCAAGTGGAGGCCCTTCAGCGGTCATTAAAAGTCATCATAATGTAGGTGGATTGCCTGATTATATGAAGTTGAAAATTGTAGAACCCTTGCAGTTGTTGTTTAAAGATGAGGTACGTAGGGTTGGAAGAAATTTAGATATGGATGCAGCAATTCTTGGTCGCCATCCTTTTCCTGGCCCAGGTTTGGGAATCCGTATTTTAGGTGACATTACAGCAGAAAAGGTGTCTATCTTACAAGAAGTGGATGCTATTTTTATTGATGGATTGAAAAAATGGGGATTATATGACAAGGTTTGGCAGGCCGGAGCTATGCTTTTGCCCGTAAATAGTGTAGGAGTAATGGGAGATGAACGGACATATGAAAAATGTGTAGCTTTAAGAGCTGTGGAAAGTACTGATGGTATGACGGCAGATTGGGTCAATTTGCCCTATGAATTCCTACAAAAGACATCCAATGATATAATAAATAAGGTCAAAGGCGTTAATAGAGTAGTGTATGACATTAGCTCAAAGCCACCTGCAACTATAGAATGGGAATGAAAAAACATATTTTAAGACTTAGTGTTGTTGCCTTTTTCTTGGCTTCAATTCAAGTTTCTGCACAGAAGTATACCACTCATGCGGTTAAAGAAGGAGAGACATTGCAAAGCATCTCTCAAAAATACCGCGTTACTCCTTTTACCATCTTGCAATCCAACAAGGAAATCAAAACGGCTTCGGATGTAAAAGCAAACACCATTTTGATTATTCCTTTGGATGGTTCAGTAATAGAACCACAAGAAAAGGCTGAAGAAGAAAAAGTAGAAGAGCAAGAAAAACCATTAAGCTTTTCTAGACATAGGGTAAGGAAAAGAGAAACCTTGTTTGGACTTACCCAACGCTACGAGATTACGGAGGAACAACTAAAGCGTTACAACAGACAGTTATATTCAGAACCTCTAAAAAAAGGTATGGTGTTGCAAATACCCAAATTCCCAGAACCTACACCAGAAGATGAGCGGGCACTGGATTTTGAGACGTATACTGTACAACCTAAAGAAACAAGATGGAGTATTGCCCATAAATACGGAATCACGGTGGATAGCTTGGTTATACTAAATCCTGACCTAAGCAAAAGCTCAGATTATTTGGCAGTAGGGCAAGAACTAAATTTACCAAGACCTAAAGGAGACAGCCTAGAAAATCAAGAAGTAGATTTATTTACCTCATTTACAGTGCCGCCCAAACAGACATTGTATAGTTTAGGGAAAGAGTATGGTATTCCTTCAGATTCTATAGTAAAACTGAATCCTGAAATCATGAAACTTGGCGGCCTTAAGGAGGGAATGGTTATACGCCTTCCCAAGAAAAAGGATACCTCTGGAGAAGTGAATACGGAAAATTTCATTTTTTACGAAGTAAAACCAAAACAAAACATTTTTAGGCTTACCCAAAATTTAAAAATTACTAGAGACGAATTGTTTGAATTGAACCCGGATTTGGAGAATGGCCTTAAAGCGGGTATGGTTTTAAAGCTCCCCAAGGATAATGCCACAGGTCTAGAAGTTAAAAATGCCTTGGTCTTGGATAAAATTAATCTAATAGATAGCATCAATGTTGAAAACAGGCCAAAGTTGGTTTTTATGCTGCCTTTTAGATTGGACCGAGTTAATTTTAATGATAGAAAGAAGACCATAAGTCAAATAGAGACAAGGAAGGATATTAGCTTAAGTGTAGGGTTCTACTCTGGGGCGTTGGTAGCATTGGACTCCATCAAGAAAATGGGTGTCTCAGTTGATGTAAAAACTTTTGATACGGAGTTGAGCCAAGCTAAAGTCAAAGAAATTTTGTTTAGAGAAAATCTCTTGGGAGTAAATGCCATTATTGGCCCGGTGTCTTCAAGCGCTTTGAATGAGGTTGCTGTGCAGGCTGCTTCCAAAAACATCCCGGTAATCTCGCCAATAGCTTCAGATAGTCAATTGAGCCATAGCAATGTATATTTTTCCGTTCCAACGGATGCTATTCTCCGACAAAAAATGCTTTCCTATATGGAAAAAAAGTACACAGATCAAAATGTGGTTATTATTGCCGACTCTACCCATCAAGTGGCCTATGACTCTATTATATCTAAGTTTCCAACAGCTCAAATCGCAAAAATCATTGATAATAAATCATTGCATTTGGATGAATTTCTGATCATGCTTTCCGAGACTAAGGAGAACTGGGTATTTGTAGAAACAGATCAACCTAATATGGTGTCCAGCGTTAGTTCCATTCTAAATTCGGCAATTTCAGAAGAGACTCCTGTAAAGATGTTCACTACAAATTTCAATAGTGCTTTTGAAAGTGATGCGGTATCCAGTGCTCACCTTTCCAATTTAAAATTTACGTACCCATCTTTTTATAGAGAAGCCGCAACTGATGCCTTTACCAAAGCATATAGAAAGCGATACAAAGGCTTAAAACCTGACCGCTATGCTGTACGTGGTTTTGATGTGACTTTTGATGTTTTATTAAAACTTGCCCATAAAAACAACCTTTTTGAAACCTCCAAGATTATAGGGCTTACGGAATATACGGGGAACAGTTTCAATTATTTGAATAACTGGTCTTCTGGATATTATAACACGGCCTGCTATTTAATGGAGTATAATGGATTACGAATTAAAGAAATAAAGTTAGATGACCTCTAAAGTTACTTATACAGGAGAATTACGGACCACATGTTTGCATCTAAGGTCTAACAATGAATTTATTACGGATGCCCCAGTTGATAACAACGGATTGGGACAAGCATTTTCACCCACAGATACCGTAGCTACCGGTTTAGGAAGTTGCATGCTGACCATGATGGGGATTAAAGCTAGGGACTTGGAAGTGGATTTGTCCGGCTCTACTGCCGAGATTACCAAACACATGGCTGCAAACCCAAGACGCATTTCTAAAATTGAAGTGAAAATGGAACTTCCTGAAAATGTTTCTGAAAAGCATAGGAAAATTTTAACGAATACTGCGAACACTTGTCCTGTACATTATAGCTTACACCCTGATATTGAAAAAATAATTGAATTTCATTGGGTAAAGTAATTGCTATAGGATGCCTTTTATTTCTTTGTTTTTTTGGATATGCCCAAGAAATTGAAGAGGGTATCTTATGGGATTCCAGTGAGCGCCTTACTTGGGCAGATTTTAGGGGTAAAGTCCCACCAGCTGCAGTACCGGCAGCCACTACCGCAAGCGGGATAAGTTATAAATACTCTGCAAATTTAATTCACCATGAAGTAGAGTTGGATTTTGAAGTAAATGCTTTTTTCTACCCAAATGAATCTTGGTACAAACCAGAAATTTGTGATGACTTGATCTTGAGTCATGAACAACTCCATTTTGATATTTCTGAACTCTTTGCCCGTAAGATGAGGGATAAGCTGAAACGTACTTCTTTTTCAGATAATGTAAAGGCCGAGATACGGAAAATCTACAAGGAAATTTTAAAGGAATTAGAAGATTTTCAAGATTTATACGACTGGGAAACCAGCTTTTCTAGAAACGCTGAAAAGCAATTGGAGTGGAACAAGAAGATAGCCAAGGCTTTGGATAAAAACTAAATTTTATTGTCGGTTGTAACGTTTGGCATATTTCGTACTCTTTATAGTGTATGAAAATTCTAGAAAAGGGCAACTATTACGGCATCCGTAAATTGGAATTAGAAAATGTAGGTGTTTCTTTTTCCGAATATGATTATAATTTACCGCAAACAGATTGGCATTATCATGAAAACCCCTACTTCATGTATGTCTTGGACGGAAACCTTAAAGATATCAATAGGGGAGGTACTACACTGTGTCCTCCTGGCAGCTTTTTGTTTCATAATTGGCAAGAAATGCACATGAATACAAAAGAAACTCGTTTAGCAAAAGGTTTTCATATTGAATTAGATCGAAATTGTTTCGGAAAGAAAAACCTAAACGAAAACCTTTGGGAAGGCAGCGGACTTATGAAAGATCCAAGACTGCACCAAACCTTGGCAAAAATCTACTATGAGTTTAAATGTAACGATAAGTATTCCACTGTATCTTTAGATGTATTGGTTTCGCAACTTTGTGAAGAAGTATGGGGAGAGGATTTAACCCCAATAAAAACAGAACCAGAATGGATAGAAAATTTAAGACAATTGATATATGATGATTCTAATGACTTAACATTATCCTCCCTTTCCAAAATTTTAGGTGTGCACCCTGTGCACTTGTCTCGCAGTATCCCAAAATACCTCAATACCACATTGGGAGATTATATCAGAAGCCATAAAATTAAAAAAGCTATTCATCTATTGGGAAATCAGAATTACTCTCTTACTGAGATAGCGCATTCTTGCGGATTTTCTGATCAAAGTCATTTTACGCGAACGTTCAAGCATTATTTCAAAGAAACCCCAAAAATTTTTAGGCAGAAGTTTCTCTAATTCTGTTTCGTGTTAATTTCATTCTATTTTTATCGTAAATGCTTGATTTATTTTGTTGAGATAATCAAAAAACAATAGAAATGAACAAATTTATCTGGTTAGTATTAATGATTGCGGTTCCAATTTCTCTAAGCGCTCAATTGGACTTTTCTGAGAAAAACAGAATAGACCATGCACTCTTCAAAGAAATGGATAAAAAGATTGATAATGGAGACTATGAAAGGATTACAAGTGTTTTGGTAGCGGGGCAAGGAAAACTGGTTTTTGAAAAATATTATAATGGAACAGATGTAAATACGCTGAGGAACACACGGTCTGTTACCAAGACTATGGCTACTATCCTTACTGGAATAGCTATAGATAAAGGGTATGTAAAATCGGAAAAGGAAGAGATTTTTAAATACCTGAAACCAGAATTGCCCATAAAAAATCAAGATCCTAGAAAACAACAAATTACAATAGAAGATCTGTTGACGATGAGCTCTATGCTTGAATGTGATGATGACAATATGTTTTCGAGAGGCAATGAAGAGCGCATGTATATTGTTGAAGATTGGCTTCAGTTTTTTGTAGACCTTCCAATACGTTCGTTTCCATTTGGGCCTAAACCGAAAGACTCCCCTTATGGTAGGGCTATGAGCTATTGCTCTGCCGGAGCTGCGACAATGGCTGTAGTTGTTGAAAATGCCGTAGAGATGCCCTTGGACAGTTTTGCAATACAAAACTTATTTGACCCATTAAATATTAAGGATTATAAATTGCACTATACGCCTTCGGGTGTTTTAAATACAGCTGGTGGAAGTGAATACAGAAGCCGTGATTTTTTAAAGATTATCCAAATGTTTCTTCAAAATGGCGAATGGGACGGAAAACAAATTCTTTCAAAAGAATGGATACAGAAGGCCATTACACCCAAAGCAAATGCAAGAGAAGGAACTGATTACGGATATTTGTTATGGTTGAAGTCTTTTGGAAGCGATAAAAAGTACAAATCATATTACATGTCCGGAAGTGGTGGGCAAAAAGTTCTGGCAATTCCAGAATTGGAAGCCGTAGTTATAATTACCACCACTAACTATGGAAACAGAAAAGCCCATAGTTATACAAACGAGTTAATGAATAATTATATAGTACCAGCCTTATTTAATTAGACATCGCACCGTAAAAAAGCATCTTTAAGGGCTTCAATCTTGTCATCCCAAGTTGTAATAAACTCTTGTGCCACGTGACCAGTAAAACCTGTATCTAAAATTGCTTTCATGATGGCAGGGTAATACAATTCTTGGGTTTCATCAATCTCATGCCGCCCAGGTACACCCGCGGTATGATAGTGCCCAAAGTAGGGATGATAATTTTGAATACTTCGAATAATGTCGCCTTCTTGTATTTGCATATGGTAGATATCAAAAAGAAGTTTAAAATTGTCACTGCTCAGATGTTTGCAAAGTTCCACCCCCCATATGGAACTGTCACACATATAATCTGGATGATTGACTTGGTTGAACAATTCCATTTGAATTACCACTCCATGTTTCTCCGCCAAAGGCATAATCTTGGAAAGTCCGTCAACACAATTTTGAAGCCCAACATAATCGTTTATTCCTCTTCGGTTGCCACTAAAGCAGATGAGGTTGGTATATCCGGCTTCAGCTACCTGAGGAATAACCTCCGTATAGTTTTGTATAAGCTCTTCATGGTATTTTGGATCGTTCCATCCCTCTGTCAAACTAATTTCCGCACCATTGCACATAGAACAATGAATATCATACTTTTTTAGAAGGGGCCAGTCTTTTGGGCCTATAAGGTCAATTGCTTTTATCCCTAATCCATTCAATATTTGAAGAAACTCTTCTAAAGGCAAATGGCCAAAACACCATTGACATACACTATGATTAATGTTGTTCTTTAGCTCAAAATCCTTATTTGATTCTTGACTTTGTGCTAAGGATGAGGTGGTTACCATAGCTGCAGATCCAGCGGCAGCGGCAGCTATGAAATTTCTTCTCTTCATGATTAGGTATTTATACCCAGAAAGATAGTATTTTAGAAATACAAATGGAAATTCAACCCGACAAAGAAAAGTTACTGGAACTTGCCCATTATAGAATGCCCTTTGGTAAGTATAAAGATCGTTATTTGGTCGATTTGCCATTGGCTTATTTGGTGTGGTTCAGGCAGAAAGGATTTCCAAGGGGAAAGTTGGGAGAACACTTGATTACCATGTTGGATGTGAAGGACAACGGACTAGAGCCCATGATAAGAAAAATTCAAAAAGAATTTCCTAAGGAATGATCTGGTTTTACGTTGGCAATTTGTAACTTTACACCCCGTAATAGAAATCCCAATATGTCACAAACCAAGTACATTTTCGTTACGGGTGGTGTTACTTCTTCTTTAGGTAAAGGAATTATCGCCGCATCTTTAGCCAAGTTACTACAAGCTAGAGGTTACCGGACTACCATACAAAAATTAGATCCTTATATTAACGTTGATCCGGGGACATTAAACCCTTATGAGCATGGCGAATGCTATGTAACGGATGATGGTGCTGAAACTGATTTGGATTTGGGGCACTACGAACGCTTTCTAAATGTGCGCACATCCCAGGCAAACAATGTCACCACTGGTAGAATTTATCAAAGTGTTATTGAGAAGGAACGTAGGGGAGAGTTCTTGGGTAAGACGGTACAGGTTGTACCACATATTACCAATGAGATAAAACAGCGTATCCAGATATTGGGAAATAGCGGGGATTATGATATCGTTATCACGGAGATAGGTGGTACCGTAGGTGATATTGAATCGCTGCCATACATTGAGGCAGTTAGACAGCTTTTATGGGAATTGGGAGACAATAATGGGATGGTAATCCATCTAACGTTGGTGCCATTTCTTTCCGCTGCTGGCGAGTTAAAGACCAAACCTACCCAACACTCTGTAAAAACCTTAATGGAAAGTGGAATAAAAGCTGATATTTTGGTTTGTAGAACGGAGCATGAGATTTCGGACGATATCAAGAAAAAACTGGCACTCTTCTGTAATGTGAGACAAGAAGCAGTTATTCAATCCATAGATGCATCTACCATTTACGACGTTCCTATGCTCATGCAAGAAGAAGGATTGGACAAAGTAGCTTTGGAAAAATTGGCACTTCCACAAGAAACCGAACCAAACCTTGAACTATGGAAGCAATTTTTAAACAAACACAAGAACCCAAAAAACCAAGTTACCATTGGCCTTATTGGTAAATATGTAGAGCTTCAAGATTCCTATAAATCCATTTTAGAATCTTTTATCCATGCTGGTGCCGCCAACGAGGTAAAAGTAGAGATACAATCTATACATTCTGAGCATATTTCTAGTTCAGATATTGATAAAAAGATGATGGGATTGGATGGTATTTTGGTTGCTCCCGGATTTGGTGAGAGAGGTATTGAAGGTAAAATTTTAGCAGTTAAATACGCTCGTGAAAATAATGTCCCCTTTTTAGGGATTTGTTTAGGGATGCAAATGGCCGTCATAGAGTTTGCTCGAAATGTGTTGGGATTAAGTGATGCCAATTCAACTGAGATGGATGAAAAAACATCCAATCCAGTTATTAGCTTAATGGAAGAACAGAAGTTAGTAACTGATATGGGGGGAACCATGCGTTTGGGTGCATGGGACTGCCAACTTAAAGAAGATAGTTTGGTACATGGAGTTTATGGGGAAACCGATATAAAGGAACGACATAGACATCGCTTTGAATATAATAATGACTATAAAACGCAAATGGAAGAAGCAGGATTGATGGCAACGGGACTAAACCCTAAAACCGGTTTGGTTGAGGTCATTGAGATTCCTTCGCATCCATGGTTTGTGGGTGTTCAATACCATCCTGAGTATAGAAGCACCGTAGCAAGCCCACATCCTTTGTTTGTAGGATTTGTAAAAGCGGTTTTAATACAAAAGCAACAACAAACTAATGCCAGTTTGGCATAAACTCCGCTTTTGGACATATATTTGCCACTTGAAAACCTGAGATAAAGATTTTCACTAAATAACTTTCATGGAAGAAAAGAAACTGGATATCAATTCCATTATTGGTTTTGTATTGATTTTTGGGATACTCATTTTTATGTTTTACCAAAATCAGCCTACCCCAGAAGAATTAGAGGCCCAAAAAGCAGAACAAGAAAAGATTGAAGCAGCAGCTGCAGAATCTGAAACTGTTGTTGAATCTGTTCAAAATAACAAACCTGCACCTATTAACTTGCAAGATTCTACAGCTGTAGCAAGCTATAAAAGTACTGTTGGGGCTTTTGGTTTTACAGCAGCTGCAGAAGGTACTACAACACTGGAGAATGAGGTACTTTATTTAGAAGTGGATAACAAAGGTGGCCAAATTATAGAGGCCAGAATGAAAAATTTTGTTGATCATGATTCTGTTCCAATATATTTGGTGAAGGATGCTAATGCCAAATTTGGGATAAACTTTTCTACTTCAGACAACAGAGTGTTGAACACTCTAGATTTGTTTTTTGAACCCTCACTTTCAAATAGTGGAGATAATCAAGTGCTTTCCATGAAAGCCAAGATTTCGCAAAACCAGTTTTTAGAATATCGGTATGAGATGAAACCAAATGATTATTTGGTGGATTTCACTATTCGATCTCAAGGATTGAACGGAGTGATCAATTCAAGTCGCCCTATTGATTTGGAATGGAATCTAAAAGGAATAAGGCATGACAAAAGTGTTCTATACGAAAATCGCTATACTCGTTTGACCTATAATCATGATGGGGATAAAATCAGCAAACTTTCTGAGAGCAGTGATTTAGATGAAGAGACGGAAATAGATGTAAAATGGCTGTCTTATAGACAACATTTCTTCAGTTCTATTCTGGCAACAGACACCCACTTTAAGAGTGCAGAACTGAGTTCCACAAATTTAGTGGAGGAAGAAAGCAAAGAAACACTGTTTACAAAGGCATATACAACTAAAACTGCTTTGGAATTACAAGGTGGAGAGCTTTCTCAAAATATGCACTGGTACTATGGACCAACAGATGTGAAAGTGTTGGATGAATACAAAGATTTAGGATTGGTAGAATCTATTCCTTTTGGATGGGGAATTTTTGGGTGGATCAATAGATATGTGTTCACTCCGTTTTATAGTTTCCTAAGTTCTTTCCTTCCTTTTGGTATTGCCATTGTTATTATGACGATTATAGTGCGTTTGGCATTATCACCGGTCACTTATAAATCTTATCTGTCTCAGGCTAAGATGAAAGTATTAAAGCCTGAGATTACTGAAATTAATGAGCGGTTGAAGGACAATGCTATGAAAAAGCAACAAGAGACCATGAAACTCTATAATAAAGCAGGAGTGAGTCCAATGAGTGGTTGTATTCCAGCGCTGCTACAACTTCCTATTTTTTACTCTTTGTTCATGTTTTTCCCAACCTCATTTGCTTTAAGACAGAAGTCCTTTTTATGGGCGGAAGACTTATCATCTTATGATACTATTTTTAATTTACCGTTTGCGATTCCTTTTTACGGAGATCACGTGAGTCTTTTTCCAATTTTGGCATCCGTAGCCATCTTTTTCTATATGACCATGACTACAGGGCAGAGTATGCAGATGCAACAGCAACCGGGCATGCCGAACATGAAGTTCATCATGTATCTTTCTCCAGTAATGATGCTGTTTTTCTTTAACAACTATGCCAGTGGTTTGAGTTTGTATTATTTCATCTCCAATTTGATTACCATCTTTATTATGTTGGCAATCAAAAAGTATATCTTAAATGAAGATAAGATTCATGCTCAAATTCAAGAGAATAAGAAGAAGCCTAAAAAGGAGAACAAGTTTCAGAAAAAGATGCGTGAAATGATGGAGCAGGCCGAAGAGCAAAAGAAAGCTGGAAAACGTTAAAAAGTATTTCTGCAAAACAAAAACTCCCCCAGAATTTGGGGGAGCTTTCACCATTGATTAGGTATAGTTTGGAAAGATTTGGGACTTCAAAGATGTAACATAATACTTGCCTAAAAAATTAATAGTTGTCAAAGGGGGTGTTTTTGTATGGTAAAGAGACCTCTTTTGATGTGTCATCGACGAACGGTAAACACCTATAAAAAAAAGAAACTCCCTTGATTAAAATCAAAGGAGTTTTTAGTAATAAAAAACCTACAAATTATAAGTTTGATTTACTAGGATCAATGCAGTGCATCCAAAACTTCTTGAGGTAAAAGAACTTTATCTACAACATGTACAATACCATTACTTGCAACATTATCTGCACCAACTACTTTTGCATCTACATGGGTTTTGTCTCTTATAAAGACTCCATGATTAATAATTGCAAATAAAGATTCACCTTGTACAGTTCTTAATCTTTGATGATTATACAAATCAGAAGAAGCCACTGCATTTCCAGCCACCACATGATAGGTCAATATTTTAGCCAATAATGCTTTTTCCTCTGCAGTATCAAAGTCTTCAAGACTATTGTATTGATTTCCTAAGGCATGCAATAAATTTTGAAAAGCTTTATTTGTTGGAGCAAATACGGTAAAAGGACCATCACCACTCAATACTCCTACAAGACCGGCATCGGCTTGGATTAAGGCCTCTACCAATAGACTAAGGTCATCTACAGATTGCGCTAATTGCACCATATTAGGGGTAGGAGGAAATAGAATATCCAAAACTTCTTGTGGTAATAACACTTTATTGATGACATGGACAACACCATTGCTTGCTTCTACATCTGGCAATACAACTGTTGCGTTATCATCCGTTACATCCTCAATATGTACTGTTCCGTTTTTAATGTTGATACCAACACTTTCACCTTGAAAAGTTTCAATTTGTTGACCATTGGACAAGTCTGTTGAGAAAGCTGCAGTTCCTGCAACTACATGATAGGTAAGTACTTTTACCAAAATATCTAGTTCCGCGGGGGTATCAAAGTCTTCTAAGCTATGGAAGTCATCTCCTAACAAGTCCAATAGCTCTTCAAAAGCGGCATTGGTTGGAGCAAAAACTGTAAATGGCCCTGTTCCGCTCAAAGTTTCTACAAGTCCCGCGTTAGCCGTTTGCAATGCCTTTACCAGCAAGCTTAAATCATTTGTTTCTATTGCGATCTCTACAATATTCTTTAGTTGTAGTTGAGCAACAAAGTCTAAGGCAACTTGCGGTAATAACACTTTGTTGATTACATGAACTACTCCATTACTTGCTTCAACGTTTGGAAGAACCACAGTGGCATTTGCGTCCGTAGCATCCACAACGTGTACATTGCCATCCTTTATATTGATTCCTAAGTTAGCTCCAAAAACAGTTGGAATTTGTTGTCCATCTGATAGATCTGTTGAAAATGCTGCAATGTTGGGAACTACATGATAGGTTAGAATAGCAATCAACAAATCAATTTCTTCCTGTGTATCAAAATCAGCTAAACTATTGAAGTCATCTCCAAGAATATCCAATAATTCAACAAAAGCGGCATTGGTTGGTGCAAATACCGTAAAAGGACCGGCCCCGCTTAGTGTTTCAACAAGACCGGCATTTGCAGCTTGCAAAGCATCGACAAGCAGACTTAAGTCTTCAGTCTCAATTGCTATTTCAACAATGTTCTTTAATTGTAATGATGCCACAAAATCCAAAGCAGCTTGAGGAAGCAATACTTTGTTTATGGTATGGGCAACTCCATTGGATGCCATGATGTCTGTTCCTGTAATGTTGGCATCTACATCAGAAGCATCACCAATAACAAAATTTCCATCTTTCTCAATAACGGTTAAAGTGTTATTGGTAAATGCAGTTGGCACTTCGCCAGCGGCTAAATCTGCTTCCAAAACCTTTGCAGGAATCACATGGTATAATAGTATGTTTTTAAGAAGCGCTAGTTCGTCATCTGTATCAAAATCTTCCAAAGACATATAATCATCTCCCAATATGCCCAATAATGCTACAAAGGCATCATCTGTTGGTGCAAAAACTGTAAATGGTCCTTCACTATTTAAAGTGTCTACCAAACCAGCTTTGATAACAGCTGCTTCTAAAAGTGATAAGGCTTCAGTTTCTACTACAATGTCAACCAAAGTGCTTTCTTCTTCACTTCCTCCATTTAATGCATCAATAATTTCTTGTGGTAATAACACTTTGTTGATTACATGAACAATACCATTGGAAGTACCTACATTAGGTAATACAACTTCTGCATCTGTATCTGTTGCATCGTCTATAAACACGCCACCATCTGCAAGACTCACAATTACATCTTCACCTTGAAAAGTTGTTAGGGTTTGACCATCGCTTAAATCCGAAGATGCAGCAGCTACACCAGAAATAACATGGTATTTTAGAATAGTCGCAAGCAAGGTTTTTTCTTCTGGAGTATCAAAATCCTCTAATGAATCAAAACCATCTAAACTTTGTAGGAGTGCTGTAAAGGCATCATTGGTTGGAGCAAATACAGTGAAGGGTCCATTACCATTAAGTGCTGGAATTAAATCTGAATCTTCATTTTCATCTGCCTTTGTTAACGCAGCAACTAATGAACTGAAGGCATCAGTTGCTTGTGCAGTTTCTACAATAGTACCTGTAGCTTCAACTATTTTGTCTGTTGTTTGATCTTCATTGTCATCGCATGAAGAGAACGTGAATACGGATAGAACCATCAATAAGAGATAGCTCTTTAAGAGTGAATTTTTTTTCATTTCAAAAAGTGTTTAGATTCAATTGTTGGGATGAAAAAAGAGGGTCATTGTTCTCAAAATGACCCTCTTTTTCAAATTAATTTGTAGTATCTGGAATCAATACGGCATCCAATACATGGATTACTCCATTTACGGCTTGTACATCAACTGCGTCAATACCTATACCTGCATTGCCAGCACCATCTGTTACATTTGCAATATTACCATCTGTACCAGGAAGCGTAATAGTAAACGTATCACCTTCTAGAGTTGCGGGTGTTACCGTATCACCATCAGGAGTTAAATCTCCTGAGCGTATATTGGCTCCAGCAATAACGTGATGTTGTAAAACACTGGTTAGTAAAGCGGAATCAATATCAGGCAATCCGTTCCACATATCATTGCTATCCAATAAAGCCTGGAAAGCATCATTGGTTGGAGCGAAAACAGTAAATGGACCATTACCTTGCAATGTTGTAACAAAATCAGGTTGACCTTCGGTGGTCAAAGCAGCTACTAAAGAATCAAAGTTTGGATTCGCTGTTGCGAAAGTAACTACTGTTGGCAAATCGATTACAGCATCCACAGCATGAACAACTCCATTGGAAGCTACAATGTCTGCAATGGCAACGTTACTTATGCCATTTAAAGTAACACCATCATCTGTATTAATGTAAAGACTTAAATTTTCATCAGTTGCAAATTCAGCAGCGGTGTTTACATAAGAATTTGTCAATCCTGATGAAAATGCCGCCGCGCCAACGATTACATGGTTAGAAAGGATATCATTAATATCATTGGAATTTGGATTTGTAAATGCACTAAATGCATCATTTACTGGTGCAAAGACGGTAAATACCTCTTCATCATTGGATAATAGATCTGTGAAAGTAGTATTTCCACCATCAGTAAGTGCAGCTACTAAAGAAGTAAGGGCTGGATTGGCCAATGCATGGTCAACGATGTTAGGTATATCTATAACCGCATCTACCACATGTACTACGCCATTTAGCGCCTTTATATTTGGAGCTTCAACAGTTGAAGCTGCATTGAACACAACGCCATCAGCAGTATCAAAGAAAATACTAATGTTTTCATCACCAGCACCTGCTGCAAGTGTATTGGCATATCCAGAGCCTAAGGCAATTAAGTCTGCAGCCATTAGTTCTCCACTAATAACATGATTTAGTAAAACATTGGTTAAAACATCAACTGGAATATCACCAAGTTCAGCACCATCCAAGAAAGCTGTGAACGCATCATCTGAGGGAGCCAATACCGTAAAGGGACCATCACCTCTTAGTACTGTTGGTAAATCTCCGTTAGCTGCAGTTAAGGCTGCTACTAAACTTTGAAGATTTTCATTTCCAATTGCCAAATCTGTAATAGGAATTAGAATAATATCAGCCAATTCATCTAAAATAGCTTGTGGTAGCAATACTTTATTAATCACATGTACTATACCGTTGGTAGTTTCAACGTTAGCTTTTGTAACTTCTGCATTAACGTTAGTTGCATCACCAATAAAAACTCCCCCTTGTGTGGAAATTTCCAAAGTACCTCCTTGTAATGTGGTCAAACTTTGACCATCGCTCAAATCAGAAGAAAGCGCTCCTGCTCCAGGAATAACATGGTACGTTAATATGGTGGCCAATAGGTTTTGAAGTTCTTGTGTGCTAAAGTCATCCAAAGAATCAAATCCGTCCAATTGGGCATACAAATCTGCAAATGCAGCGTTGGTAGGTGCAAAGACCGTGAAAGGGCCATCACCACTTAAAGCACTAACTAAATCGTTGTCGGCGCTTTCATCAGCTTTTTGTAATGCGCTTACCAAGCTGCTTAAATCTGCAGTAGCTATTGCAGCTTCTACTATATTACTGGTAGGTACAACCACGATTGTACCATCGTCATCATCCGAACAGGATGTTAAGATCAAGGCGAACATTAATAATGTGAATTGGGATAATTTCATTAGTGCTTTCATGATATTTTTTAGATTTTA
This sequence comes from Flagellimonas sp. CMM7, assembly GCF_021390195.1. NCBI lineage: Bacteria > Pseudomonadati > Bacteroidota > Flavobacteriia > Flavobacteriales > Flavobacteriaceae > Flagellimonas > Flagellimonas sp. CMM7. The sequence goes on along the minus strand of NZ_CP090003.1, from coordinate 310,368 downwards.
TGTTGTTTAATGTTGTAAAGATGTCATTAAACAAAATAGGTTGCTTTCTGTTTAACTTATTTTATAAAAAGTTTAACAAATCAATCTAAAAAACAAATGATACTATTAAAAAAAAACGACCCGCTGAATACAGTGAAACGGTTTTTTATAAAACTTCGTGAAACTATGTAGCTAAATATTACTCAAAATTCCTAGTAATGGTGGTGCTTTATCTATAATATGAATAACTCCTTTCAATATTTCTGTATCTGGTGAAGTAACTTTGGAAGGTTCTCCCGTTTTGTCTAGAATGTAGATATTGTTATTTACTATTATGTTTAACTTTTATGCTTAAAAGATAATCAATTATTAGTTCAAGTTTAACTTAATTTTAAATACTTATGCTGAACATTAAGACAATAATGCATTATTACAAGTGTATAAATGGAGTATCACTTTTTTATTACAAAAGATTAACGTTTTAGGTTTTGTCCACCAAATACTTCTCCATGCCCAAAAAAACAGGTTTAGGATTTAATGGGTGTCATTTTGTATTTTTGCACAGTTATATGGAATAGAGATGAAAAAAGTTGTTGTTGGACTTTCTGGAGGTGTGGATTCAAGCGTTACAGCCTATCTTTTAAAAGAACAGGGTTACGAGGTAATCGGTCTTTTTATGAAGAACTGGCATGACGATTCTGTGATTATTTCTGAGGAATGTCCTTGGGTAGAAGATAGTAATGATGCCCTTATCGTTGCTGAAAAACTGGGTATTCCATTTCAGACCGTGGATTTAAGTGTTGAATACAAAGAACGTATAGTGGACTATATGTTCAATGAATATGAAAGAGGAAGAACACCCAACCCAGATGTGCTTTGCAATCGTGAGATAAAGTTTGATGTGTTCATGAAAATTGCATTGCAGTTGGGGGCAGATTATGTTGCTACCGGGCACTATTGCAGAAAAGGTGCAATACTGAACAAAGATGGTTCTGAAACATATCAGCTTTTAGCAGGAGTAGATGGTAACAAAGACCAATCTTATTTTCTATGTCAACTGTCCCAAGAACAGCTTTCAAAAACTTTGTTTCCTATCGGTGAACTAACAAAGCCAGAGGTAAGAAAGATTGCATCTGACAATGATTTGATCACAGCTGATAAGAAAGATTCTCAGGGATTGTGTTTTATTGGGAAAGTGCATCTTCCAGATTTTTTACAGCAAAAATTGAAACCGAAAAAAGGCCTTATTGTGGAGGTTCCAAATACAGCAGCTCTTTTTACTGGTGAGACCCCTAAATTTGAAAATAAGGGTGCGGAATTGGCATTTTATGCTGAGAAACCTGCGTATTCAGAAACAGACGGAAGAGTAGTGGGGGAGCATCAAGGAGCTCATTATTTTACCATTGGGCAGCGTAAGGGGTTGAATGTTGGGGGAACAAAAGAACCTTTGTTTGTAATTGATACTGACGTAGAAAAAAATATAATTTACACGGGTCAAGGTAAATCCCATCCGGGTCTATTGCGCCATACATTGTTCGTAAATGAAAATGAATTGCATTGGGTTAGAAAAGATTTAACCCTAGATGTTGATGAAACTATGGAGGTAATGGCCAGAATTAGATATAGACAACCCTTGCAACATGCTACATTGTACAAAACCGATAGTGGTCTTTACGTAGATTTCAAAGAAAAACAATCCGCTATAACAGAAGGTCAATTTGTGGCTTGGTACATAGCTGATGAACTTATCGGCTCGGGAGTCATTTCATAAATATGGGTCAAAATAAAATCACACAGCTTTTCGCAATTAAGTACCCAATTGTTCAAGGAGGAATGATATGGGCTAGCGGTTGGCGTTTGGCGTCGGCAGTTTCCAATGCTGGAGGCCTTGGGTTGCTTGGGGCCGGAAGTATGTACCCTGATGTGTTAAAAGAACATATTGATAAATGTAAGAAAGCCACTAACAAACCTTTTGGGGTAAACATTCCAATGTTGTATCCTAATATTGAAGAGTTAATGCAAATCATTGTCAGCAGTGGAGTAAAAATTGTTTTTACTTCTGCAGGAAACCCAAAAACATGGACAGCGTTTCTAAAGAAACATGGAATTACGGTTGTGCATGTGGTTAGTAGTGTGAAGTTTGCTTTAAAAGCACAAGATGCCGGAGTTGATGCCATTGTAGCAGAAGGATTTGAAGCAGGAGGGCATAATGGAAGGGACGAGACAACCACTATGGTCTTGATTCCATCGGTAAAAGAAAAAATTAGTATTCCCTTGATTGCAGCAGGAGGAATTGCTACTGGCCAAGGAATGTTGGCCGCTATGGTACTGGGAGCAGATGGGGTTCAGTTGGGTAGTCTATTTGCGGCAAGCGAAGAAGGTTCCTCGCATGATTTGTTTAAAGAAGAAATAGTAGCGGCCCAAGAAGGAGATACCCATTTAACCTTAAAGGAATTAGCCCCGGTACGTTTATTGAAAAACAAATTTTATGAAGATGTGCAGCAGGCATATGCACAAGGAGCCTCAGTTGAAGATTTGAAGACCTTATTGGGCAGAGCAAGAGCCAAGCGTGGCATGTTTGAAGGTGACCTAGTTGAAGGAGAATTGGAGATTGGACAAGTATCTGGGTTGATTCATGAAATAAAGCCCGCAGCAGAAATTGTAAAAGATTTGATGACGGAATTTGGCAAAGCCAAAGAGGCAGTGAAAAATTTTTAAAACAATCAACTTTCTTTACATTTATCGGGCATATGAAAAAACTAATCCCCACATTAGTATTATTTGTACTTGCATCGCAGCTCTATGGTCAAATAGAACGTGATAAGGCACTTCACTTTTTAGGTGGAAGTCTTTTTGGTCTGGCAGGTGCAGGTATTGCTAAGCAAGCTTCAGATGGAAATAGAGTATGGACATTTGTAGGCGCCGTGGCCGGAAGCACACTTATTGGTTTGGCAAAGGAAACGGTGGATGCGGGCCAGCGAGATAATGGTTGGGACAATGATGACCTATTGGCTACCATTTTAGGTGGTGTTACAGTAGGTGTTGCAATTGAAGTCTTTTCAAAAAAACGAAATAAACGGCTTAGGGGAAGTTTTACCACAGAACATATAGAAACAGATGTTTTTCAAGTAAATGTGGTAAGCGAGAATCTGTTGGTCGATTACGAAGAACTACCTAGCTTAACTACATTTGGACTTTCTTCAACCTTCTTAAGAAGTTATCTCTCTCCCTAAAAACACCTAAATAAGTCCTCTTGCCTTAATTTCCAGATATTTGTTGATGGTGTTAATGGTCAAATTTTCTGGTTTGGTCAAAATAGTTTGTATACCATACTTTCTAAGTTCGTTTACAATTAACTTTTTCTCATAAATGAATTTTTCCGCAATGGTCTGTTCAAAAATTTGATGAACGGTTTCCGCTTTTTTACCAGCAAATTTGTTCAGTTCAGTGTTTTCAAAAAAGATTACCACCAATAGATGTTGTTTGGCAATTGCTTGAAGATATGGCAATTGCCTATGAAGGGCATCAAGTGTTTCAAAATTTGTGTAGAGCAGTAAAAGACTTCTTTGGTTTAGGTTTCTTTTGACGTCAATATATAATCTACTAAAATCAGTTTCAATAAAATTGGTTTCTAAATTATATAGCGTTTCCAAAATTAAATTCATTTGAGAGCTTCTGCGCTCTGCAACAACACGGTTTTCAATTTTATCACTAAATGAAAACATACCGGCCTTATCCTGTTTTTTTAATGCGATATTGCTAATGACAAGCGTAGCATTAATGGCATAATCTAGAAGACTTAGCTCGTTAAAGGGCATTTTCATGACCCTGCCCTTATCTATAACAGAATAAATGGGTTGTGATTTTTCATCTTGATATTGATTGACCATCAATTGGTTTCTCTTTGCTGTTGCTTTCCAATTAATGTTTCTAATATCATCTCCCTGCACATATTCCTTAATTTGTTCAAACTCCATAGTATGCCCAATACGCCTAATTTTTTTAAGCCCATATTCATGCAAACGATTGGTAAAAGCAATCAAGTCATACTTTTGAAGCTGAAGAAAAGAAGGGTAGACTGGAACCTTTTGATCTAGATTGAATTCATACTTTTTTGCAAGAAAACCAATAGGGGAGATCGCAAATAAATTTAAGCTGCCAAAAGAATAAACGCCACGTTCAGTAGGTCTGAGCATATAGCTATAGCTCTTGCTACCGCCGCTTTTTATTTTACTGGTTAAACCAAAATCTCTTTTTTGAAATTGAAATGGTATCTCGTCAATTATCCTGGTGTCAACTTGAAAAAGATAGGTGTTCGTTATTTCTAAGTGGACTGGATTATCATCTCCGTTAGAGAGTTTGTCGGGCAAAATTCGTTCACCTTCCAATTTACCTTTTGATGCAAACAGCAATAAAACATCAACTATAAACAAGAGTGTAAATACATAGAATAAAACCTTTATAGCCCCAAACATATCTTCTACTATGTAAGAGAGCAAAAATCCAAAAACAATAGCCGTAACCGCTATAAAAAAGCGTTTTTGCAAGTAAACATGTTTGAACAGTCTTTTCAAGGATGGAATTGTTTATCTAGGGATTTCTATACTCTCTATAATTTGTTTAACCATATGTTCTGCCGTGAGCCCTTCCATTTCTCTTTCCGGAGTTAAAATAATCCTATGTGCTAGAATAGGTGTTGCCACCTTTTTAATGTCATCAGGGGTAATAAAATCCCGTCCGTTTATAGCTGCCAATGCTTTAGAGGCATCCATGATTGCAATTGAGGCTCTTGGTGATGCTCCAAGATAGAGATTGGCATTGGTTCTTGTATTATCAATTATAGAAGCTATATACTTTATTAGATTTTTTTCTACAATAATCTCTTTTATGGTATTCTGATATTCTGCAATTTGCTTTGCTGATAATACAGAAGTAATCAATTGTTCTACTTGGGAATTCTTCTGCTCATGTTTTCTTTCTAGAATTTCCACTTCTTCCTCAAGGGTGGGGTAGTGAACTTTAATTTTAAAAAGAAAACGGTCCAATTGTGCTTCTGGCAGTCTATAGGTTCCTTCTTGCTCAATGGGGTTCTGGGTGGCAAACACTAAAAACGGAGGCTCCATATTGTATTCTGTGCCATCTATGGTAATTTGTCTTTCTGCCATGGCTTCAAATAACGCCGCTTGTGTCTTGGCTGGGGCACGGTTGATTTCATCAATTAAGATGATGTTTGAAAATAATGGGCCTTTCTTAAATTCAAACTCTGATGTTTTTACATTGAAAATGGAGGTTCCTAAAATATCACTGGGCATTAGGTCAGGCGTAAACTGAATACGGCTAAAATCAACATTCATTGTTTTTGCCAATAGTTTTGCGGTAACTGTTTTAGCCACACCGGGAACACCTTCTATAAGGGAGTGACCATTGGAAAGAATTGAAATAATCAGCAACTCAATCATATTTTGTTGACCAATGATTACTTTGCCCAATTCGGATTTTATTTGGGTAACGGCTTCCTGCAGTTTGGTCAGGTCCACTCTTGAATTAAACTGTAACGAATCCTCTTGTTGTTCTTTATCTTCCATGCTATTATTGCTTAAAGGCAGTTATTTTTTTATTAAGTTCAATGCTATCTTGCTCGTTGTGCGTTGTCTTGTTTTTTAATTTGGTGACGAACTCTATCAAGTTTTTGGTCTCTTCCATTCCTTTGCCAGATTTAGACGCCAATACCTGAATCGTTTTTTCATTCAATATTGAAGTATCAATATGAAAATGACTTCTGATGTATTCTAGAAAATAGTTGAGTTTTTTATTGATCAAATCTGTGAAATCTTTGTTTTGATTATATAACGAGCCCACGGCTTGGGCAAATTCAACAGAGGAGTTTTTCAAAGGTTCTATCACGGGAATAATTCGTTGTTCCCTTTTACTTTTAAAGAAGACAAAAAGCAAAACTCCCGTAATCATTAAATAATACCCCCATTTAAGTGCTGGTTGATTTAAAACAAAACGCATTGGCGAATTGATGACGGCACGTCCAGCTTTTTTATAATTATCCCAGTATAAAACATCCTTGTCTTCTAAGTAAGAAAAGGTATGGGAAACATAATCCTGATTTCCTTTGAGCATATAGAAATTGGAATACGCTTGGGGAGTTGTGTTTAAAATGAAATGGCCATCTCCAAATTTGGTTTTAATAAAGTTGGCTCTTCTAAATTTCTGAGGAGGTTTGTCGTCGATAAAGTCCTCTTTTAGATATGTTATATGTCCTAAAATTGTGGTATTTGTTGAATCAACGCTTGTAAAATGAGAATTGTAAATTCCGCGAGAGAGATCAAATTTTTCGGATTGGAATTTTTTGTGCGTCAAACTTAATTTGGTTGAACCTTCTTTTAAATTATAATCTGACTCTATGCTGATGTTTAGTGTATCGGCTAGGTAACCTCCAAAACCCGCAGCAGAAATGAAAATTGTATTTCCATCACTTACATAATCCAACATTTGATTGGTCTCTTGTTTGTCTAAATCAATGTACTCGTTGATAAATATGTAATTGGACCCAATTGATTTATCTCTGTCCACTAGCACATCATAAACACTTTCTTCAACGGTATCAATATTACTATTATCAAAAATGGAGGATAGTTCATTGTAAAGAACATAGCAGCCAAAGGGTATTTTGGAAGATGCGGTATAGGAAGGCCTCCAATTAATTGGTTTGGGCCTTACAATTTCCGTTATAATAATACCTATGATCACAAGGGAAAAGATAACCAGTATTATTTTAGATTTCTTATCCATTACTGCTACTGCGATATTGAGTTGTTTAATTGAGTAAATCTAAAACTGGCATTTGTATAATCAGTCTCGTTAATAATTTGCTCACCATACCATATGTATTCATACAGGTATGAGACTTTTTTAAAGTCCTTTTTTAACTTAGACCCACTAATTTCTTGCTCATAATCTGCATTGGTTTTATCAAAATGCCATTCAATGATTTCCTTCTGTGATAATAGTTTTAAGATCTTTAGGTATTGATACCGCACAGCTAGTCGGTAATCTTTATTTTTTAGGGCAGCATTCATCAAAGCATCCAAGTCTATGATTTCAATATGTTGCTCAGAGAGGTCAATGTCTATTATGGCTTTTGCCTTTTTGGAGAATATGGAATTAAATTTTTCATTAATGAATATCCTTACTAAAAGGTAGATGACCAATAGCCCCATTAAGCCATAAATAACGTATTCCAGTATTTGGAGAACATTATAGGGTATATCGATTCCAACGGCATCACCAATGCCTTGAAAAAGCCATTTTAGAAAACGGGCAAGCAGGTTTTTAGATTCCCCGGTGTTCGTGTCATAATTAAACTCTTCTCCAGGGTACTTCTCTTTTAGGTTCTCATAAATTCTGCGTTCTTGAATCACGGAATTTTCATCTATAGGAATGGGTATAGAATCATTTTGGGAGAATGTAAAGGATGCCCACAAAAAAGAAAATAAATATGTGATGTTTCTTATCACTAGTTGGATTGTCCTATTTGCTCTATTTTACTTCTTGTGTTTACGTTATAGGTTTTCTCATGTAGGGTATAAAAAAGAATGCCATTTACAATTTGGGCAAGGCATTGCGCATAGACTGATAAAATCAATATTAAGCAAAGCCCTAGTGTATATACAACAGTAGATACTACAGAAGCACCAACATCAACACTATTTTCAATCACGTGAAAAGTATAAACCCCTAAGATTATTCCGGGAATCAACAAGACGATGAACATAAGTAACCCATTGAGCAAACCAAGAATAAAATTTACCCCAACAGATTTCCAAAAGTTTTTGCTGACCAGATTCCAACCCTCTCCAAATGCTTCGGTTACTCCTTTGTTCTGTTCTAACATACTGAAAAAGGAAACCCCAATCCATGCCGCTAAGGAAAACTGAAGAATGTATTGGGCAAACAACCCTATCAACGGAATAAAAGCGGTAATTAATACTACCACAAAAAACACCAGGTAAATTGGAATAAGCATTAAGATAAAAACCACTGTATTGCCAAACTTACTTTTTGTAAGATTCCAGACATCTTTTTTATCAAAGTTTAGCCCTTTGGTTTTTTCATACTGCACTAAATAGGATGAACTTAAACTAAAGTTTAAGCCCGCTACCAAAAGTAAAATCACAAAAAACAGGATACCACCCGTAACAATATAGATCCAGTAGGCCTCTTCATTACTTTGTCCTAATCCACTGCCAGAAAAACCACCTTCTTCGGCGATAAGTCCTATAAAACCAGAAACCAATAAGTAACTTGTAATAAGTAGTCCTATTAGAAAAACCCCATTATAACTAATAAATACATTGGTGAATTTCTTTATGTTTTGTTTTAAAAAATCAAAGTAAGTGGTCAGAATATCACCAAAGTCATGGTTTACTCTAAGTTCTATGTATTTGTCTTTCATATAATCTGTTTGCTAAAATAGGATAAATGATATAGTAGAATACTATTAACAATAACGACAAGCCAATTATTGCAAAAGCTAACCAATTTGGCATGCTGGAGTAGCGTGTAATAAACCCTTCAATAAACCCTGCAATAATAAAAAAGGGAATTGTACTTACCACCACTTTCAGTCCATCTTTTGCGCCTTTCATAAAGGAAACACGCCTAGAAAATGTTTTCGGAAACAAAATACTATTTCCCATAATAAGCCCTGCACAGCCTGCAATTATAATTACTGATATTTCTATGGTACCATGCAGCCATATCTGCTTGTTTGCTTCAAAAAAAACGTCTTTGGTATAAAAAAATGTAATGAATGCTCCCAACATAACTCCATTACTAAAAAGAATATAAATAGTTCCAATGCTCGTAATCACGCCAAAAGCAAATGCTAAAAACGCAACCCTTATGTTGTTGATCGTAATGCCGAGAAAAGTTCCAATCTCACTTCCACTTTTATAAATAGCGGTTGGTTCACCTTTTGCAATGTTGTTAAGGGTTTCATTGACATAACCGTCTCCTAATATCAGACGAACAAAAGTAGAATCATTTAATGCTGAAATGCATCCTATGGCAGAGGCTAAAAAGAAGATTAAAAAAGCAATGCCCAATGTGCTGTGATATTGTTTAAAGAACAACGGAAACTCATGCGCCCAGAAGTTGATTATTCTGTTGCCCGTTTCCTTTTTGTTCTTATAAATCTTCTGATGGGCCTGAGACGCTAAAGAATTTAAATACAATAAAGTCTTACTTTCCTCGTAATACGTTTGTGCATATGCCAAGTCATTTGTAAGTTGAATATAGCCATCTACTAAAATATCTGGATTGGTTTTGGAACTAAGTGCGATAGCTTTTTCAAATGCTATCCATTTTTCCTTATTTTGTTTTACAAAGGCTGCTTCGCGCATAAATAAGAGATTCGTAAAGCTAAAATTACTGTTATATGGGTAACCTCCAAATCAATACAACGCAAAATGTTAACCTAGATTATAAAATTGTAAGTATTGGAGAAAGAATCGTTGCATTTTTGATTGATGGCCTCATATTGTACATGTTCGCATATTTGGTCAGTGTTTTGAGCAATGCCATTGGGTATATCTATGAAGACACCTGGACTCAAAGGGGTCTGGCTGCTTTGATTTTTTTACCGGCCATGTTCTACTCGCTTTTAATGCACAGTATTTTTAATGGCAGAACAGTTGGCAAAATGTTACTGAAGATGCGGGTCGTTCGGTTGGATGGCACACCGGTACACTGGAGTAATTATTTGGTTAGATGGATGTTGCGCTTGGTGGATATTTGGATATTTTTAGGTTCAATAGGAATACTATCAATACTTTTTTCTGAAAAAAGACAACGCGTGGGAGATGCCGCAGCTGGAACAGTGGTAATAAGTACCAAAAACAAAACAAAAGTATCCCATACCATTTTAGAAGAGGTTCATGAAGAGTATGTTCCCCAATTTACCAATGTCACCCTGCTTACGGATAAAGACGTAAGACTTATAAAAGATACTTTCCGAATTGCTAGAAAAAGCAATGATTTTAAAACACTTACTGCGTTAAGGGTTAAGGTTGAAAGCATTTTAAATACGAACTCCACTTTGTATGATGTACAATTTCTAGATACTGTATTGAAGGATTATAATTATTATACCCAAAACTTGTAACTATGTTTTACCAATCCATAGATATTTTAGGAACAGTGGCCTTTGCCATCTCTGGGGTTTTGGTTGCAATGGAAAAACGCTTGGATCTGTTTGGAGTGCTTATCATTGCTTTTGTAACCGCAATAGGAGGTGGAACTTTACGTGATTTGCTTATTGGGAACACCCCCGTTGTTTGGATGCGTGATTTGACCTATGTTTCAACGATTGCAATAACTGTTGTTTTTGCCGTTATTTTCGTCAATCAATTAAAATACCTTAGAAAATCATTGTTTTTGTTTGATACCATTGGTATTGGCCTGTATACAATGCTAGGTATAGAAAAAGGGCTGCAAGCAGAGCTTTCACCAATTATGTGCATTGCTCTTGGTACTATGACAGCTAGCTTTGGAGGGGTGCTTAGGGATATTCTTTGTAATGAAATACCGGTTATCTTCAGAAAAGAAATTTACGCTACTGCATGTATTTTGGGCGGTGCCAGCTATTTTTTGTTCACCCAGCTTCCTATAGAAGAGAATTACGCTTATATGGCCGCAATTTTTGTGGTAATTATGCTAAGGATCTTAGCAGTAAGATTGGGAATACGATTGCCAAACATTTATAAGAAAGAAGCCTAATTACAGTACTTCGGCTTTAAGTATATATACGTTTTTCCACGGCCAATCACCATCTCCAACTTCAACATTACTAATTGCATCTACAACATCCATTCCGTTGATGACCTTTCCAAAAGGAGTGTAGGCACCATCTAGGTGATAAGAACCTGGTTTGCTCACTACAATGAAAAACTCATAGGGTGAAGCCAATTTATGTGGATTGTCCCTTTCACTGCTCGGCATTGAAATAACACCTCTATGGTGTTTGTATCCTTTTTTTGCATCTGGCGGAAGAAGATACCTTCCAATGGCCCTTCTTTTTCTTGGGGTTTCTTTATCATCGGAGTTTCCACCTTGAATGATGAAGTTTTTAACTATACGGTGGAATTGGGTATTATCAAAATACCCCATTCGGGTTAAATAAATAAAATTTGCCTTGTGGTACGGCACGTTATCATAGAGTTGTACCGTAAAGCTTCCCATACTGGTGGTCAACTTCACTTTGTCCTCCGTTAAATCTTTTGCATAGTTAAAAAAGAAATCAATAGCATTTTCTTCATTCAGAACAAATGCTTCTTCTTCCTCAGGCTCCACTTCTTGGGCAATAGCTTCTTTAGGGACAGAATCTAACTTTACAGCGGTTTCTTCAGTTGCGACATTACTTTTTTTAGGAGAATCTCCGCAGGAGACCAGAAAAAATAATAGTATACTTGTAGTTAAAGCCGATTGTTTTAAAAACATGAATTTCAAGGAATTTTATCAACAAGCTTTAAAAATAAAAGATCTACCACTTCCCGGAACAGATTCTCATCATAAAATGTCCCCTTTAATGAGAATTCAATGGTTGAAATCCAACGAAATAAAAAAGAAGAAGCCTAAAAAGGCGGGAGTTATGGCTCTTTTTTATCCAGATATAGATCAAAATACCAAATTGCTTCTTATTCTGCGCAAAACGTATCAAGGGGTTCATTCCAATCAGATTGGATTTCCAGGTGGTAAAGTGGAAGAGCAGGATAAAGACCTTTTGGAAACTGCTTTGCGTGAAACTCATGAAGAAGTTGGGGTGACGCCAGAATCAGTGGAAGTTTTAAAAGAATTAAGCGAGGTTTATATACCGCCAAGTAATTTTTTAGTACAGCCTTTTATGGGATTCTATTCCAACCCAAAGCATTTTGTGATACAAGAGAGCGAAGTTGAGGCCCTAGTTGAGGTGTATTTACGTGATTTTCTTGATAATTCTAATCATATTGAAGAAAAACTGAGTACTTCTTATGCAAAAAATGTAAATGTACCAGCCTATAGATTAAATGGTTATACGGTTTGGGGAGCAACGGCAATGATGATGAGTGAAATCAAGGAACTTTTGGAGCAAGTGCTTTAGCCGCTATTTTGTAAATTAGCCCATAACAGAATACTACATGGGGCTATTTAAAGAAAATCCTTTTGGGCATATTTTATTTCTAAAGCGATGGTTGATACGCATTGCGGGAATGATGACCCATTCGAGGTACAAAGGATTTAACACTTTAGAAATTGAAGGCTCCCAAGTAATTCGTGATTTACCAGACGCAAATGTTCTTTTTGTTAGTAATCATCAGACCTACTTTGCTGATGTGGTCGCGATGTTTCATGTTTTCAATGCCAGTTTAAAAGGTAGGGATGACTCCATAAGAAATCTTAGCTATCTCTGGAACCCTAAGCTGAACATTTATTATGTGGCGGCCAAAGAAACCATGAAACAAAGCTTGATCGCCAAAATCTTGGCCTATGCGGGTTCTATCAGTATTGAAAGAACATGGAGGGCAGACGGACAGGATGTGAAGAGACAGGTGAAATTTAGTGATATAAGCAATATAGCAATGGCCTTGGAAGATGGGTGGGTTATTACCTTCCCACAAGGCACTACTACACCTTGGAAGCCACTTCGCAAGGGAACGGCCCATATTATTAAAAGATATAAGCCCATTGTAGTTCCAGTGGTCATTGATGGCTTTAGACGCTCTTTTGATAAGAAGGGGTTAAGGGTGAAAAAGAAAGGAATACTTCAGTCCATGCAAATAAAGACACCTCTGGAAATTGACTACGAAAACGAGTCCATTGATTCCATAATGGAGAAATTGGAGTATGCTATAGAACAACATCCATCTTTCTTAAAAGTGCTTTCCAAAGAAGAGCTTGCTGCTTATGAAGCAGATCATCAGAAAAGGAGATATAGCTACCGCGGTGACTAAACTTCCAGCTTTTTTAAGTCGTTATAATTTTCTTTGAGTCTTTTAAGAAGAATTCCATAGAGCAACTTATAAAACAGCCAAATCAATACTAACAGGACTGCTGTAAAAATAACAGAGACTGTAATCACCAAAAACCAGAAGGTAACCTCATTTCCCTCTTGCATCGCAGAGGCTATTATTTCTTTGCCTTGCGGGCCGTATATAAGAATCCCATAAATACTTATGATCATCGTAATGGCAAAGATGATAAGGTTGAACCATACATATTGGGTGACTATTTTCTTCACATCAAGTATGGTTCCCATCAATTTTTTTGAGGAATCCGTAAAAGATATCTTTCTATAGTTTGTATAGAACTTATAGATGAAATATAAAATTACGCCGTAATTGACAAAATTTAAAACCATCATAACATTATAGATATGCATGGCTTTTAGTTCTTGCATAGATTCTGGGTCACTGAATATGATATTTATTCCTGCCCAAAAGACAAACTCAATAAGACTTATATAAAAAATCCACTTAACTATTGAAGATGATTTTTTCCAAATCATTTTATAGATCTGATCATAGGAGAGTTTAGGAAGATGTTCTTCTTTGTTCTGCCAGTCTTTCTTTAAGAGTTCCAGTTCATCCATCATAACTTAAGGATTTAGTATGGTTCTTAATTTGTTTTTCACTCTATTCATTTTCACTCGTGCATTAACTTCGGTTATTCCCAGAGTTTCCGATATTTCTGCATAGTCCTTGTCTTCCAGATACAAAAAGACCAAGGCTTTATCAATATCCCCCAACTGTTTTACAGCACCGTACATTAACTTTAGCTGTTTTTCCTCCGTGTCATCATATTCGTCGGTCTTAATTTTAAAAATTACCGAATCATAATCTTGGGTCTTTATTCGTTTCTTTGATTTTCTATAAAGTGTTATGGCTGTATTTAATGCCACTCTGTACATCCATGTACTAAACTTAGCATCCCCTCTGAATTTAGGATAAGCTTTCCATAACTGAATTGTGATTTCCTGGAACAGGTCATTGTGCGAATCTCTATCATTTGTGTACAACGTGCATACCTTGTGAACAATGTTTTGATTGTTCTCAAGTTCCGTCACAAAACGATGTTCCAGTTCTTTGTTCACTTTGGTTGGTAAGTTTGCTTTATATGTATCTATAAAGCAGCTTTTGTTACATTCCGATAATAAATTATATTACTTTCGGTAGTCTAGGGCCGGTGGTCTATTGCCCAGTAAGGGAATATATTTAAAGTCTTTTCCTCTACGTTCTTCTAGTTCTGCTTTAGCTTTAACGATGGTACTGGGCTTTTCAAAAAGATCAATTGCAGTGAGTGTAATGGTTTTTGCAGCTACCATCATACCTTTTGTGCCTATAGAAGTTCCTCCAGCGGCAACAGCTTGCCAGCTATGCGCGGGAGTGCCAGGAACCCAAGTTGCAGCACTCATACCAACAGTGGGAACGGTATAACTGACGTCTCCAACATCTGTAGATCCGTAAGCTCTTGCTTCTTCTTTATAAGGCTGAACTCCTGTGGCTCTGCTCATATCCAGTTCCTCGTAACCCAAACTAACAGAAATTTTATCCGCGAATGCCTTTTCTTCGCCTGTGTAGGTAATGCCGCCAACCTTGGATAGATTATCGTGCATTATCTTTTGTAAGGTAAGATTTGGCAATAGCTCATGCGTACCGCCAATCATTTCATAATCCATGGTGGTACCCGTGCCCAAAGCTGCTCCTTCTGCTGCTTTAACCATTCGGTCAAAAATGTCTATCACAACATCTCTTTTGTTATGTCTGGCATAGTAATAAACTTCAGCATAGTTAGGAACCACATTTGGCGCTTTTCCACCATCTGTAATTACATAGTGTATGCGTGCTTCCTGCGGAATATGTTCTCTCATCATATTTATCATATTGTTCATGGCTTCAACTCCATCAAGCGCAGAACGACCTCTTTCTGGAGCACCTGCAGCATGTGCGGAGACTCCATGAAATCTAAATTTAGCAGATTTATTGGCCAAGGCAGCTCCAGCACTGGCTGCGTTTTGAGATCCTGGGTGCCAATGTAGTGCGGCATCTACATCATTAAAAAGGCCTTCCCTTACCATATATACTTTACCGGACCCCCCCTCTTCGGCAGGGCAGCCATAAAAACGAATGGTTCCTTGTGTTTTACTTTTCTTTAGCCAATCTTTTACAGCAATTGTAGCAGCAGTAGAAGCGGTTCCAAAAAGATGATGTCCGCAGGCATGTCCGGCAGCTTTGTCGGCTGATTTTTTTTCAGGAATTGCTTGTTGGGACAAACCTGGCAACGCATCATATTCGCCTAAAATGGCAATAACAGGAGATCCTGAGCCATATTCGGCAATAAAAGCTGTTGGTATGCCAGCCACTCCCTTATTTATGGAAAACCCTTCGTCCGAAAGTGTTTTTTGCAACAGGGCAGAACTCTCATGTTCCAAATACCCCATTTCGGCAAGCTCCCAAATTTCGTGGGCTATATCTCCATATTCTTGGGCTTTATTGTTCAAACTCTCTAGTGCAATGTCTCTGTCTTCTTGCGAAAAAGATGAAGAGATAAACAAGATAGAGGCAATACCGAATAGGAGTAATTTTTTCATTGGATGGATATTTGATTAGTCAGGTTTAAAGATACTAAAAAACCTATCTTAAAATGATTTTGACCATGAGGGAATGCGTAAATTTGCGGCCATGTCTACTATGAACATTCCTCAATCCAGTTTTCCTCGGGTCATTATCATAGGTGGTGGCTTTGGAGGCATATCACTTGCTAAAAAACTCTGTAAAAAAGAAGTACAAGTAGTTTTGATAGATAAACATAACTACCACACTTTTCAACCACTATTGTATCAGGTATCAACAGGAGGTTTGGAACCGGATTCCATTGCATATCCCATACGGAAAGTGCTTCAAGGATATCCTAATTTTTATTTTAGATTGACCGAAGTCAAAAGGATTGATGCAAATAAGCAGACGCTCCAAACAAATATTGGAGAAATAGCATATGATTATCTGGTGGTCGCCACAGGTTCTGAAACCAATTTCTTCGGAAATGAAAATATTGAGACCAAGGGAATGGCCATGAAATCCATTCCACAGTCTTTAAATCTTCGCAGCCTCATTTTAGAAAACTTTGAGCAGGCCTTGTTGACAGATGACTTACATGAACGGGATGCTTTAATGAATTTTGTTATTGTTGGAGGTGGCCCCACAGGAGTTGAACTCGCCGGAGCTTTGGCAGAGATTAAAAAAGGAATTTTGCCAAAAGACTATCCAGATTTGGATACGAGAAGGGCACAGATTAATTTAATACAAGGGAGTGATAGAATTCTTCCCGCGATGAGTGAAATTGCTTCAAGCAAGGCGGAACACTTTTTAGAGAGTTTGGGTGTTAATGTTTGGAAGAATATTAGGGTTACGGACTATGATGGCAAGCATGTGTCCACTAACACCGATACTTCTTTTGAATCGGAAACCTTGGTTTGGGCAGCTGGAGTAAAAGCGGCCTGCATTGAAGGTTTAAATGCTGAGGAGTTGCTTTGTCGTGGAGGTAGATTGAAAGTAAACGAATTTCATCAAGTTGAGGGATTCAAAGAAATATTTGCCATTGGCGATGTAGCCCAAATGGAGACCGAAGCTTTTCCGCATGGACATCCTATGATGGCGCAACCCGCTATGCAGCAAGGAGAAAATTTGGGAGAGAACTTGGTGCGGATAGTGGAAAATAAGCCCCTGAAACCTTTTGTGTATAAGGACAAGGGCAGCATGGCCACGGTAGGTAGAAATAAAGCCGTTGTGGATTTACCAAGATTTAAGTTCCAAGGGGTTTTTGCCTGGTTTGTTTGGATGTTCGTTCACCTCTATTTTTTAATTGGGTTTAGAAATAGGGTAGTGGTCTTTATCAATTGGGTGTACAACTATATCAGGTTTGATCGTGAGGCACGATTGATCATTAGGCCGTTTAAGAAAATAAGGGTTAAATAAATTTTATCAGATCAAAAGATTTGGTTGTCAATCTATGGTAGCTTCTTTGGGTAAAATTCCCGAACTTCACTTATCAGTTGCTAAAGAATCATTAAAACGATTTTTAGCTTAATGTTGTGTGCCATTTCTAAATCTAAAGATGAAGCGTAAAAACTGGATTTTAATAGCATTAGCCTCTATAATAGCTCTGACCTATATCTTTCTAAAGAATTATGCAACTCCAGAAATGTTGATGAATAGTTTTATGGAGGAATCAAAAGAGGAATTTGGAAAAATGGCAGAAGAGTTCAACCAAAGGGCTCTTTTGGACCAAAAACGAACAGAAGAGTTTTATAAACGGGCGGAGATTAAACTCGAGTACGGAATTGGGTACATTGACTCAATATTAGAACATGATAATAAACTTTCAAAATCCGATAAATCACATTTGAATGTATTAGCTGGAGAAGTTTTATATGAAAATGGTTTAATAAATAAAGCTCTTCAACGTTTTGATGACCCCAAATATTATTCAGCATCTCCAAGATTATTTGCCAACAAAGCAGGCTGCTATTCAAAATTAGGGGATTTCAAAACCGCAATCGACTTGTTGAACAAAGCTTCACATTTGAATTACAGCTTTAAATGGCATAAGGGCAATGTATTTGAAATGTCCAATGACCTCGAAAAAGCGAAAAAAGAGTATAGGGAATTGTATCTAAAGGACACTACATTTTATAAATACTGCTTGGAAAGGATTCATAATCTCGAAAGTAATAATCCAGATTTACTGGAAAATATAATCTTTAGGAATCGGGACACCCAAATTTACATATACTTGGAACCTGCAAAAGATAATGAATCAGGTGCAGATATCGGAAAAGTAAAATTTGAAAAAAAGTAAAAACGGCACACAACATTGGCTATAATTTATAGCTCCCTCTCACCCAACCTCAAAATTCATTACTTTTAATATGGCTGGATTTCAGTCCGACAATTCCCGTTGGGAATCGCCGCTACGAAATCATAGCCGAGACCGATAAGTGAAATCTCAATTTCGAGATATTGGTTTAAATCAAACTAAACTGAGATCTAGTCAATTTTATAGACACACGCCTGATACGGATTTAGCTCAAAACCAGTATTGCTTTTTGCAGCATCATGAGCATCATTGGAAATGAGCAATTGCAGTGTTGAACTTGCTAAATCGCCTAATTCCAAGTTGGCCTTTTCCTCAGAAAAACTCAGTAAAACCAAATAATTTTCATCATTCATGCTTCTGGTATACACATAAACCTGTTCATTATCTTCCTGCAATAATTGGTAATCTCCATAGACCAATCCCAGATGATCTTTACGCACCTGTACCATTCTTTTGAAGTAATTGAGAACAGAGTTTTCGTCTTTTTCCTGTTCCGCAACGTTGAGGCCTTTTTTATGATTTGGGTGTACTTTTAACCAAGGTGTTGCTGCAGAAAAACCGGCATTTTCTGTAGCATCCCATTGCATGGGAGTTCGTCCGTTATCACGACTGGCCTCTTTTTCATTTTCAATAAATGTATCCAAATCAACCCCTTGTTGTTTTAACAGCTCGTATCTATTTAGGGTATTGATATCTTGATAATCATCAATAGTATCAAATCGGATATTGGACATGCCTATTTCATCACCATAATAAAAATAAGGGGTTCCTTTCATGGTCAATAAAAAAGTATGAAGCATAGTGGCAGAATTATGCCAATGCTCAGGAGAATCATTTCCCCATCGGCTTACTGTCCTAGGATTATCGTGGTTGCTCAAGAACATACTTCCCCAGCCTTTTTCGGCAAAGGTCTCATCCCAATCCGAATGTATTTTTTTAAACTCTGTAAGCTTCCATTTGTCCTCTCGCATCCAAAATACTTCGTCTCCGTCACGATCAAGGGACATCAATTCAAAATGAAAGAACATATTAAGCTCTTCTCTTTCTTCATCCACAAAAAGTAAAGCCTGGTCTCTTGCTACCCCTGGAGTTTCCCCCACGGTCATGATATCGTATTTGCTAAGCACTTCTTTATTCATTTCATGGAGGTACTCATGCAACTTGGGACCATCCGAATAAAAAGGAATAAAGTTTCCATTAAATTTTTCAGGCAGCTCTGGATAGCTTGTATCCTTAGATATAAAGGGAATGACATCCATACGGAAGCCATCTACTCCTTTTTTAAACCAAAAATGCATCATATCGTATATTTCTTGGCGCACCTTAGGGTTTTCCCATTTTAAATCGGGCTGTTTTACGGAAAAGTAGTGTAAGTAGTAACTGTCCGTTGGTTCATCATATTTCCAAGCGTCGCCATCTACATCAAAATAACTAAAGCGTTTTGGTGGAGTTCCTTTTTCTGCAGGCCACCAGTGGTAGTAATCACGATATGCATTGTCTCTGGATTTTCTTGACTCTTGGAACCATTGGTGCTCGTCACTGGTATGGTTCACCACTAAATCCATCACCAATTTTAAACCACGGGCATGCATTTCTTCAAGCAATAAATCAAAATCGGACATGGTCCCAAATTCCTCCATGATATTTCGGTAATCACTAATGTCATATCCATTGTCATCATTTGGAGATTTGTAAACGGGGCATAACCAAATAATATCCACGCCCAGACCTTTTATATAATCTAATCGTTTGATGATACCCTGAATATCACCAACGCCATTTCCTGTAGTATCCTGAAAGCTTCTGGGGTATATCTGATATACTACTCCTTCCTTCCACCAAGTGCGAGATTGTTCCATGCAATAATTTTAAAAGGCGAATATATTACTTTCTAGGATGAAATTCGTTGAGGACTTTTACCAAATGACTTCTGTTTACATGCATATAGATTTCGGTGGTGGTAATGCTTTCATGTCCCAGCATTTGCTGAATTGCACGTAGGTCTGCACCATTTTCCAAAAGATGGGTGGCAAAGGAATGTCTAAAGGTGTGTGGGCTAATACTTTTATCAAGCCCAATTTTTTCAGACAACTGTTTTATGATGGTGAAAATCATTGCCCTAGTGAGTTGTTTTCCTCTTCTGTTGAGAAAAAGAAAGTCTTCATGTTCTTTCTGAATGGGTAAATGAATTCTAATCTCGCTTTTATAGATGTTGATGTACTTTTTATTCAAATGACTAATAGGTACAAATCGTTGTTTGTCACCTTTACCGGTTACTTTTATAAAATCTTCTTCAAAATAGAGGTCAGAGAGTTTAAGGTTTACCAATTCTGACACTCTGAGCCCGCAGCCATATAAAGTTTCCAAAATGGCCCTATTTCGCTCTCCTTCAGGTTTTGAAAGGTCGATAGCCAGGATAAGTTGATTTATTTCGTCAGTAGATAAGGTATCCGGTAGTTTTCTTCCAATTTTAGGAGTTTCTATCAAATCCATAGGATTATCCGCTCTGTAATCTTCAAATATGAGATAATTGAAAAAACCTTTTAGACCAGAAATAATGCGCGCCTGGGAACGTGGGTTTACTGTTTTGGCAATGTCATAGATAAACTTCTGAACTGTTTCTGCGCTTACCTGAATTGGTGATTCGTTAATTTCATGTGCCTTTAGATGAGCCATTAGTTTTTCCAAATCCAACATATAACTAGAAATAGAATTTTCAGAAAGTCCTCGCTCTATTTTCAAGTAATTCTGATAATCTTGCAAAGCTTGTGGCCAGTTCATGGTTTAAAGATAGTTACAAATGAATTTCATTTTAACTTTTGTTGAAAAGCTTTTTTTGCAACATATAATTGGTCAATTGAAACAAGGTAACAGTCAAAAAAGAGTGCCAAAAATTAACAAGGAATATTACCTTCACCCCGCTGTTTTTTTATGCTGATCTAAAGGAAAAGACATTGGTGTGCATTTATATTGTATAACGAATTTTAACAATTGGAAATACTTTATTTATTACGAGTACGTTGTAGCTTTTAATAAATTTTAACAACCATGAAAAAAACCATTTTAGTTATTGTAACCGTATTTATTGCAGGTTTTACCGCAAACGCCCAGGACAGAAGTAGTTTTAAGGCAGGTTTAATCGCAGGAATACCTGTTGGTGATGCAACCAATGTTTCAAGTTTTGCCATTGGATTAGATGCAGCGTACCATTGGGGTGTCTCAGAGGTATTTGATGTAGGTTTGGCAACAGGCTTTATAAATGCTTTTGGTGAGAACATTGATACAGCAGTAGGTGATGTGCAAATACAAGCAGAGTTTGAAGATTTTCAGTTTTTGCCATTGGCAGGTTCGGTAAGGATTTATCCAACGTATCAATTTAAGTTAGGGGCAGATGTTGGATATGCAGTTGGAATAAATGATGGAAATGAAGGAGGACTTTATTATAGACCATTAATAGGCTATAATATCACTGGAAATACGGAATTGAATGTTTCTTATGTTGCAGTGGATAATAATGGTGAAACATTTTCCATTGCTATGGTAGGACTTCTGTTTTTATTTTAATTGAGGCTAAAGAACAGCTTAGAATAAGTAATAACTATAAATAAAGTAAAATGAAAAAATTATCTTTTGTATTTGTCTTAACCCTTATGTTGGCCTTTAGTGCTGCGGCACAAAGTAGCTATAAAGGAGCGGTTGGACTAGGAATTGATCTTTATGACAATGCCACTTTTGTTGGCCCCAGTGCAAAATACTTTTTCTCAAGTAATCATGTAGGGCAAGCAGATTTAGGATTTGAAGACAATGCCACAATACTCACTTTTCTCTATTCTTATCATAAACAATTTGATGGAGCTCCTGGACTTAGGTGGTACGCGGGAATAGGACCAAGTATAATTCTGATTGATGATTTTGACAATATATTTTCTTTGCGTCCTCATGCAGGTCTGGACTTTAAAATTGATGGCGTACCAATAGTAGTCAATTTTGATTGGAGACCGGCTATAGTCATAAGCGATGCTGGAGATGGAGAAGCTGGTGCTTTTGGCTTTGGAATACAATATGCTTTTAACTAGCAAATAATTAGATTTTTTGTGGAAGCTTTTTTTCCATGAACAGTATGGCACTTTTGGTATTTAATTGTACTAAAAGTGCCATACTCTATTTAAGTGAAATATCTATATTTTGAAGCTTTAAGCCTGTTAAAGGAAATTGTCTTTAGTATATTTGTGACTCATAACTAAATAACAAATTATGAAGAAATCATTTATTTTAATTGTACTTTTTATTAGTATTGTGTCTGCAACCTACGGCCAAGAAGGCTTTGCGGTCAAAGCAGGTTTTAATAATGTTTCTATCAGTGTTGATACTGGTGGATTTTTTGATGCCAGTGACAGTGAACTAGGATTTTTTGTTGGTGGAGGTTATAATTTTGAAGTATGTGAAAGCTTTGATATTGAGCCATCCTTACTTTTTAGTTTTGTAGATGATTTAACATCGTTGTACCTTCCTATAATGGGTAAATACAGAATTACGGATCAATTCAACGTTCAAGCTGGTCCTCAAATAAATTATTTGTTAGAAGATCTACCAGATGGTGAATTTGGATTGGACTTAGCGTTTGGAGGCGGTTATCAAATAGATGACAATTGGTTTGTTGAGGCTCGTTATGGTTTTCAGATTTCTAGAGGAGGAGATTTTGGTGATGCTGTAGATATCAATACGCTAACTGTAGGAGCTGGTTATAGATTTAATTAAGAAACTAACAATAGCTATAAAAAGAGGAAGTTGTTGCTTCCTCTTTTTTTTATGCCCTAAAAATATTGGTACATTTATCCTATGAAACTAATTATCATCAACGGCCCTAATCTGAATTTACTGGGAAAACGTGAGCCAGAGGTCTACGGGAGTACCACCTTTGAAGACTATTTTGTTCAACTACAACAAAAATTTCCTCAGGTTGAATTGGAATACTTTCAATCCAATATTGAGGGGGAGTTGATAGGTAAAATTCAAGAAGTTGGTTTTGCTCATGATGGTATTGTTTTGAATGCTGCGTCTTATACACATACTTCAGTAGGTATAGGAGATGCAGTAAAGGCGGTGAATACACCTGTTGTTGAGGTTCACATCTCAAACACCCATAAACGGGAAGATTTTAGGCATGTTTCCTATATTTCTTCAGGAGCCAAAGGCGTGATTTTAGGTTTTGGACTTCAAAGCTATGACCTTGCCATTCAAAGTTTTTTAGGCTAGTTTACTCAAATATTTCTTATCCGCGTAAAATGTCCCAAAAGGAAGCAATGACGCTAGAAAAAGAATAATAAATCGTTTGATTGTCCATTTTCGTTCCCAACAAAAAACCAATGCAACGACAACGTAAATAATAAATAGTGCCCCGTGGGCGTAGCCAACAACTTTGTTGGGCTCTAACATACCTGCCCAATATTTTAATGGCATTGTTAGTCCAAATAGAAGTAAATAAGATATTCCTTCCAATATTGCCGTTGCCCTGAATACTTTTAACACCCTAAAAAAATTATAAATGGATTACTTCACCATATGCAGCAGCTACAGCTTCCATTACAGCCTCACTCATGGTTGGGTGTGGGTGAACCGCTTTTAGGATTTCATGGCCTGTGGTTTCTAATTTTCTTGCTACCACGGCTTCTGCAATCATGTCTGTTACACCAACACCGATCATGTGGCATCCTAACCATTCGCCATATTTAGCATCAAAAATAACTTTAACAAAACCGTCAGGAGTTCCCGCCGCTTTTGCTTTTCCACTGGCTGAAAATGGGAACTTGCCTACTTTGACATCATATCCCTGTTCTTTGGCTTGCTTTTCGGTAAGACCTACAGAAGCTACTTCTGGGATACAATAGGTGCATCCCGGTATGTTTCCATAATCCAGTGCCTCTACATGCATACCTGCTATTTTTTCAACACAAAGGATTCCTTCAGCCGAGGCAACATGGGCCAAAGCTTGTCCTGGTGTAACATCACCAATGGCATAGTACCCTGGAATATTGGTTTGATAGTAATCATTGACCAAGATTTTATCTCTATCAACAGCAATACCGACCTCTTCTAATCCTATGTTTTCAATATTGGTTTTAATACCCACCGCGGAAAGAACAATATCAGCCTCTAGAACTTCTTCTCCTTTGGAAGTTTTTATAGTAGCTTTTACCCCTTCACCAGAAGTATCTACATGAGTAACTTCTGCTGAGGTTTTAATCTTAACACCCGCTTTTTTAAAACTGCGTTCTAATTGCTTGGAAACATCCTCATCTTCAACGGGAACAATATGTGGAAGATACTCCACTACCGTCACCTCTGTACCCATAGCGTTATAGAAGTAAGCAAACTCAATACCGATGGCACCACTGCCTACAACCATCATTTTCTTTGGTTGAGTTTCCAAAGTCATTGCTTCTCTATAGCCAATTACTTTTTTTCCATCTTGGGGAAGACTTGGTAATTCACGACTTCTAGCACCTGTAGCAATGATGATATGGTCAGCTGTAAATTCTGCAGGATCACCATGTTCACCTTTAACCAATACTTTCTTGCCAGGTTGCACTTTTCCGTATCCATTTAGAACTTCAATCTTGTTTTTCTTCATTAAGAATTGAACTCCCTTGCTCATTCCGTCAGCAACCCCACGACTTCTTTTTACAACGGCATCAAAATCATGCTCTACTTTTTTAGCACTTAAGCCATAGTCTTCGGCATGCTTTAAATAATCAAAAACCTGAGCGGATTTTAGTAAAGCTTTAGTGGGGATGCATCCCCAATTGAGACATACACCTCCTAGGCTTTCCTTTTCTACAATGGCTGTTTTGAATCCAAGTTGTGAGGCTCTTATAGCCGTTACATACCCTCCAGGACCACTACCCAAAACAATTACATCGAAGTTGCTCATTAGAATTTGATTTTAGTTGTTAAAAATGAAGTGCAAAAGTACGTAATTCAGATGCCAATTACCAAGATTTGAGATTCCTGATTTTCTTGAAGCTGAATTTACGATTTGGGATGTCCGAACATCTTTTTATTGAACGAATCTGAACCTCCTTTTGGAATTGAAGGCGAAATCCAATCAGAACCTTTTATCATTTTTCCTAGAAATGCTAGTTGTCCCACATGGCTTGGATAATGCGCCAATTGTCTGTTTATGGCCTCAATAATGGTATGTTCCTTGTCCCTGATTTTAATTTTTGATTCAAAATTTGAACTATCAATACTGCTCAGGGCATCAAAAAGGCATTTCCAACCCTTTTCCCAAGCCGCTATCATTTCAACTTTTGAAGTGTACGGTTCCTTAAACTCCGTTTCCCGATTACGCCAGGGTTTTTCACCATCTTCCGTTAAAAAATTGGTCCATCTGCTCAGCATATTGCCTACCATATGTTTTACAATAATGGCTATGGAATTGTCTGTGTCTTTATACTTCCAATGGATTTCCTTATCGGAAAGTTGGGCAAAAGTGTTATCGCCCACTGTTTTGTAACGATGGAATTCAAAAACTACGTTTTTAAGATAGTTTTCTTGAAAATTCATTTTTCTTCTGAAGGATCAAAATCAATGCTAACAGAATTGATGCAATAACGTTGCCCTGTTGTTTCTCTTGGACCGTCGTTAAAAACATGTCCCAAATGACCACCGCAATTGGCGCAAACCGTTTCAGTGCGTATCATTCCATGTGTGGTATCTCTAATATATTCAATAGCACCTTCTACTGCTTCATCAAAAGAGGGCCAGCCGCAGCCGCTTTCAAACTTGTGCTCACTTTCAAAAAGCTTGGCATTACAGGCTTTACAATGATAATCACCATTTTCAAAATGTAGATCATACTTCCCTGTATGGGGTCTTTCAGTGCCTTTTTGCCTTAGAACGTAGTATTCTTCAGGAGAAAGTTGCTCTTTCCACTCTGCTTCTGATTTCTCTGTACTTTGCTTGTTATCCATAGCCTCAAATTAAAGGAAAAAATGAATTAAATCTTGAAACTGTAAAACTATAAACGAGGTGCCTAAAAGTTTGGACTAATTGGAATCTGGTATAAAATCCAAAGCAACACCATTAATACAATGTCTTTTTCCCGTGGTATTTCTAGGACCATCATTAAAAACATGACCTAAATGTCCTCCACAAGTACCACAGTGCTCTTCTGTACGTTCATAACCAATCTTATAATCAACATCATAGGCAACATTGCCTTCAATTTCCCTGTCAAAGCTTGGCCATCCAGTTCCAGATTTAAATTTGTTTTCACTACGGAAAAGTGGCGTAGCGCATGCGGCGCATACATAGGTTCCCTTTTCTTTATTTTCAAGCAAGTCACTGGTAAAAGGATTTTCGGTGGCTGCCTTCCTCAATACATAATATTCCATATCGGTAAGTTCAGCCTTCCATTCAGCATCAGTTTTAGCTATGGCGAATGCAACATCTTTTTTTGTTTCTTTTTTCTCTTCCTGTGATACACCCTTACATCCTAACGTAATAAGGAATGCGATTAAAAGCAATTGTTTTCCCATTTCTTTATTTTACTTAATAGACGTTTTTTTTTGGTTTTCCTTTCACAATATCTTTATAATATAAAAAAGACCCGCTGGTTTACCAGCAGGTCTTTAAATTAAGATTTTTAAGCGACTAATCTATATTAATCTTCATGACTTGACTTTCTTCAATACCTAAAGCACTCATTACATTCTCTATGTTAGAAGTATCCATTTTAGAAGAGTTTGCAAACACACTGGGCACGAACACAATTCTAAAGGACTGATTATCTGTGAAATCCGTGCTTATTGCGGAAAGATCAAAATTTCCGTCAATAAAGAGTTCAAGATCTACAAAAGTATGGGCAAACACATACTGTAGAGTACCTTCGGGAAGGAAAAAACTTTGCGGAATTTGACTCCAAGCATCGGCTGTGCTATTATCATCAAGGTCAATGGTACCATCAAATCGATATACTAAAACCGCATCCGCTTCTCGCACTTCATAATTTGTTTCATCACCAAAGTTTATAAGCGTACTATATATGTTGCCGTCAACATCATAACCAAAATTAACCCCATCTATTTCTACTATTTGTCCTTGTATTCCATCTAGACCGTCTTGGCCGTCTGCTCCGTCAAACCCATCAAACCCTGGAGGTCCTGTTGGGCCTTCGCAGGATACGGTAAGCAAAACAAGGAATGCCCCAATAATTGTGTTGAATTTATTCATGATTTTTGATTTTTGATTTGTACTCATTTCATTTGTTTTCAAGTCAAAATCAAAAAGCATTCCATTTTTGTAAGACTACCGATTTATTTTACAAACAAAGAGTGCAAAGTCGGATTCTTGGACAAAGATGTGTAATATTGTAGTTGTTAAACCAGCTTATATGTCCAAGGTAATCGTCCACAGTCTTTTCACAGAGTTTGATGTAAATCTTTTTAAAGCTGGAAAGCATTATAGACTTTACGATAAATTAGGTTCGCACTTGACTGAGGTAGATGGTGTAAAAGGCACTTATTTTGCCGTTTGGGCCCCATCGGCAAAATCAGTTTCTGTAATTGGAGACTTTAATTTTTGGAAAGCAGATGACCATCAGTTATTTGTTAGATGGGATGAAAGCGGTATCTGGGAAGGCTTTATTCCTGGAGTGGACAAGGGTACCAAGTATAAATATAAGATTCACTCCAACAATAATGATATTTGGACAGAAAAGGCAGATCCCTTTGGAAGGTGCTGCGAACATCCACCTAACACTGCTTCTATAGTATGGGATGCTTCCCATAGTTGGAAGGATGCAACATGGATGGATACCCGTGAAGAGAAAAATGCGTTGAACAAACCTTACTCTGTTTACGAAGTTCATTTAGGGTCTTGGAAGAAAAAAAATGGTTGGGAATCACTGTCCTACGTGGAGCTGGCCGATGAGCTTGTGGACTATGTAGAGGAAATGGGATTTACCCACGTAGAGTTTATGCCCATTATGGAGTACCCTTATGATCCTTCGTGGGGGTATCAGTTAACGGGATATTTTGCTCCTACATCCCGATTTGGAAAACCAGAAGATTTTAAACTTCTTGTTGATAAATTTCATCAACGTGGAATAGGGGTTATTTTGGATTGGGTACCATCTCATTTTCCAGAAGATGCACATGGACTTGGTTTTTTTGATGGGTCTCACCTTTATGAACATCCGGATAGAAAAAGGGGGTATCATCCAGATTGGAAAAGTCTGATTTTCAACTATGGAAGAAATGAAGTGCGCGCATTTTTAATAAGTAATGCAATTTTTTGGTTGGATCAGTATCATGTGGATGGTCTTCGTGTAGATGCGGTAGCTTCAATGTTATATTTGGATTACTCACGCGAAGAAGGGGAATGGGAACCCAATATGTATGGCAATAATGAGAATTTGGAAGCCATGTCATTCATAAGAGAAATGAATCAAGAAGTGTATGCCAGCTTTAAGGGGGTGCAGACCATTGCTGAAGAATCCACGGCTTTTAGAGGTGTTTCCAGACCTGTTGATTTTGGTGGACTTGGTTTTGGTATGAAATGGATGATGGGGTGGATGCATGACACATTGGAATTCTTTAAAAAAGAACCAATACATAGGTCTTATGACCTAAACGACATCACTTTTAGCATGACCTATGCTTTTACTGAAAACTTCATGTTGCCGTTTTCCCATGATGAGGTGGTATATGGGAAAAAGTCCTTGCTATACCGTATGCCTGGTGATGAGTGGCAACGATTTGCTAATTTAAGGTTACTTTTTGGGTTTATGTTTACCCACCCGGGGACCAATCTTCTTTTTATGGGAGCAGAATTTGGACAATCATCTGAATGGGATTTTGAAACCAGCTTGGATTGGCACTTGACCCAATTTGATTTTCATGCTGGAATCCAAGAAGTAATAAAAGACTTAAATAAGGTCTATAAAAATAATCCTGCGCTTTATGAAAAACAATTTGACGCTGATGGTTTTCAATGGATTGAATATAACGACCAAGAAAATACAGTGTTAACGTATTTGAGAAAAGGACGGGATGCTAAGGATGATTTGATCATAGCCTGTAATTTTACACCTGTTCCAAGAGAAGATTATAGAGTAGGAGTTCCTAAAACTTCGCAATTGAAACTGCTTTTTAATAGTAATGACACCAAATATGCCGGAACTGGAATGGGTAAGAAAACACTAAAACCATCATCAAAGGCGTGGAATGGGCATGAACAATCCGTAGTTATGACACTTCCTCCACTAAGTGTAGTAATTTATAGATAAGGAATTTACTAAAACGTTATAGTTAAGTTGTTCAAAACATCTTTTTAATTTCTCGCTCTAAAGTCTTTCTTTTGTTAGTCTTAATCCACCGAGAATGATTACCAATACAGAAGTAGAAAAAAGAGGTAACCAATACCCAAATCATATAGTTGACTTTAAACAAGAGAATGATAAACTCTATTTTACCACCCATAATGGGGTTATTTTAGAGCTCACCATACTGCGGGATAGCGCAATTCGTTTCAGATATGCCACAGAGCACGTTTTTGAGCCCGATTTTTCTTATGCCATAAGTGACGATGTAAGCTTAGGATATAATGAACTTACAGTGAAAGAAGAGGTTCCAGAGTACGTTATAACCACTTCAAAAATTAAAATACATGTTAATAAGTCCAATTTGAAGGTTCAGATTTTGGATTTAGAAGATATGACCATCATTGAAGATGAGCTAGGGTTTCACTGGGAAGAGAATTATGACTACGGAGGAAATGTGGTGAAAATGAGCAAAACTTGCCATTCAGGAGAGAGTTACTATGGAATGGGGGATAAGGCCTCTCACACAAATTTAAAAGGAAAACGAGTAAACAATTGGGCCACAGATTCCTATGCCTACGGTAAAGACCAAGAGCCTTTATATAAGTCCATTCCATTTTATGTGGGACTTAAAGAGAATGTTGCTTATGGGGTTTTCTTTGACAATTCTTTTAGTACTTATTTTGATTTTGCTAACGAGAAACGGAATGTGACCAGTTTTTGGGCGGATGGGGGTGAAATGAACTATTATTTCTTCTATGGGCCAAAAATGAACCAAGTGGTGGAGGCGTATACGGATTTAACTGGTGTGCCAGAATTACCACCCTTATGGGCTTTGGGATTTCACCAGTCAAAATGGAGTTATTTTCCAGAAAAAAAAGTGAAAGACATAGCATCAAACTTCAGAAAGCTAAGGATTCCTTGTGATGCTATTTATTTGGATATTGACTATATGGAAGGTTTCCGTTGTTTTACATGGAACAACCGACATTTTCCCAATCCAAAAAAGATGATAGAAGAGCTGGAGGAAGATGGTTTTAAGACCATCACAATGATTGACCCTGGAATAAAAATAGATCGAGATTATTGGGTATATCAACAAGCTATGGATAATGGGTTTTTCTGTCGCCGTGCAGATGGTCCACATTTTAAAGGCAAAGTATGGCCAGGGGAATGTAAGTTCCCAGATTTTACGGATCCAGAAGTTCGAGAATGGTGGGCAGGATTGTATAAAGAGATGATTGCGGATTTAGGGGTAAAAGGTGTTTGGAACGATATGAACGAACCCGCCATTATGGAGGTTCCTACCAAAACGGCAAATCTAGATGTAAGGCATGATTATGACGGTCACCCTTGCAGTCATAGAAAGGCACATAACGTTTACGGCATGCAAATGGTGCGTGCTACATACGAAGGGGTCAAAAAGTTCATGTTTCCTAGAAGGCCGTTTGTCTTAACACGTGCCGCATATTCAGGAACGCAAAGATACAGTGCAACTTGGACAGGGGATAACGTTGCAACATGGGAACACTTGTGGATAGCAAATGTGCAAATGCAGCGCATGTGTATGAGTGGTTATTCCTTTGTAGGGTCAGATATTGGTG
The DNA here is from genome assembly GCF_021390195.1 of Flagellimonas sp. CMM7. NCBI lineage: Bacteria > Pseudomonadati > Bacteroidota > Flavobacteriia > Flavobacteriales > Flavobacteriaceae > Flagellimonas > Flagellimonas sp. CMM7. The sequence goes on along the minus strand of NZ_CP090003.1, from coordinate 279,543 downwards.
GTTTTGCTGAGCAACCTAATGGAGAATTATTTGCTAGATGGATGCAGTTGGCAATTTTCCATCCATTTTGTAGAGTACATTCCAGTGGTGATCATGGAGAACAAGAACCATGGTCTTTTGGTGATGAAATAACGGATATTGTAAGAAAGTATATTGAATTAAGATATATGTTACTGCCCTATTTATATACCATGTTTTATAGGTATAACAAGAATGGGGTGCCCATGCTTCAATCCTTGGTTTTCTATGATCAAGAAGATACCCAAACACATTTTAGAACGGATGAGTTTCTTTTTGGGAAACAACTATTGGTGTGCCCTATACAAGAACCAAATGCACAAGGTAGGAGAATGTACTTTCCTAAAGGAAAGTGGTACAATTACTGGACGGATGAAGTTGTATCCGGAGGGGTAGAAAAATGGGTGGCAGCAGAAATAGATACGATTCCGTTGTTTGTAAAAGAAGGATCGATGATCCCTAAATACCCAATACAGCAATATGTTGGTGAAAAAGAAATCAAAGAGTTGGAAATAGATGTTTACTACAAAGACGGAATTGAGAACTCCAGTGTTTATGAAGACCAGCAAGATGGATACGATTATAAAAAAGGACGTTATAGCCTAAGAAAATTCAGATTGCGCGGAAAAGAAAACGAATTGATTATACAACAGTTCAAAGATGGAGACTTTATCACTTCTTACAACAAGTTTAAGCTAAAGTTCCACGGTCTGCCGTTTACCATTGGCACCATAGAGTTGGATAATGAGGTGGTCAATGCAAAGGATATAAAACTAAATGGAAACAACACCATTGAAGTGAGCAAGGATTTTACAGAACTTCATATAGTTGGAAAATAATTTTTTGTAATTTACCTACACTAAACACTATAAACAAAATGAAAAAGTTAATCATTACAGCGGTTATTTTTTTAGCCGTTTCAGCATGCAAAACAAACCCCTTTACAGGGAAAAGTACGCTTAATTTTTACCCCAATAGTCAAATTTTTCCAATGGCATTTGCGCAATATGACCAGTTCTTGACTGATAATAAAGTCGTAACCGGCACTTCAGATGCGCAGATGATAACCAAAGTAGGGCAACGTATATCATCTGCGGCGGAACGTTGGTTAGATTCAAATGGATACCCTGGATATTTAAAAGATTACAAATGGGAGTACAATTTGGTGAATGATGAAACTGTAAACGCTTGGTGTATGCCCGGTGGCAAAATTGTTTTTTATACTGGAATTTTACCAATAACACAGACTGAAACAGGAGTTGCAGTTGTTATGGGACACGAAGTAGCTCATGCATTGGCCGATCATGGTGCACAGCGAATGAGTGCAGGAATGGTACAACAAATTGGTGCAGTGGCAGGAAACGTAGCGATTAAAGATCCACAAAAACGAAATATGTTTAATCAAGCATATGGATTGGGGTCAACAGTTGGTGTTATGTTGCCATTTAGTAGAAGCCATGAGACTGAGGCAGATAGAATAGGATTGCAAATTATGGCCATTGCCGGCTATAATCCAGATGAGGCTGCTAATCTTTGGAGAAGAATGAAGGCCAAGTCAGGAGGACAGGCACCTCCGGAGTTTATGAGCACACACCCTTCAAACGATACAAGAATTAATAACTTAATGGCTTGGGCACCAGCAGCAAAACAAGAAGCGGCTAAGTTTGGAGTAACATCATTTAAATAATCAATGGACCAAAATAACCTTTAATGTCATCACAAACATTCCTAATAAACGGAAGTATTTGTGATGACATTTTTTATTTGAAAAACCTATGGCACGAGCACTCGCATTAAAGGGAAGTAAAAAGTTGTTAAATGCATGGGCCTTTTATGACTGGGCAAACTCTGTCTACAGTTTGGTCATCTCATCGGCTGTTTTTCCTATATTTTATGGTGCATTGTTCCGTATAGCGGAGATTGAAAAAGTTACCATATTTGGAGGTGAGATTGCGCGGGCTCCCTTGATTAGTTATGTTACTTCTCTTGCTTTTGTTTTTATTGCCATAGTTACACCTTTGGTCTCTGGGATAGCAGATTATCTAGGAAACAAAAAGATTTTCTTGAAATTCTTCTGCTATTTGGGAGCTTTATCTTGCATTGGACTTTATTGGTTTTCATTGGAAAACATCTACTTTGGTTTGGTCTGTTACTTTTTTGGCTTAGTGGGCTTCTGGGTAAGCTTTGCTATTAACAATTCTTATCTGCCAGATGTTGCATTTCCTGAACAACAAGACGGAATTAGTGCCAAAGGCTTTTCGTTGGGATATATTGGTAGCGTGATTTTGTTGGTTTTTAATCTTGCAATGGTAATGCAACCTGCTGTATTTGGAATTACAGATGGGGGAGGAGAGGTAGCAGAAATTAAGGCCATGAAATATTCCTTTATTTCCGTAGGAATCTGGTGGATATTGTTTAGCCAGTATACTTTTATGCATCTGCCTAAAGGGTATAAGCGGGAAGGAGAACGCACCAACATTGTCCTTAATGGATTTAGAGAGTTGCAAAGTGTTTGGAAGCAACTGGGGACTGAAAAGAGGCTTAAACGCTACTTAGGGGCCTTTTTCGTGTATAGCATGGCTGTACAGACCATAATGCTGATTGCTACCTATTTTGGAGAGGAAGAAATAAGCTGGGGAACAGATAGCGAGCGCACTACTGGACTTATCATCAGTATTTTGGTGATTCAAATAGTTGCAATTTTTGGAGCAACGGTTACCGCTTTTGCCTCCAAAGCTTATGGTAATATCAAAACTTTGATTTTTATCAATATCATTTGGATTCTTTTATGTGTGTATGCATACTTTTTGCAAACGCCCACAGATTTCTACATTGCGGCAGCCCTTGTTGGTGTGGTCATGGGAGGAATTCAGGCCTTGTCCCGTTCCACCTATTCCAAGTTCTTACCAGAAACCACAGATACCACTTCCTTTTTTAGTTTCTATGATGTAGCTGAAAAAATAGGTATTGTAATAGGAACTTTTTTATATGGTGCAGTGGCCCAGCTTACCGGCAGCATGCGGAACAGTACCATCTTCTTAGGACTGTTCTTTTTAGTTGGGGCATTTTTGCTTACAAGAGTAAACAAGAAAACTGAATAGAAAACCTATAGATTCTAAAATTATGAAGTGGCACATATTACTTTATGCTGTTATCTTAATTACAACAATTTCTTGCACCACCAATGACAATGATATTTCAAAAACTATAGAGCAATATTATAAGACCTATCAAGAACGGGATGACTTTGAAAAGTTTTTGGGTTTTTATGACGAAAAAATAGTTCTTGAGGACATTATCAATGCAGACAGAATTGAAGGGAAAAAAGCCCTTGAAGATTTTTTTGACTGGAATAATCCAGAATATAAAAAGATAGCGGCGAACGCACTCGTAATTTATGAACAGACGATTGATGGGAATAGAGCGGTTACCAGTGGTCATTTTACTGAATTTCTTTGGGGAGAACAGAAATTTGAAGCAATGCACTTTGTCACCATTTTGACTTTTAACCAATCAGGAAAGATTATTAAACAGGTTGATTGGATAAACTATCCTTCCAATTTGATTGATTATACTAAAAGGAAAAACTCAAATGAGTGGATTAAATAGTAAAAGCCCCGACTTTTATGTCAGGGCTTTTAAATTATTGATTGATGATGATTTGTTTTTGATTGGTAATAAACTCCTAATTATCCCTTGGAAATATCCCCTGCGCCTGAAGATTTACTTTTAATTTTCTTTGGATTCCCTCGATAGGAAATATCCCCAGAGCCAGAAACCCGTGCATCAATAGATTGGTTGACAGTCACTTTTACATCTGCAGAACCTGATACTTGTACGGTAGCAAATTCAGCTTCTAGTCCATACGCCTTTATGTCTCCGGAACCTGATACTTGAATATCCAAATTTGTGGTTCTCCCTTCTAAGTTAATATCACCAGAACCTGATAGTGTGGCTTCTACGTTTTCGGCTTCTATGTCTAAAGTAATGTCTCCAGAACCAGATATTCTTGTAGCAAAATCATCAGATTTAAGTGTGGTCTTACTTACTATATCCCCGGAACCGGATAAAGTAACGGAATTGATAGTTTCGACAGGTACGGTTATATAAATTCCTGAATTCCAATTGGAAGGCCTAAGATTGACCCCTTTTTCAGCCTTAACAATCAATTTGCCATTTTTTACTTCAGTTTTAATATATTCCAAAAGATTGGACTCTCCTTTTAGCGTTATTTCCCCTTCATCACCATCAACCAGCTCAACATCAAACCAACCGGCCAATGCCACTGCATCATAATCTCCAACCGAACGTTCAACGGTAACAACATTGCCATTTCCTTTTACTCTTTTGCCCCATTGGGCATTTGTAACCGCTACCATAGATAGCGCTAATCCTAACGTGATAAGTTTTTTCATGATTGTGTTTTTATTGTTTTTTGATTTGATTCTTAATTTTGATAAAAAGTGATTCCGCCATAATCACTGGTAATGTATACCGTGTTTCCGGAGTTCTCTTTACCGTGATATCCCCTAAAATATTTTTGGTTCGATTTTTCTTTACTTACATTAATTTCAAAGGCATCCCTACCGCTTACACCAGCGTACTCGGTTGAAATTTCAAAATCGAAATAATACTTTGGATTGTATCCTATCTTAATTCCTGTGTAATCGGTCTTGATATTCATATCACCTGCATCGGCAGCCATTTCACTTATTTTTAGTGAACCGTAATCTGAATTTATGGTAACGTTTCCATGCACTGTTCCTAATTTTACTCCAATATAGTCCCCATTGCCATTTACATTATTGACATTGTTTACTTCAATAGAGCCATAATCACTGGAGTAGTCTAAATTCTCCATTTCATTTATTACGGCGTTGGTATAATCTGCTTTTACGGTGAGGTCTCCAGCTTTTTCTACGGTGAAACCCGAGTAATCTGCTATAATCTCCCCACTATTGATATATTCAAATGTAGAACGAGAAGTGTAATCAAATCGTAGTTCGTTGTTTCGTCCGCGTAACTCTCCAATATCAATTTTACCGTAATCGCAGTTTATTTTGGCATGTCCATCTACACGATTAAGATAAATGTTTCCGTAGTCATTGTTAAGATTAACGCTGTTCTTTACAGGTATTTTAATGGTGTAGTTTACCTCTACACGTACATTGTTTCGCTTTCCCCATTTCCATCCCCAATTATTGTTCCTGTCTCCAAAAAGAGTACGAGCGGATACTAAACTGGCACTACTTTCAAAGTCTACATCAATCTCATTCAGCCTGTTTTGCACTTTTTCTTCATTGTTGCCATTTGTTTTTATGCGAACTTCTATTACAACCCTGTCCTCATTCCAGGATGTGATGTTAAGATTTCCATAGCTGTTCTTTACTTTGAAAAGCGCATCTGGATTTACATTGAATTCTTTTTTTATAGTCTTTTCCTTGGTATACCTGCCACCCATTTTATCGGTATTGGCTCCCAAAGCGAAAGGAATTAGGGCTAATGCCAAAAAGGCATATTTATATAGTAATGTTTTCATCATTGTATGATTTTAAATTTTTAATGTTTTCAATATTGGTCAATACTTCCCTTAATAAATCAATTCTGGTTTGGAAATTGGTTATCATGGCGTTCAATAACATTTTGCTGTTACCCCCAGACACTAGTTCTTTCTCTAGATTTTGATAGTTTAACTCCAGTTTTTCTAGTCGTTGTAAAGTATCATCTACCAACTTTGCGGTTTCAGGGGATTTTTCATCCTTAAGTTGTTGTACTTGTTCTTCAATAAGGCTGGCAAAATAGAACTCGGTTTTTGAAATTTCTGGGGCAATCTCTACCACTTGCTCTTTTATGGAAGGCCTTGTGTTGAATACCTGAATACCCAGTAAACAGATAATAGCAATAGATGCTGCTATGGACAGTGGTTTCCACCAATTTGTTTTTTTCTGGTGTAAGGTCACTACCTCATTGTTTTGGCTCAATTTTTCTAAAAATCGTTCTTGATGCCCATTTTTGGGCTCTTCAAAATCAAAATCATTTTGAAGCTTCTCAAACAATCGTTCTAAATTATCTTTACTCATGATTAAGCATTTACAGTCAATTTTTTTCTTAGACTTTCCTTGGCCCTAGAAATTGTAGTTCTACAATTTGCATAGCTAATATTCATAATATCACTGATTTCCTCATAATCATACCCTTCAATTAAATGTAAGGTCAAAGAAACTCTGTAATTGTCTTTTAAATTTTTCATGGTCTCCATCACTTTTTGAGCCTTCAATTCAGTGTAACCATTGTGATTCAAAGCAACTTCATCATTGTCTTCGACCTTGTACATTACTTCATCCAGATCAACAGCTCTGTTTTTTTGCTGTTTTTTGTAATGATATATACTGTTGTTTATCACAATTCGTTTTAACCATGCTCCAAAGGTTACATCACCTTTAAATGTATGCAGTTTCGTAAACGCGTTCAAAAACGATTCTTGCATTACATCTTCAGCTTCGGCCGAGTCCTTTACAATCCTAAAAGCTATATTGTACATAGCTTTATAGTACATGTTGTAAATTTCTAGTTGGGCACTTTGCTTACCCTTTAAGCATAATTGCAGCAGTGCATCAGTATGTTCATTTTGGTGGCTCAAAAAATGAATGGTTTGTCTTATAGATTGATGAATTTATTAATTGTTACACTTTTTTCTAAATTTTTAATTTTTAATGGCACAAGAATTGCCCTTATAGCAGAAGAAAAGAACCTAAAGCCTTTTGTAATACTTACTTTTAAGACATTATGAGGGTTTGTAGGTCTAGTATAAACCGAAGATTTGCGTCATTTGTGACAAAATGACCGAAACATATGATATGGGAGAAATAAAAATTTCAACTTTTGACAATATATCCCTGCAAGGTCTTGATGAAGATGCAGAATTGATTCCTTTGTTAACACCAGAGGACGAAGAGGAAATGAACAAGGAAGAATTACCGGAGACTTTACCAGTTTTACCGCTAAGAAATACTGTCCTTTTTCCAGGGGTAGTTATTCCAATTACAGCTGGAAGGGACAAATCCATAAACCTAATAAAAGATGCCAATAACGGCAATAAGACCATTGGGGTAGTTTCCCAAAAGGATGAAGAGACAGAAAATCCAGGTGTTGAAGATATCAATACCCTCGGAACAGTTGCTAGAATCTTGAGGGTATTACAAATGCCCGATGGTAATACAACAGTTATTATTCAAGGTAAAAAACGGTTTCAGATTGCAGAGGTAATTACTGAGGAACCTTACCTTACCGCTACGGTAAAAGAGGCATCGGAGGAACGACCAAATGAAAAGAGCAAGGAGTTTGAGGCGATTATAGATTCTATTAAAGAATTGGCTTTTAAAATTATAAAGGATAATCCGAACATACCAAGTGAAGCTACATTTGCTATTAAGAATATTCAAAGCAATTCGTTCTTAATCAATTTTGTGTCCTCCAACCTTAACTTGAGCGTTGGCGAAAAGCAAAAACTTCTAGAGATTCCAAACTTGCAAGAGCGTGCCCTTACCACTTTGAAGTATATGAACATGGAACTTCAAAAATTGGAATTGAAGAACGATATTCAATCCAAGGTTCGTAGTGATATGGACCAGCAGCAGCGGGAGTATTTTTTACATCAGCAGATGAAAACAATCCAAGAAGAACTTGGAGGGTTGTCTTATGAGGAAGAGGTGGATGAAATGCGGGTAAAGGCCAAAAAGAAAAAATGGTCTAAAACCATTAAAGAGCATTTTGAAAAAGAACTTGCCAAAATGCAACGTATGAATCCGCAAGTTGCGGAATACTCCATTCAGCGTAATTATTTGGATTTGTTTTTGGACCTTCCTTGGGACGAATTTTCAAAAGATAAATTTGACCTAAAACGAGCACAACAAATTTTAGATAGAGATCATTATGGTCTTGAAGATGTAAAACGAAGAATCATTGAGTATTTAGCGGTGTTGAAGCTTCGTAATGATATGAAGTCTCCAATTCTATGTCTTTATGGTCCTCCGGGAGTTGGTAAAACATCTTTGGGAAAATCGGTTGCGGAAGCTTTGGGAAGAGAATATGTTAGAATTTCTTTAGGAGGTTTAAGAGATGAAGCTGAGATTAGAGGGCATAGGAAAACATATATTGGAGCAATGCCCGGAAGGATTATTCAGAGTCTAAAGAAAGCAGGAAAATCCAATCCAGTTTTTATTTTGGATGAAATTGATAAACTTTCCAATAGCCATCAAGGTGATCCTTCATCTGCCATGTTGGAAGTATTAGATCCAGAGCAGAATAGCGAATTCTACGACAACTTCTTGGAGATGGGCTATGACCTGTCAAAAGTAATGTTCATTGCTACTGCAAATAATTTGGGAACCATTCAGCCGGCTTTGCGGGATCGTATGGAAATCATCAATGTTACCGGATATACTATTGAAGAAAAGGTTGAAATTGGCAAAAAGCATTTGTTGCCAAAACAATTAAAAGAGCACGGACTTACTGCTAAGGATTTGAAGATTGGTAAGCCTCAAATGGAGAAAATTGTGGAAGGGTATACAAGGGAATCCGGGGTGAGAAGTTTGGAAAAGCAATTGGCTAAAATGGTGCGTTATGCAGCAAAATCCATCGCTATTGAGGAGGAATATAACATTAAGGTCAATAACCAAGATGTAGAGAAAATATTGGGCCCTGCTAGATTGGAGCGCGACAAGTATGAGAATAATGATGTGGCGGGAGTGGTTACTGGCTTGGCCTGGACCAGCGTAGGAGGAGATATTCTTTTTATTGAATCCATTTTATCCAAGGGAAAAGGTACCCTAAACATTACCGGAAATCTTGGAAAGGTGATGAAGGAATCTGCAACCATTGCCATGGAATATATTAAATCCAATGCGGATGCTTTTGGAATAGATTCTGGTGTTTTTGAAAAATACAATGTTCATATTCACGTACCAGAAGGTGCTACACCAAAAGATGGCCCAAGTGCGGGAATAACAATGCTTACCTCTTTGGTTTCGCTCTTTACGCAACGTAAGGTAAAAAAGAGTTTGGCGATGACAGGCGAGATAACCCTACGTGGCAAAGTATTGCCAGTTGGAGGAATAAAAGAAAAGATTTTAGCAGCAAAAAGAGCCCGTATCAAGGAGATCATCCTTTGTGAAGACAATAGAAAGGATATTGAGGAAATAAAAGAAGACTATTTAAAAGGGCTTACATTTCATTATGTTTCGGACATGAGCGAGGTCATTGCTATTGCCGTTACAGATGCTAAGGTGAAGAAGGCTAAAAAATTGTAGGTTTATTATTTTTCAGTGGCATCAACAACTTATTTTCTTGGTATTTTTAAGTAATGGGAAAAATTACAATTGCCATAGACGGGTATTCATCAACAGGTAAAAGCACTCTGGCAAAAAGATTGGCTTCTGCCTTAAACTATGTTTATGTGGATACCGGTGCCATGTACCGCGCAGTTACCCTTTTCGCTCTAAATAACAACTATGTTGGTGTTAATGAGGATATTCCATCTCTGGTAAAACAATTACCTAACATCAAATTAAAGTTTGTGCCCAATGAAACTTTGGGGCTTTCAGAGATGTATCTAAATGGGCAAAACGTTGAAAAGACGATAAGGACGATGGAAGTGTCCGAACAAGTAAGCAAAGTAGCCACCATTGAAGAAGTAAGACATATGCTTGTGACCATGCAACAGCAAATGGGAGAGGAGAAGGGTATTGTAATGGATGGCAGGGATATAGGTACTGTTGTCTTCCCTAATGCCGAATTAAAGATATTTATGACGGCCTCCCCAGAGACACGCGCTACAAGACGTTATAAAGAACTGTTGGAGAGAGGGGAAGAGGTGACTTTTGATGAGGTACTTAAGAATGTCCAAAAAAGGGACAGAATAGATTCAACCCGTGAAATATCTCCTTTGAAAAAAGCGGAAGATGCTATTGAGTTTGATAATAGCGATATGGGACTTGAAGAACAATTTGAGCGTATATACAATTTTTCACAACGGGTGATTGAAGAACGAAGTTAGATGAAACGCCCTGTTAGTTCTTGCGGTCATCTAGAGCACAACTAAAGAGCAAAAGCTAACTTCTTAAGGGTGCTGCATTGTTTTAGAGATAAATCTAAAGAGGTAAAAAAGAGTATATTTTTGGAAATGGCACTTATCGTTAAGCTAAAAATCGTTTTAATGATTGTTTGGCAACTGATAAGTGAAGTTCGGGAATTTTATGGTAAAAATCCAGATGAAATTGGTAGATGAGGCTTTTGAAGAAACGAATTCGCATCATTGTTTTTTGTTTCGATCATTTAGAAATCAATAAGTTTTCCTATCAAGCCCCAACCATTTGCTCGTTCAATTACAACACAATGAAGGAGGTTTTGTCCTTTTTTAAGATTTAAGGACACCTTGTTTGCATCGATATTCATATGACCCATAAACTGATTGCCTTTAGACCTGAAGGCATTATTCCCATAAAAAACAGGTTGATTGTTTAGATAGACAATAACCTTATCACTAAAGTCAAATGAAAAAACCTTACGTTGCTCAATATCAGATTCTATTATCTTCATTGCTACTGCAAAAGCTTCTTCATTATTGTCAAAATTACCAGATGAGGATTTTTTAATAAATTTTGATATGGGTAGTAGGCCAGATTTTTCGGTTTCTACAATCTTATAATCCCGATCAAAAAAATCAGTAACATCAATTTCTTTATTTGTATACGGAAAAGGTTGGCTTAGATTCCATTTAGAAATAATAGTAGAATCAGTAATCAATTTGTTATCATTACCTAAAAAGTTATCGGGTATATCCTTCTGAATATATTTAAAATTGGAGAACCTGTTCTCAAATAAAGCGAACAAACCGATTTCTCCTTTCATGTGGTCAGTTTTTAGTTGATCCACTTTTAATACTTCTGTATCATTAACATAGATGGTTGATTTATCATCTACAACTTCTATTCTTAATTTGTTCCAACCTTGTTCTTTAAATTCTACTTTAGCCTGATATTCATTGTATAGTTGCCATGACAGGTCTTTGTTAAATGTTGGTGTATATTGGATTGCATCAATTTGGTTGGATTTATGCATCCTTAGATATACTTCTTCCATGTTCCCTGCCTTACGCCTGAAAACAATTCCTGCAAAACTTCGAGTATTCTTGGCATATATATCAACCTCAATAGTACCATTCGAAAATTCAATGTTCTTGACAAATACCTTTCCGTTCAGCAAAAGCGTTTTTCTATTATCGAATGTTTCAAACAAAGCTTTAGTTCCATCAAATATTTCCCAGTTGGATGGGTGTATTTCAATGGTCTTGTTGATTTCCTGTGAAGTTAGAAATTGGCTAACTAAAAAGATGAAAATTAATGTTCTCATAATTACAATTTATTTGTTGTCACCATCCTTTGTTGCAAACCCTATTATTTGAAGGATAATTGAAACAAATGGAGCGAATTGATTGTAGGATTCTACTTTGTTTGTTAATAGATTTTCCATGAATTTTTACTTTCGAATTTGTAAATCTACCACCGTTAAAAATAACAACTAAAAAAAAGCATTTGACCTATGTTAGGAATTTAGTTTGGATCTAATCCTATCGGGCATTCAGGATAGTTGAAGCTTTTGAAAAAACCAATTCTCATTTTAGAATTGGTGGAAAAAAAAGCGCCTAAATGGCGCTTTCTTTTAAGTATAAGTCAGTTCGAGCGCAGTCGAGAACTACAGGAGACATCTCGACTTTACCCAATGTAACAACAACTTAGATGTTAGGAATGACCAAAACCTGATCAGGGTGAATAACATCTGGATTACTTAAGATGTTGGTGTTTGCATCAAAGATCTTATTGTACTTCATGGCATCACCATAATAGTGTTTTGCAATTTTGCTCAAAGACTCGCCACCTTTTACAGTGTGTCTGTGGTAAACAGAATCATCTGCTACACTAATATTTGCCTTAACATCAGATGGACTTTCGCCACCAATTTGCTTAATTTTGTCCCAAATGGCGTTCTTCTCATAAGGCGTGTTGGCCACTCCTTTAATTTTCAAGACTCCTCCATCTTCAGATACATCACCATCTTTTATTCCTAATTCTTGACCTAAATCTAAAACTGCCTGGTATTTTGCTTTTGCACTCATAATATTCTTAATTGTTTTAATGGTTAATATTAAGAAACAAGATATATATAAAAGTCACATTTTAGCCTAATTTTTAACTAATTATTGTTTCAAATGAATAAGTGGGTGGCAAGGGTTTGTAAAACAAGGAATTAATTGTATTTTTGCACTCCTTTTTAACAAATAGACAAGAGGAAAAAGGGAATAGAAAATCAATAACAACTTCTGCAGTAATTGTTTAACTCTTGTAAAACTGTGGAATACAAATTTTAATCAGCACATGGCTGAAGAAAAAGCAAACGTTGAGGTAGAAGAAACTACAGCAGCAGTACAAGAAGTAAAAGAGGAAACTCCAAAACAGGATCCAAAAGAATATCTTGAAAATTTTGATTGGGAAAAGTACGAAGAAGGAATTGAGCGCGTAGATGATACAAAGCTTAAGGAATTTGAAGCACTTGTAGAGGAAAATTTCGTTGATACCGCTGATGAAGAAGTGGTTCAAGGAAAAGTTGTTCACATGACGGACCGTGAGGCTATCATTGATATCAATGCAAAGTCTGAAGGTGTTATTTCATTGAACGAGTTCCGCTACAATCCAGATCTTAAGGTTGGGGATAAAGTTGAGGTTCTTATAGATATCCGTGAAGACAAGACGGGTCAATTGGTATTGTCTCACAGAAAGGCAAGAACAATTATGGCTTGGGACAGAGTTAATGCTGCCCATGACAAAGAAGAAATTGTTCAAGGTTTTGTAAAATGCAGAACCAAAGGAGGTATGATTGTAGATGTATTTGGAATTGAGGCGTTCTTGCCAGGATCTCAAATAGATGTTAAACCTATCCGTGATTACGATCAGTATGTTGGTAAGACCATGGAATTCAAAGTGGTTAAGATCAACCATGAGTTCAAAAACGTAGTAGTTTCGCACAAAGCGTTGATTGAAGCTGATATTGAAGAGCAGAAGAAGGAAATCATCGGTCAGCTTGAAAAAGGTCAAGTACTTGAAGGTATCGTTAAGAACGTTACTTCTTATGGTGTATTTATCGACCTTGGTGGTGTTGACGGATTAATTCACATTACAGACCTTTCTTGGAGTAGAATCAACCATCCAAATGAAGTTGTTGAGCTAGATCAGAAAATGAATGTGGTAATTCTTGATTTTGATGATAACAAATCAAGAATCCAACTAGGTCTTAAGCAATTGGAGAAACATCCTTGGGATGCTTTAGGTGATGAAATAAAAATTGGCGACAAGGTTAAAGGTAAGGTTGTGGTTATTGCTGACTACGGTGCCTTTATAGAAGTTGCTGAAGGTGTGGAAGGATTGATCCACGTTTCTGAAATGTCATGGTCTACACACTTGAGATCTGCGCAAGATTTTGTAAGCGTAGGTGATGAGGTTGAAGCAGTAGTACTGACTTTGGATAGAGAAGATCGTAAGATGTCGTTGGGCATTAAGCAATTAACTCCAGATCCATGGACAGATATTACTTCTAAATACCCTGTAGGTTCAAGACACAAAGGAATTGTTAGAAACTTTACCAATTTTGGTGTGTTTGTAGAAATGGAAGAAGGAATAGATGGATTAATTTACATCTCTGACCTTTCGTGGACCAAGAAAATTAAGCACCCATCTGAGTTTGTAGCTGTTGGTGATACTTTGGAAGTTGAAGTATTGGAATTGGATGTTGAAGGACGTAAGTTGAGTCTTGGTCACAAACAAACTACAGAGAACCCTTGGGACAAGTACTCAGCTGAATTTGCTGAAGGTACTATCCACAAAGCAGCTATTTCAGAAGTTGTTGATAAGGGAGCTACCGTTAATTTCAATGAAGATATTGTAGGATTTGTTCCTTCAAGACACATGGAGAAAGAAGATGGTAAGAAGATTGGAAAAGGTGAAGAAGTAGAATTTAAGATCATTGAGTTCAATAAAGATTTTAAACGTGTGGTAGCAAGCCATACAGCTATCTTTAGAGAGCAAGAAGAACGCAACGTTAGTACAGCTAAGAGAAAATCTGCAGCTGCTGCGGAGGAAGCTAAAACCACATTAGGCGATGCTAACTCTCAATTACAGGCGTTGAAAGATAAAATGGAAGCTGATTCTAAAAAGTAATCAGGTTTTATTAAAATCAATTAGGAGCCCCGCTGGAAACAGACGGGGCTTTTTTATGTGATCAACCTTTTTAAAGAATTGTTTACTTTTGCATACAACAGAGTTGGTAGCATAGCAAATGAGTCAAAAAGTACTTCTTACCTCAAAAGAAATCCACATCATACTGCACCGTTTGGCTTGTCAACTTTTAGAAAACCACCTAGACTTTAGCAACACGGTTTTAATAGGAATTCAACCAAGAGGAATATTTCTGGCAGAGCGCTTGGCAAAAATCCTAAAAGAAGAATACAAAGTAAAAGATATAGACCTGGGCTTTTTGGATATAACCTTTTACCGAGATGATTTTAGAAGAGGAGAAAAAACCTTAGAGGCAAACACTACCAAGATAGATTTTTTGGTTGATGATAAAAATGTGGTTTTTATTGATGATGTATTGTATACCGGAAGGAGTATACGGGCGGCCCTTACAGCCATTCAATCCTTTGGAAGGCCTTCTGATATAGAGTTGCTGACCCTAATCGATAGAAGATTCAGCAGACATTTACCCATTCAACCTAATTATAGAGGAAGGCAGGTGGACGCAATCAATGAAGAAAAGGTAAAGGTATTGTGGAAGGAGAATGATGGGAAGGATATTGTGTATTTAGTAAACAAATAATTTATAATGAGCGAATTAAGTGTAAACCACTTACTGGGAATAAAATATCTGGACAAAAAAGATATAGGGCTCATTTTTGAAACTGCGGACCATTTTAAGGAAGTAATAAACAGATCTATTAAAAAGGTTCCTACGCTTAGAGATACCACTATAGCAAATATCTTTTTTGAGAATAGCACACGAACAAAGCTCTCTTTTGAACTTGCCGAAAAAAGATTGTCGGCTGATATCATTAATTTTTCAGCTTCACAGTCATCGGTCAAAAAAGGGGAAACTCTAATAGATACCGTGAACAATATCCTTTCCATGAAGGTGGATATGGTGGTCATGCGCCATCCAAATCCGGGAGCAGGTATTTTTCTTTCAAAACACGTTAAAGCATCCATTATAAACGCGGGAGATGGAGCACATGAACATCCAACTCAAGCTTTATTGGATTCTTACTCAATACGGGAAAAATTAGGAGATGTGGGCGGTAAAAATGTAGTTATCGTAGGTGATATTTTGCATTCTAGAGTAGCACTATCCAATATTTTTGCTCTAAAATTGCAAGGGGCCAATGTAAAAGTATGTGGGCCAAGAACATTAATTCCAAAGCATATTGAATCTTTGGGCGTAACGGTTGAAACTAACCTAAAAAAGGCTTTGGAATGGTGCGATGTAGCAAATATGCTACGCGTACAGAACGAACGAATGGATATTAGTTATTTCCCAACGACCAGAGAATACACTCAACAGTTTGGAATTAACAAAAAGCTATTGAATAGCTTAGACAAACAGATTGTAATCATGCACCCAGGACCCATTAACAGGGGTGTAGAGATTACAAGTGACGTAGCGGATTCTAACCAGTCCATTATTTTGGAACAAGTTGAGAATGGAGTTGCAATCCGTATGGCAGTGATTTATTTATTGGCATCAAAAATTAGGTAAAATGATTTTCGACAAAAAAGGAACAACAACCACTGTTTTCCAAGAAAAAATTTCACTTTCTACCTTCTTGGAAAATTTGAACAAAGCTTACCCCAGATTAAAGCACGACAATATTATTGTAAACCTTTTCTCTTTTAGCAAATTGACGGCAGGAGATATTTTGGAGTTTTTGGAAATTTCCAACAAGCATAGAAGTTCCAACAAATCTTTTGTTTTGGTAACGAATAAGGTGTCATATGACGAAGCACCAGATGAAATTAGTGTAGTGCCAACAATGCAGGAAGCAAAAGATCTCATTGAAATGGAAGAAATAGAACGCGATTTGGGTATATGAAGTTGACCATACTTGGCTGTTATTCGGCTACTCCCAGAACATTTACAAATCCCACTTCGCAAATACTGGAGATACGTAACCATCTTTTTTTGATTGATTGCGGGGAAGGTACACAAGTACAACTCAGAAAGAACAAAATCAAATTCGCTAGAATCAAACATATCTTCATCTCACACTTGCATGGAGATCATTTTTTTGGGTTACCAGGGCTCATTTCTACGTTCAGGCTTTTAGGAAGAGAGACAGAAATGCATGTTTATGGCCCAAAAGGAATCAAAGAAGCAATTACATTGTTCCTTAAACTGGGGGATTCATGGACCAATTACCCTTTAATTTTTCATGAATTGGACTCTAAAGAATCAGAACTTATTTTTGAAGATGAAAAAGTAAGTGTACATACTATTCCATTGGATCACAGAGTTTATACCAATGGATTTTTATTTAAAGAAAAGCCACACCCTCGTAAGCTGGATGTTGATTCAGTTACTGAACATGAAATTGATAGAAGCCAATATGGCAATATCAAAAATGGGGCGGATGGAGTATTGGAAAATGGCACAATAATTTCCAACAAAGACTTAACCATTGACCCGCCATACCCAAAAACCTATGCATTTTGTAGTGATACTGCTTACAATGAAGCTATTCTACCACTAATAGAAAACGTGGATACCCTATACCACGAATCTACCTTTCTGGAGACCAATGTAGATCTGTGTAAAAAAACGAAACACGCAACAGCCAAACAGGCGGCCCAAATTGCCCTAAAAGCGAATGTTGGTAATCTTATTTTGGGTCACTATTCCACTAGATACAAATCTATTGATCTCTTTAAAGAAGAAGCATTAGAAGTTTTTCCCAGTGTAGAACTGGCGGATGATGGAAAATCCTTTGAGATATAATGGCAAGGTTGTAAAAACAAAAAGGGATCAACCTTTTTAATCTGCATTCTTTTGCTGAAATTTGTTTATCCCTATAGGCAAATCATGCAAAAAGATTTAAGTAATTACAGAAAGTCTTATGAAAAGAGTGCTCTTATGGAGGATTCTATTTTAGAAAACCCATTGGAGCAGTTTCAGAAGTGGTTTTATGAGGTTGAGGCTACCGACGGGTTGGAGGAACCCAATGCCATGACAGTTTCTACCATTGGTTTAGATGGATTTCCCAAAAATAGAGTTGTCCTTATGAAAAGATACACCCATGAAGGGTTTATATTTTACACGAATTATCAAAGTGAAAAGGGCAAAGCTCTTAAAATAAACCCTTCTATCTGCCTTTCATTTTTCTGGCCCAATTTAGAGCGTCAAGTAATCATCAAAGGAAAGGCAGAGAAAATAGCAGAAAACCTTTCTGATGGCTATTTTGAATCCAGACCGGTTGGCAGCCAACTAGGTGCTATAATATCACAACAGAGTGAAACAATAGCATCAAGAGAAGAAATGGAAGAGAAGCTAGCTGAAATGGAAAAAGAATCTATTGGGAAAGAGCTTGAAAGACCATCCTACTGGGGCGGTTATTTGGTAAGACCGGTTTCCATAGAATTTTGGCAGGGACGTCCAAATCGTTTGCATGATCGAATTAGATATGTGCTTCAAGAAGATTTTAATTGGAAAATTGAACGTTTGCAGCCCTAATGTTGTATTTTCTTATCACGTAATCAAAAAGGAGCAATGAAGACTATCATCTTGGTAAGACATGGAAAATCGTCATGGGATTATGAAGTCTCGGATAAGGACCGACCTTTAAAAGAAAGGGGAATCAACGACGCTCATATAGTGGCAAGAAACTTTAAGAAGAAGGGCCTTCAAATAGATCTTGCTTATTCCAGTCCTGCAAATAGGGCCTTGCATACCAGTATGATTTTTTTGAGAAACCTTGAGTTTGATTTAAACAATTTTCAAGTAAGCGAAATGCTATATGATTTTTCTGGACAAAGTGTCAAGAGCTTTGTGGGGAGTTTTGATGATGAAATGAGCACAGTTATGATTTTTGGACATAATTATGCGTTCACAAACCTTGCAAATACTTGGGGAGATCAGTATATTGAAAACGTTCCCACTTCTGGACTGGTACAAATTAAGTTTGAAACGGATAAATGGTCTAAAATTTCAAAGGGAATCACAGAAGAAATAATCTTTCCAAAACAGTTGAAATAATACATGATTAAAGTTAAGAACGAGTACGTAAACAGGGAAATTAGTTGGTTACACTTTAATGCACGAGTGCTTCAAGAAAGCGCGGATAAAAAAGTGCCATTAATAGATAGACTTCGGTTCCTTGGTATTTTCAGTAACAACCTAGATGAGTTTTTCAAAGTACGCTATGCAACGGTAAAGCGCATTGTAGATGCGGGTAAAAAGGGGAAAAGTGTATTAGGGGGAGAGAAAGCTCAAGATCTGTTGGAAGAAATCACAAAGATTGTAATTGCGCAACAGGCAAGAAGCCTTGAAATTCTTAATAGTATTGAAGAAGAGCTTAAGACGGAAAATATTTTTATTATAGATGAGAATGAGGTCGATGAGACCCAGGCAGAATTTATAAGGGACTATTTCTTCAAAAAGGTCAACCAAGAGTTGATGACCATCATCTTAAACGATTTAACAGAGTTTCCATTATTAAAAGATACTGCCGCCTATTTAGCAGTTAAAATGGTAATGGCAAATGATGAGACATCGGGAACCAATGGAAATAATAGATATGCTCTAATTGAAATACCCAAGGGAATTGACCGTTTCATTGTGCTCCCAAAGAAGGGTGAAAAAAACTATATCATCATTTTGGATGACCTTATACGGTATTGTTTAGATAGCGTTTTTACCATGTTCGATTTTGAATCCATTAGTGCACACATGATAAAAATTACCCGTGATGCCGAATTGGATATTGACAATGATTTGACAAAAAGTTTTATAGAAAAAATTTCTTCCAGTGTAGAGCATAGAAAAATTAGTGACCCGGTGCGTTTTGTCTATGATAAAAGGATAGACAAGGATACACTCCAGTTTCTGAAGGAGAAAATGAATATTGTTAACACAGATAGTGTTATTCCTGGGGGGAGATATCACAATAGAAGGGACTATATGGGTTTCCCAAGTTTAGGGAGGCATGATTTAATGTATAAAAAAATTGAACCCCTTCCTGTTAAAGGTTTAAGCATGACAGGAAGTCTTCTGGAGCAAATACATCAAAAAGATTATTTGATCTATACTCCATATCATACATTTACCTATGTTACCAAGTTTTTAAGAGAGGCAGCTCTTGACCCAAAGGTACGTGCCATAAAAATTACTGTTTATCGTTTGGCAAATGACAGTCAAATAGCTTCCGCTTTGATAAATGCTGTAAAAAATGGAAAACAAGTTACCGTTCAGATTGAGTTACAGGCAAGGTTCGATGAGCAAGCAAATATTCAATACGCCAATCAATTGCAGGCAGAAGGCATCAATTTAATTTTTGGGGTTCCTGGACTTAAAGTTCACAGTAAAATTTGCTTAATTGAAAGGGAAGAAGCCGAAGGAACCAAAAGATATGGTTTTATTAGCACTGGAAACTTTAATGAATCCACGGCCAAGATTTATACAGATTATACCCTTTTCACAGCACATGAAGGAATACTGAAAGAGATGGGCAAGGTCTTTGAATTTTTTGAGACCAATTACAAAATAAACAAATACAAACACCTTATTTTATCCCCACATTATACTAAATCAACATTTATCAAGCTAATCGATAATGAGATAGAGAATGCACTTGCGGGGCAAGAAGCCTATATTAAAGTCAAAATGAACAGCCTCACATCCTATAAGATGGTTGATAAATTGTACGAAGCGAGTAGGGCAGGAGTGAAAATTCAATTGATAATAAGAGGGGTTTGCTGCCTAATTCCTGGAGTTGAGGGAATGAGTGAAAATATTGAGGCAATTAGCATTGTGGATAAATTTTTGGAGCACCCAAGATTGTTCATTTTTGGAAATCAAGGAGATCCAAAAATATATCTCTCATCAGCGGATTGGATGACCAGAAACCTTGATTTTAGAGTAGAGGTAGGTTGTCCTATTTATGACCAAGATATTAAACAAGAGTTATTAGATACATTTAATATTTCTTGGAATGATAATCTTAAGGCTCGTGTTTTTTCTGATAAACAGGACAACGCTTATCGGGAAAAAGAGGAGACGAGTCTAGGATTAAGATCTCAGTTTAAACTTTATGATTATTACCAAGATAAGCTAGAATCCTAATTTTGCTAAATTGATAATAAGAAAATTTGCAGCCATTGACATTGGGTCTAATGCAATTAGATTATTGATAAACAATGTAATAGAGCAGAAAGGTAAGCCAACTACATTTAAAAAAAGTGAGTTGATAAGGGTTCCGGTCCGTTTGGGAGAAGATTCCTTTATTGCAGGCACAATATCTGAAGCAACTTTGAATCGCCTCACCAAAACCATGAAATCTTTTGATTTATTGATGCAAGTATACGGTGTTGAGAAATATATGGCCTGTGCAACTTCAGCATTAAGAGAAGCAAATAATGGTCATGAGGTCGTGGAACATATATACAAAGACTCTGGAATAAAGATTGATATCATTGATGGAAAGAGGGAGGCATCAATTATAGCCTCTACTGATTTAAAAGATCTAATTAACAATGATAGGTCATATCTATATGTAGATGTGGGTGGTGGAAGTACTGAGTTTACCATTTTTGATCAAGGAAATCTCATTTCTTCAAAATCATTTAAAATAGGTACAGTAAGAATCTTGAATGATTTGGTAAAAGATTCTATTTGGGATGAAATCAAAGAATGGATAACCTCTCATTTTAACAAAGAAGGAAAAGTTGAGATTATAGGTTCCGGTGGAAACATTAATAAACTGCATAAGATGTCTGGTAGAAAAGTAGGGCAGCCTTTATCTTTTATTTGGTTGAATGCGCAGTACCATTTTTTGAATAGTATGGAATATGATGATAGGATTTCAGAACTAGGACTAAATCAAGATAGAGCAGATGTAATTATACCAGCCGCAAAAATATTTTTATCGGCCGCAAAATGGAGTGGTGCAAAGAAAATACACGTTCCAAAAATTGGATTGGCAGACGGTATGATAAAAACACTTTACTATCAATCTCAATAGTTATCCGTGGATGGTTTCCTTTTTGCCTAATTTTTGCATTAATGAAGCCTCATAATCCAGAAGTTGCTGCCATTTTTCATCTACTACTTCTCGCTCCCCATATTTTCTGGCAAATTTCAAGAACATTGTATAGTGATTTGCTTCACTGACCATAAGATTCCGGTAAAAATTTGCAAGCTCTTTATCATTTATTTCTTCAGAAAGTAGCCTGAACCGTTCGCAACTTCTTGCTTCAATCATTGCGGCATACAAAAGTTTATGTACCAAATGGGTTTCTTTACTTCCTCCTTTAGGAAAAAATTTCATTAGTTCAAGTACATATTCGTCCTTACGTTCACGTCCCAATACCCAACCTCTTTTTACAATTTTGTCATGAACCATGTTAAAGTGCCCCATTTCTTCTCTTGCCAATGCGGTCATCTCTTTTACTAGGTCAGACTTTTCTGGAAACCCAATAATAAGGGATATGGCCATGCTGGCGGCTTTTTGTTCGCAGTACGCATGGTCTGTTAGAATTTCCTCAATATTCTTTTCAACAATGTTCACCCATCTTGGGTCTGTAGGTAGTTTTAGCCCGAGCATTTAATAAGTTTTTAGTAAAACAATTCATAAACAAAGATAGTGGTATTCTTTATGAAGCTTTATAAAGAGCAAAATTGTATACTAGGGGAGTTGTATCAAAAATCCAAATCAAATTCTTTACGAAGAATATCTATGGCCGGGTTTTTCTCTCTCAGTTTTTGATATTTTTCTTCAGGGGTAAAAGCAAATTTCTTGGCAACAATTTCATTCACGGTAATGTGTAATGAAATGGAGAAATTGTTCATTTTTTCCTTTAAATAATTAAGCATGAGGCTTTGCTCCCGTTCCACTTCCTTTTTCATTGTATCATTGGGAAGCTCTATCCAAATAACAAAATTATCTTTTAGTTTAGGAATATCAGTTTGAAGATTACTTGCTAATATTTTACGCCCTTTATCCTCTAATTGCTGTACAAAATCATTCCAATGGGTTAACATGTCTTCTTCAGAGAATGATTCTTTTGGGAGTTCCTTATGGTCAGTTGGCGGAGCCTTTATATTTTCATGCGCTTTTTTAGCCTTAATGCTGGACAATGATAATCCAGACACTCTGTTTTCTGGAGATTTTAGTTGGATTTTTTTAACAGGTGGTGAAGTGTTTACTTCAGGTTTAGGTACTTCAATCTGTTCAACGGGCGGCTTTATATCCTTTACGACTTCTTGTTCTTCTTCAACCTTTTTGGTTATTGTGGCACCATTGATTTCTGATTCAGAGGTAAAAAATGAAGCGGGAATTATGAAATTAGAGTTTTTTTTTTCTCCATCAAAAGTGATGGATGCCAATTTCATTAGAGTAAGTTCAACTAGTAAATGCTGGTTTTTACTGGTTTTGTACTTTAGGTCACAATCATTTGCCATGTCTAGAGCTTCTAACAAAAACTCCTTTTGAGCCTTTTTGGATTGCTCTAGATAGTGTTGTTTAACGTCCTCTCCAACTTCTAAAAGTGATATGGTTTCTTGATGTTGACATACCATTAAATCCCTAAAATGCGAAGCTAGACCAGAGATAAAGTGATGCCCATCAAAGCCATGGGACAGCGTTTCATTAAAAAGAACCAGTAAATCAGGAATCTTGTTTTCAAGAATTAAATCTGTTGCGGTAAAATAGGTGTCATAATCCAGAACATTTAAATTCTCTGTTACCGCCTTTCTGGTAAGCTCCTTTCCAGAAAAACTAACAACCCTATCAAAAATAGATAGCGCATCGCGCATTGCACCATCTGCTTTTTGTGCTATAACATGTAAAGCACTTTCTTCAGCCTCGATTCCTTGTTGTTCTGCAATGTATTTTAAGTATTCAGCTGCATCTTTGACGGTAATACGTTTAAAATCAAAAATTTGACAACGAGAAAGAATGGTAGGAATTATTTTGTGCTTCTCTGTAGTGGCTAAAATAAAAATGGCATGTTTTGGAGGTTCCTCTAATGTTTTTAGAAAAGCATTAAAGGCAGATTGAGAAAGCATATGTACCTCATCAATGATGTAAACCTTGTATTTTCCAACTTGAGGAGGTATCCTAACTTGATCTATAAGACTACGTATATCATCTACAGAGTTATTGGAAGCGGCATCCAACTCAAAAATGTTAAATGCAAAATCCTCATCTTCCTGCTCGGTACCATCTTCATTTATCTTTTTTGCCAAAATACGTGCGCAAGTTGTTTTGCCAACACCTCTGGGACCACAGAATAGCAGCGCTTGTGCCAAATGATTATTATCAATTGCATTTAGCAAAGTACTGGTAATGGCTCCCTGGCCCACAACATCTTTAAAGGTCTGGGGGCGATACTTTCTGGCAGATACTACAAAAGGTTCCAAATCAATAAATTTTGGATTACTACAAATATAAAAATTGGAATCTGCAAAGCTGCTTAAGCTTTGCATAGTAAGTCTTTTTTTATTAACAATTGCTTTACCTTTGCGGCCAGCAGGCCACCTTATCGCTGCAATCCTGAGCAATTGGGATTGAAGAGGAAAGTCCGGACACCACAGTGCAACATAGCGGGTAACGCCCGTCAGCTGAGAGGCAAGGACAAGTGCAACAGAAAGCAAGTACAGTTCGGCTGTAGTGAAATCAGGTAAACTCTATGTGGTGAAACGTCATGTAAACCAGTGTTTGAGGGCTGCACGCCCAAGTTGGAGGGTAGGCGGTTGGAACTTTTGGGTAACTAAAAGTCTAGATAAATGATAAGGCTAGACAGAATCCGGCTTATGGCCTGCTTTTTATTTTTCAAAAAAACTAAACACGCTTCCACCATATTTTCTACTTTCCTTAAAATATTGGTTTTTAGATAGATCAGTTTGATCTGAGTGTTCTATAATCAAAAGCCCATCTTCCAGTATCAATTCCTTTTCGAAAACCAAATCCACAATGTTGTAAAATTTATTGTCTTCAAAACTATACGGCGGGTCGGCAAAGATTATGTTTGTCTTTTGTTTGGCCCTTTCCAAATATTTAAAGACATCAGATTTTATTGAGGAGATAGGAAAGTTAAGTTCTTTAGCCACTTTTGAAATATATTGTACGCAACCAGTAAAACTGTCTACAGATATAATTTCATACGCTCCTCTGGAAGCAAATTCAAAACTTATGTTTCCAGTACCGGCAAAAAGATCTAACACCTTAAGTTCATCGATATAGAAGCGATTGTTTAAGATATTGAAGAGTCCTTCTTTGGCCATATCTGTCGTTGGCCTTACAGGGAGTTTTTTTGGAGCAGTAAGTCTTTTTCCCTTGTATTTTCCAGAGATGATCCGCATTATAGAGAGCTTAATACTGTAAAATCTATAGCCTGATCTTCTAACTGTTCCATTGGGTATGCAGAATTGTTTGGTGCAAAAACGGAAACATGTTTTATATAACGATAACACAGTTCATAGATAGCATCACCTTCTTCAACAAGTCCAAAAAGCTTAAGTTGTGTATTTTCTAAGTTTAATTGTAATTGTTCCAAACTAAACAGTAGGTAGTAGAGAAAATCCTCTTTGGTTTTATATTCGAAATGATTGTAAAAAAGAAGTTTTTTTTCAGAGATAATTACGACTTCCATTTCCTTTTCAGAAACTTGTACGTAGCAAATAGGGTCTCTAGTAGCAGTACTTTGGGTTAAAAGTGTTCCTATTAAGATGGTACCACTGTGCTTAAATTCAAATTCTCCAAAAAGATCAAAAATGTAATTGTTTACATTGGTAAAAGGAATATAAACATTGACCATATCATGATTCATTATCTCATCAAAAACAATATGATCATTCGCCATGATTTTGGCGTTAAACTTTAAATAGTTGGGCAATTCCTCTTTATTGAAAAGTGTTTTGGGCACTAAACCGAATAAACCATTTTTATGTATGACCATGACTTCTGAAAAATCACTGTCAACAATATTGTGTTGATCTAATGCTGCTTTGAGCTCTTTGAGTATTAGATAAGGGGTAGACGAAGTTTTGAAAAGTACTTTTTCGAAAACTAGTATTTCATTGGATATAGTATCCAGCACACAAAAAGAAAGTCCATTCAGGCCAACCTGAATGGACAATTTTTTGAAAGTATTATTGTTAGATGTTGAATCTTCTATACTATTGTTTCTTTTTTCTATCATAAATTGGAGGCCAATTTCCGTTTGAGCTTACATCTGTAAGTGAGCCAACTTTAATTTCGGTACCATTTACTTCTTCAACACTTTGATGAGCATTCTCTCTTGATAATAAATCTTTTGGTTGATCATAAAGAATAATGTCTTTCTTAGCCTTGGCTTCAAAAACATGTGCTTTATAACCTTGTTTATCAATAATATCAGCTTTCATTTCAAATTTCTCACCTCCTTGTGCATATGGCACGTTCATCATAGTTTTATACCGATCATCATTTTTAAATATGGAATCTTTGACTTTTACGAACCCAAGAGTGTCAATGATAATTGTATCTTTTTGAAGTTCAATTCCATAGGTTTTATCAAACCTCATAAAAGATGAATCTCGTTGTTGGGTAATTGTGTAGCTTCCAGTATCTACAAATTTGACCAAGCTACCAAAGTCCTTGGCAAACCTGCCATTTACTGTTTTGTAAGCTTCTTGGGAATCCCTAATATCTTTAAGCTTTGCAATGACTTGAGAAAATCTTTCCTTTCTAACCTTATTAAATTCAATAGGTGCATTAATAGATTGATAAATTTTATATCCCAAGAAAATACTTAGGAGACCAAAGACAATAACAAGAATTGGTTTTATCTTTTGAGGTAAATATTTATCAATTAAGAATACTAGGCCTATGGTCAAAAGGCAAATAACTAAAACGATAATAATTAAGTTTAACATACTAATATTGTCTTTCTGAGTTAATTTAGCGGTTACAGACAAATCTACAATTTTTTTTTAATCACGAAACTTTTTGCTTTAAAAATCCATGCTATCTTTAGAAGCTTATGAATGACGCTACACCTTCTGGATTTTTAACCATTCTAATTGAAAAATTTCCTCATACACCTACCATTAAGCAGGGCTTGGCGATGGAAAAGCTTTCCAGTTTTGTTTTAAATGGAAAAAAAGAGGAAGTTTTTCTTTTGACAGGATTTGCGGGAACAGGCAAAACTACAATAGTGGGAACCATAGTAAGTAGTCTTTGGAAAGTGAAAATGAGTTCTGTCTTAATGGCCCCAACAGGTCGTGCAGCAAAAGTTATGTCGGTTTATTCAGGCAACAAGGCTTTTACTATACATAAAAAAATATATTTTCCTAAAAAGCAGACAGGAGGTGGTATCCAATTTGTCTTAGCGCCCAATAAGCATAGAAATACTCTTTTTATTGTGGATGAGGCCTCTATGATTCCAGATACACCAGCAGATTCTAAACTTTTTGAAAATGGATCTCTACTTGATGACCTTATGTTTTATGTGTATTCTGGTCATAATTGTAAACTATTGTTGATTGGTGACACAGCGCAATTACCACCGGTAAAATTGGATTTAAGTCCTGCATTGGAAGAACAAAGGCTTTCTTTAAACTATAACAAGGAAGTAGAGTGTTTAGAGTTGGACGAGGTAATGAGACAGACCAGCGACTCTGGTATCCTATACAACGCTACCAACCTTAGGGAACAATTACAATCTCATTTTTTTGATGATTTCAAATTTGAAGTAAATACGTTCAAAGATGTTGTACGGTTAATTGATGGCACCGAAATACAGGAAGCCATTGATACCTCATATGTTCAAAATGGAAAAGAAGAGACCGCAATAATAGTTCGCTCAAATAAGCGTGCAAACCTCTATAACAAAAATATAAGGGAACGGATTCTATTTTTGGACAATGAATTGGCAGTGGGAGATTATATGATGGTAGTTAAGAACAATTATTTTTGGTTGAAACCAAACTCAGAAGCTGGATTCATTGCAAATGGTGATATCATTGAAGTGTTGGAGTTGTTCTCTATAAAGGAGCTGTATGGTTTTTCGTTTGCAGAGGTAAAAGTGAAAATGGTGGATTACCCAAACCAAAGACCGTTTGAAACGGTACTGTTGCTTAATACTATAAATGCTGAAACGCCTTCACTTTCCTATGAAGAAGGCAATAGATTATATCAAGAAGTCCTGAAGGACTATGCCCATGAAAAATCGAAATACAAAAAGTTTCTTGGTGTAAAGAACAACAAGTTCTTCAATGCTCTACAAGTAAAATTCTCATATGCCATAACATGTCATAAATCACAAGGAGGACAATGGGACAACGTTTTTGTAGAACAACCATATTTGCCCAATGGAGTGGATAAGGATTATTTAAGATGGTTGTATACTGCCGTTACCAGAGCTAAACAAAAACTATTTTTAATAGGATTCAAAGATGATTTTTTTCTTGACTAGGAATAACTTATTTTAGACAATACCATGGGATTAACACCGGATACTATAATAAGTATATTTTTAGGGATTGGCTTAGCAGCTTCAGTAGGGTTTAGAGTTTTCTTGCCCCTTTTTGCGCTTAGTTTAGCCGCATATTTAGACGTGTGGGAACTTAATGAGAGCTGGCAGTGGATAGGAAGTTTGGCAGCACTTATCGCTCTTGGGGTTGCCACTTTTGTTGAGATTTTTGCGTACTTCATCCCATGGGTAGATAATGCGTTGGATAGTATAGCAGTTCCACTAGCGGCCATAGCGGGAACTGCAGTGGTGGTGTCTACAGTAGCAAACCTGGATCCTGTTGTTACATGGTCTTTGGCGATCATTGCTGGGGAGGAACTGCAACAGCAATAAAAGGAGCGAATGCCGCGGGCAGATTAACATCTACGGCTACCACAGGAGGAATAGCTAACCCCGTTGTAGCTACTGTAGAAACGGGAACAGCAGTGGCTGTTTCAACGGCATCAATTTTAGTACCCCCAATAGCGGCCATTTTAGTCATTATTATATTGATTATCATTTTTAGGATCTACCGCAAGTTGAGACCAAAACCAAAAAGATAGTTTTACCAAAATTAATAAATAGTAGAAGTGAAGATAATTTCTATGATACCCGCCAGGTACCAAGCCTCAAGATTTCCTGCAAAACTTATGCAGGATTTAGGTGGAAAACCGGTCATTGTAAGAACTTATGAAGCGGCAGTGCAAACAGGCCTATTTGATGAGGTCTATGTAGTAACAGATAGTGATATCATCTTTGAAACCATTTCTGGAATAGGTGGGCAAGTGCTCATGAGTAAAACTAAGCATGAAAGTGGTAGCGATAGAATTGCAGAGGCTGTGGAGAATATGGACGTTGATATCGTTATTAATGTTCAAGGAGATGAACCTTTTATTGATGGAGAGAGCCTGACAAAGATTATCGAGGTATTTAAAATGGATGTTGATGAAGAAATAGATTTAGCTTCTTTAATGACTCCAATTACAGATTGGAATGAAATTTCTAACCCAAACACGGTAAAAGTAATAGTGGACAACCAAGATTTTGCGCTATATTTTTCACGCTCGCCAATTCCTTACCCCAGAGATGAGAAGGTTGAGGCAATATATTATAAACACAAAGGAATTTACGCCTTCAGAAAAAGAGCTTTATTGGATTTTCAACGATTACCTATGTTACTGTTAGAAGCTAAGGAGAAAATAGAGGCAATACGATTTTTGGAATATGGAAAAAAAATAAAAATGGTGGAAACACATGTTACTGGCATAGAAATTGACACTCCAGAAGACTTAGAACGGGCTAAAAAAGCATGGAAATAGATTTTAACGATATTAAAGTAATTGGCTTTGATGCCGATGATACCCTATGGGTTAATGAAACCTATTTTAGGGAAACCGAAGAACGTTTTGCAGAATTGTTAGAGGGCTATGAAACTAAAAATAAAGTGGATCAAGAGCTTTTTAAAATGGAGATGGAAAACTTGGCGCTTTATGGTTATGGTGTAAAAGGGTTTGTACTTTCCATGATAGAATCCGCACTGGATTTATCTAACAATAAAATTCCACAAGAAATTATTTTAGAAATTTTAAATCTGGGAAAAAAGATGATTTCCCATCCAGTAGAATTATTGGATGGTGTTGAGGAAGTACTGAGCAAGTTAGTTGATAAATACAGGTTAATAGTGCTTACTAAAGGAGATTTGCTAGATCAGGAGCGGAAATTGGAGAAATCGGGAATTTCTAAATACTTTCATCATGTAGAAGTGCTTAGTGATAAAAAAGAGAGCAACTACCGTAACTTGTTAGAGCATTTAGAGATTAATGTCCGTGAGTTTTTAATGATAGGAAATTCTTTAAAGTCAGATGTATTACCTATATTGAATATTGGGGCAACTGCGATTCATGTGCCATTCCATACAACTTGGGCACATGAAATGGTTACAGATGCGGAACAGGTGAACAATCACTTGAAGTTGAATAGCTTAAAAGACATTTTGAAGTATTTGGATAACTGATGAAGACAGAGCACAATTTGAAGAAAAAGGAAATAACATCAAATCAGAACACTTCGTACCGCAATTTCCCCATGGTACCGAGAGTAGTTTTTGGTCAGGGAAGTTTTAATCAATTGGGTGATGTATTATTACCTAAACGCCATAATTCTGAAGCCCCTTTTATTTTTTTAATAGATGATTTTTTTGAAGGTAAAGAACTGGTGGGACGCATTCCATTACTATTTAATGATGAGGTGATCTTTATATCTGCCGAGGAAGAACCTAAAACGGAACAAGTAGATGCCCTAGTAACAAGAATAAGAGAAACGTTTGAAGAACCACCATCTGGAATTATAGGCATAGGAGGCGGTACTCTTTTAGATTTAGCCAAGGCTGTTGCCATACTTTTAAATAACAAAGGCAAAGCTCAGGATTACCAAGGTTGGGATTTGGTTAGTAAACCATCTTTGTACCATGTTGGAATTCCTACAATTAGTGGAACAGGAGCAGAAGTTTCCAGGACAACCGTTCTGTTGGGTCCAGAGAAAAAACTTGGGATCAATTCTGACTTTACTACATATGACCAAGTCATCCTAGACCCAGATTTAACTAATACAGTACCAAAAGAACAATGGTTTTACACAGGTATGGACTGCTTTATCCATTGTATAGAATCATTGAACGGAACATACCTAAACGCATTTAGTCAAAGTTATGGAGAGAAAGCACTTGAGCTCTGCAAGGAAGTTTTTTTAGAAGATATTTCAGTTACGGAGTCAAGAGATAAATTAATGATGGCTTCATGGCATGGAGGCATGAGTATTGCTTATTCCCAAGTGGGTATTGCCCATGCAATGAGCTATGGACTTTCCTATCTTCTTGGTATTAAACATGGGATTGGAAACTGTTTGGTGTTTCAACATCTTGAAGAATTCTACCCAGAAGGAGTTCAGTTGTTCTATAGAATGATTGAAAAACATAAGATTCATCTTCCGCAGGGAGTTTGTGCCAATTTAACACAGAATGATTTTGATATTTTAGTGAGCGTCGCCCTGGGCATGGAAGCGCTATGGGAAAATGCACTTGGAAAAGACTGGAAGGATATTATGACAGCAGAACGTCTTCAAGAGATTTATCAAAAAATATAGATGTTGTACCTATCTCTGCACTTTTAATAAGTAGATTAAAGAAAATGCATGCACAAGCTTTCCAAGTTTTTATATTTTAAAATTTTAAGATGGAAGCTCATTGGTAAATTTCCCAATGTGGATAAATGTGTAGTAATTGTGGTTCCTCATACACATTGGATGGATTTCTTTTTAGGCCTAATAGTCCGCAAAGTTCTTAATGAAGAAATCAATTACATTGGAAAGAAAAGTCTTTTTAAACCTCCATTTGGATGGTTTTTTAGATGGACGGGAGGAGCGCCCATAGATCGCTCAACAAGTTCCAATACTGTTGAAAGCATTGTAGGAATCTTTAGAGAAAGAAAGGTTTTTAGGTTTGCTTTGGCACCAGAAGGGACCCGAAAAAAAGTTTCTGAACTAAAAACTGGTTTTTATCATATTGCGGTAATGGCTCAAGTACCTATTGTTGCTGTTGCTTTTGACTTTGGAAAAAAACAGGTCAAAATATCAGAAGCTATTTACCCAACCGGTGAAATGAAAGAGGACTTTAAAATATTCCACAGCTTCTATAAAGGCGTTTTGGGAAAAGTGCCGGAATATAGTTTCTAGATTTTTTTTAAGACTTTGGGCCTGGGTTTCTCAGTCTTTTTTGTGTTTCCCGGAAATACAATATTTGTGCTTGAGTAAGAACTGCCAAATGTAACAGCGGCAGAATACACTTGATTTATGGCATCTACAACTTGATGTTCTGAAAGTTCCATTAACGGATGAGTGAAAACGGACCAGATAATCTCATCACTTAAGGCATACTTTACATCTAATGCCGAATGGAAGTTGGCCACAAATGCATTTAGTAATTCTTCTTCACCAATTTCTTCCCGTTTTACAATGGGAGAAATAATACGCATTCTATTTGCATTCTCATCATAAATGCAGATTAGCATATTCTCTTTGATTAAAAACTGGATAGAATTACCGTTCGCTTTAACAGTATCCGCTTCTTGTTCTATGAGCTCAAGAAGTTTGGCAGAGGTCATTTCTTGAGAATAGATGCCTCCTACAGCAAATAGCAGAACAAGGATGGTGATTATGTTTCGCATGGCGGAATAGTTTGTTATTTGGTCGCCAAACAATTCCTTACTTACAAATCAAGGTTTAAATAGATGTTACTCTTGCATGGTATGGTAGACATTCTGGACATCGTCATCTTCTTCAATTTTTTCAAGAAGTTTCTCTACTTCCAGAGCCTGTTCTTCACTGAGTTGCTTGGTCACTTGGGGAATGCGTTCAAAACCGGATGACAAAATCTCAATCTCTCTTGATTCCAATTCTTTCTGGATGGACCCAAAACTTTCAAAAGGAGCATAAATCAATATGCCATCCTCATCCACAAAAACTTCCTCTGCCCCAAAGTCAATCATTTCCAGTTCAAGCTCTTCTGCATCTATTCCCTCCGCAGGAATACGGAAATTACATGTGTGGTCAAACATAAATTCTACAGAACCCGATGTTCCAAGGCTGCCATTACATTTATTGAAATAACTTCTAATGTTAGCTACTGTTCTTGTATTGTTGTCTGTCGCAGTCTCCACTAGGATAGCAATGCCATGAGGTGCATAACCCTCGAACAAAACTTCTTTATAGTCGCCCAGACTTTTGTCGCTAGCTCTTTTAATCGCTCGCTCCACATTGTCCTTGGGCATGTTGACGGACTTAGCATTTTGAATTACAGCTCGCAGTTTGGAGTTGGAGTCAGGGTCTGGACCTCCTTCTTTTACCGCCATTACAATATCCTTGCCTATGCGTGTAAAGGCTTTGGACATAGCGGACCAACGTTTCATTTTTCGCGCTTTTCTAAATTCAAATGCTCTTCCCATGAATTAATTTTGGTTATGGATAGGGGCAAATTTAGCAAAAAATGCTCCCTTGTCAAGTGTAACTTAAAGCAGTGTCACTATTTATTGTTGACAATTTTTTCTATGCTTTTTGCAAGATTGAAATCATTTAGGGTAATGCCGCCCACATCATGCGTATTTAGTTTGATAGTAAGGTTGTTATAGACATTTTCCCAATTGGGATGATGATTTTGTTTTTCACATTCAAAGGCAATCCTTGTCATTACGGAAAAGGTGTCTTTAAAATCTTGAAATTTGAATGATTTCCAAATCATACCGTCATCATATGCCCATCCATTTAGATTTTTTAGAAATTCTTCAATTTGAGCGGCACTTAACTTTTCCATGAGCTTCCATTTTTCCTAAAGTTAGCTAAATCATGTTTAAAATTTCAAAAAAAAGCTTCGCAAAGATTAATCAACGGTAACGTGATGGTCAATGATATCTTGATAATGAATTCTAAGGTTTTTTGGAAGTTTGTTATCCTTGGGCAATGCCGCTAAGTAACGATCTTCGTTGGTGGTAAACACCCTTTTAAGCAAGGGATGAAAATTACCAATACGTTTAATGATTTCTTTGATGAATTCTTCATGCTGAATTAAATCAATACTACCTAAATGAAAAATACCGCTTTTGTCCCTATTGATCAAATAATGGATTTGTTGGGTAAGCTTGTCATCATTGGTCACATTTATAATGAGATTTGGAAACACCTCTATTGGCTCATTACTTTCCAAGTATGTTCTAATTTCCTTGACTCTGGGCGATGTATTTCCAAAAACCATGGGCACTCTTAAAATGGCGGTTTTCTCTTTGGGTAACCGCATCATCATATTCTCTATCTTAATCTTAAGTCGTCCATAGACACTTTCAGAAAGCGTTTTGTCAGACTCGTAAGAAGGAAATTTACTGTACGCGTCAAAAACATTGGCAGAAGAAATAAAATATAGTTTGGATTCGTGATTTAAAAGATATTCCATCAAATGTTGATGCGCTTGAATTTGGGCACCAAAATTTCCCCGTAATGCAGAAATAATAAAATCTGGGTTTACCTTTTCCAAAACACGGAAAATATCATCCTCTTCTAAATCATACCTATAAA
Organism: Flagellimonas sp. CMM7; assembly: GCF_021390195.1. NCBI lineage: Bacteria > Pseudomonadati > Bacteroidota > Flavobacteriia > Flavobacteriales > Flavobacteriaceae > Flagellimonas > Flagellimonas sp. CMM7. The sequence goes on along the minus strand of NZ_CP090003.1, from coordinate 245,605 downwards.
ATTGTTGATTCTTTGAGAAAGAAGTGTTGGAGCAATAAGTGCCATATGTATCAAAGTAGGAGCAGAGTTCTTTGTAGATAGCATTGCCTATAAAACCACTTGCTCCAAGTATAAGTATCTTTTTTTTATCCAAATATTAGAATATTGACAAACCAGTATCGGTTGTTAGTTTTTCCAAAGCCAGCATACCTAGTTTGGAATTTCCTTTTTTATTTAATCCGGGCGACCAAGTAGCCACACAAAACTTATTGGGCAATAGTGCAACAATGCCGCCACCTACACCACTTTTTCCAGGTAAACCAACTTCAAAGGCAAATTCACCAGCCTCATCATAAAAACCACAACTAAGCATTATGGCATTAATGCGTTTTACCTGTGGTATTTTTAGATAATTGTTATTTTGAAGGCAGTTGCCACGGTTCATGAAAATATAGAAGACTTTCACCAATTGCTCACATGACATTTTAATGGAACAGGAATGGAAATAAAAATCCAATACCGTATCAACATCATTCTTCAAGTTTCCGAAAGATTTTATCAAGTATGCCGCTGCATAGTTTCTAAAACCAGTTCTTTTTTCAGACGCTGCAACTTTTTCATCATAGGAAATAGAAGAATCGTTGGCGATACCTTGGACATATTTTAAAAAATCTGACTTTGGATTTTTTAGATTTGAAATTAGAATATCACTTATAACTATGGCTCCGGCATTGATTAATGGATTTCTTGGAATACCATTCTCCATTTCTAACAATGATAGATGGTTGAATGGGTCTCCAGATGGTTCCACACCAACTCGCTCCCATAAATTTTCCCCCATTATAGAAAAAGCCATAGATAAGGATAGCACTTTTGAAATACTCTGTATTGAAAACTGTTCATGGGAATCCCCGGCATTATATTCAGTGCCATTGGTATCCAATATACAGATGCCAAATTTATTGGAATCAATATTGGAAAGTTCTGGGATATAGTTTGCTAATTCGCCCTTGTCCGTTTGCCTTTTGGCTTCATTGACAATATGGTCTATTATGGGCTGAAAATCTTGCATTTATGACTTATAAAATGGAAGTTTTACAATGGTGGCAGGAACTTGATTTTTTCTTATCTGAATATATATACTGCTATCTACTTTTGAGTTTTCTTTAGTAACATATCCCAAACCAATTCCTTTTGAAAGGGAAGGGGACATGGTGCCAGATGTGACTTTCCCAATTTCATCACCTTCTTCATTCAGTATAACGTACCCATTCCTTGGAATACCTTTTTCTTCTATTTGGAAGGCAATCAATTTTCTTTTGACTCCTTCTTCTTTTTCTTTTGCCAAAGCTTCACTATTGACAAAATCTTTTGTGAATTTGGTCACCCATCCTAATCCTGCTTCCAACGGAGAGGTAGTGTCATCAATATCATTGCCATAGAGGCAATAACCCATTTCCAATCGTAAGGTGTCGCGAGCTGCTAAACCAATAGGTTTTATTCCAAAATTGGCTCCGGCTTCTAAGACCTTGTCCCAGACTTGTTTTACTTCAGAATTTTTACAATAAATCTCAAAGCCTCCAGAACCGGTATAACCTGTTGCCGAAATAATAACATGTTCTATTCCTGCAAAGTCACCAACAACAAAGTTGTAGAATTTTATATCAGAAAGATTAACGGATGATAGGGATTGCATGGCATCAACTGCTTTTGGTCCTTGTATGGCCAATAAGGAATACTCATCAGATAAGTCTTTCATGGTGGCGCCAATTGCTTCATTGTATTTTGAAATATGATTCCAATCTTTTTCAATATTTGAAGCATTTACGACCAATAAGTATGTTTCTTCTTTTATCTTATAAACGATCAAATCATCAACAATTCCGCCTGTCTCATTTGGGAAACAGCTATATTGGGCCTTACCAATCACTAGTTTGGAAGCATCATTAGAAGTTACTTTTTGAATCAAATCCAAAGCTTTTGGCCCTTCAATAAGAAATTCACCCATGTGAGAAACATCAAATACACCAACAGCCTTTCTAACCGTTTCATGTTCAATATTCACACCTTCATAAGATACTGGCATATTATACCCAGCAAAAGAAACCATTTTAGCTCCTAAAGAAATATGTGTTTCACTTAATGCAATAGTTTTCATGACATCAATTTATGGGATAAATGTATTGAATTCACCCAAGATGAGCCTATTTAACAGCTAATGTTTTGAACAAAGTGATGTTAATTGAGAAGAGAAATATGCTAACTATCCATTAAATAGGATTTTAGCCCTTCATAAGAATTGATTTTGATTGATTTTTTTTCCTTACCCATTACTTTTTGAATTTGGGGAGGTATTTCTGGAGAAAGACCGAGCGTGTCCTCAACAACGTCTAAAAACTTAACGGGATGTGCGGTCTCCAAAAAGATGCCATAGACATCTGGATTTGATTTCTGATACTCCTTAAGACCAAGATAACCCACCGCTCCGTGAGGATCCGTTACATAACCAGATTTTGAATAAATCTCTTTCATTGTTGACTTGGTAGCATCATCCGAGAAAGAGTAAGATGAAAGATTTTTTTTAATCGTAGAAAAATCATCTTGATACAAATGTCTTATTCTAATAAAATTGCTGGGATCGCCAACATCCATAGCGTTAGAAATGGTTGCTATAGAAGGCATAGGCTCATAAACACCATTCTTCATGAAATTTGGAACCACGGTATTGGCATTGGTCGATGCTATAAAATGTTTTACCGGCATACCTAATTCTTGGGCTACTATTCCTGCGCAAATGTTTCCAAAATTACCTGAGGGTACAGAAAATATAATTTCTTTGCCTTCTTGTTTTGCTTGTTTATAGGCAAACAAAAAATAGAACAATTGCGGTAACCATCTAGCTATATTAATACTGTTTGCAGAAGTCAATTTCCTTTGATCCGTAATTTTAGTATCCAGAAAAGCGTTTTTTACCATCCGTTGACAGTCATCAAAAGTGCCGTTCACTTCCATGGCCACGATATTCTGACCTAAAGTGGTTAATTGTTTTTCTTGTATGTCACTTACTTTTCCACTAGGATAAAGAATGACTACATTAACGCCTTTGACGCCCAAAAAACCATTAGCTACAGCACCACCGGTATCACCAGATGTTGCCACAAGCACTGTAACCTCATTATTCTCACCCTTTGAAAAGTAACCTAGACAATTGGCCATAAACCGTGCCCCTACATCTTTAAATGCCATGGTGGGACCATGAAAAAGCTCAAGTGTGGCTACATTTTCCTCAATCTCCACCACTGGGAAATTAAAATCCAGTACGTTCTCAATGATTTCCTTTAGAACTTGGTCAGGAATGTCAGCGCTTACAAATTGATGTATTGCTTTAAAGGCTATTTCGTGATTGGAGTAGGAGTCTATGTTTTCAAAAAACTCAGTAGATAACGGTCTAATTTCTTCTGGAAAATACAATCCTTTATCTGGAGCAATACCCGCAATGACCGCCTCCTTAAAGGAAGCTTGAACGTTGGAATTATTTAAACTGTAAAACTTCATGGATTTATGCTATTCTTTTTACACCTTTTGTATTGACTTTGGAAACATGAATGTCAAAAGGAATTCCAATATTCCCATAGGTTTCTTTCATGGACCCAGCTACTTTTTGTGCCGTATTCTCTCCTTTGCTCAAAGCAAAAATGGAAGGGCCAGAACCAGAAATACCGCACCCTAAAGCGCCAACATCCAGTGCGTTGGATTTTATGTCATCAAAACCAGGAATCAATATTGACCGAATGGGCTCTACAATGGAATCTTCTAAAGAACGACCTATTAAGTTATAATCATTTTTAAAAAGCCCAGCAATAAGACCGCCTACGTTGCCCCATTGTTGTATGCCTTTTTCAAGGGTTATATTCGTTTTTAAAATCTTTCTGGAATCAGAGGTTTTAATTTCAATCTGTGGATGGATTACAGTTGCAAAAAGTTCACTTGGGGTAGGAATGGATATAATGTCCAAAGGGTCATAACTTCTTACCAAAGTAAATCCACCATATATAGCAGGAGCTACATTGTCTGCATGGGCCACATCACTGGCCAGTTTTTCGCCTTGCATGGCAAATTGAACTAGTTCCAGGTTGGAAAAGGGTTTTCCCAACAATTCATTCATTGCCCATACTGCTCCAGCAGAGCTAGCCGCGCTACTTCCTATTCCACTACCTGGTTTAATTCTTTTATCTATTTCAATTTCAAAACCTCCTTGATAATCACTTTTTTCCAATAGTGCTAAACCAGCTACGCCAGAAACATTTTTGTTGGTTTCCAATGGTAGTTTCTGACCTAAAATTTTGGTGATTGTTATTCCTTTTTCCGATGTTTTTCGGACTATCATTTCATCACCCACAGAATCCAATGCGAGTCCAAGGACATCAAAACCACAGGAGACATTGGCGATAGTTGCCGGACAAAAAACCTTTATTTCTTCCATCTTAGAAATTTCCGATTCGTATGATATCAGCAAAGATACCAGAAGCTGTGACTTCGGCACCTGCACCTGCACCTTTAATAATTAGAGGTTGATTTGGATATCGCTCTGTATAAAACAACACAATGTTATCACTGCCCTCTAGATTATAAAAATCATGTCCTTTTGGTATTTTTTGAAGCCCAACCTTTGCTTTCCCATTTTCAAATTGCGCTACATATTTAAGTTTGCTATCAACATCCTTAGCTTCTTTGAACAGTTTTTGAAACATTGCCTCGTTTTGCTTTAATGATTCGAAAAAAGCTTCATTTGAATTGGTCTCCAAACTTTCTTTTGGTAGAAAGGAATCGTTTTCTATTTGTTCTATATCCAATTGATTTCCACTTTCTCGCGCTAGGATTAAAATCTTTCGCATTACATCTACACCACTAAGATCAATAGTGGGGTCAGGCTCCGTATAGCCTTCTTCTTGTGCTTGTTTAACAATATCATGAAAAGTAACTTCATCATTAAAGTTGTTGAACACAAAATTTAAGCTTCCGGACAATACGGCTTGAATCTTTTTTACTTTATCACCAGAAGCGATAAGATGTTTTAAGGTATCAATAATTGGAAGCCCTGCACCAACATTGGTCTCAAATAAAAATGGCGAATTGTATCGCTTTGCCAATTGCTTCAACTCTTTGTAAAAAGTATAATTTGAGGAACAGGCAATTTTGTTGCAAGTGACTACGGAGATGCTATTTTTAAGGTAGTCAGGATAACTTTCAGAAACTTGACCGCTTGCGGTATTGTCCACAAAAACACTATTGCGATAATTTAGCATTTTTACTGTTTTAAAAAATGCTTCTTTATCTGCTTTTTGCCCATTTTTCAAAGTACTTTCCCAATCCTTTAATGAGATTCCATCTTCGTCAAAGGTCATGGTTCTAGAATTACTTATACCAATGACCCGCAGATTTAGTTTAAGTTCGTCTTTTAAGTATTTTTTCTGTTGCCTTATTTGGTTTAGGAACTTGGAACCAACGTTTCCTACTCCCATTACAAAGAGATTGAGTTGTTTTATATTTTCCTCAAAAAACTCTTCGTGTAATGAGTTAAGAGCTTTTTTTACATCGGTTTTTGTAATTACTGCGGAAATATTCCGTTCAGAAGCGCCTTGAGCAATGGCTCTTATATTTACATTGTTCTTTCCTAGAGTACTGAACATTTTACCGCTCAACCCTTGGTGACTTTTCATATTGTCCCCAACCAAGGCTACAATGGCAAGGTCTTTTTCAACAAGAACAGGTTTTATTTTATTGCTGGCTATTTCATAATCAAAAGCAATGTTGACAGCTTCTACCGCTTTTTCAACATCCTCATCTGAAATACCAACACAGATGGAATGCTCAGAAGAAGCCTGCGTAATGAGGACAACACTTACGTTTTTTAGGGATAAGGTTTCAAAAAAACGTTTGGATATTCCGGGAACACCTATCATGCCTGGCCCTTCTAAAGAAAGTAAACTAATATTGTCCACGTGACTAATACCTCTTACTGTTTTTCCATTTCCGTTATTGTTTTGGGAAATATAAGTTCCTTCATCCTCAGGCTTAAAAGTATTTTTGATGACAATAGGGATTCCTCTACTTAAGACAGGTTGGATTGTTGGTGGGTAAAGGACCTTAGCTCCAAAATGTGAAAGTTCCATTGCTTCTTCGTAACTAATATGGGAGACACACTTAGCTTGTTTTACTAGTTTAGGATTGGCTGTGAACATGCCACTTACATCTGTCCATATTTCTAAAATGTCCGCCTCTTGAGCTGCAGCTATAATTGCTGCGGTATAGTCTGAACCGCCCCTTCCCAACGTTGTGGAGTTTCCAGAGACACTTGATGAAACAAACCCCGGAAGTACGGTTATTTGATGATTGGCATTCTCAAAATAAGTATTGCAATTATTATAAGTGTTTTCAACATTGATATTTGCATTGCCATACGTTTCGTCGGTTAGTATTAACTGTCTACTATCCTTAAATTCTGCATCCAAACCTTCAGCTTTAAAGAATTCACCAATGATGAAAGAAGAGAGTAATTCTCCATAACTAACTATTTTGTCCGATAGTTTTGGAGTAAGCTCTCCAATTAAAAATGAGCCTTCCAAAAGGGTTTCCAGGACATTTAGGTCACTTTTCATTTTACTTAAGATGGTACTTTGAGCTTGAACAGGGATAAGCTCCCTAATTGTTTCAATATGTCTGTTCTCGATTTCTGTAAGACCTTTTTTATAAGCCAAATCTTGATTTGAAGCCAAACGAGACGTATTGAGCAGTAAGTCTGTAATACCTCCAAATGCGGATACTACAATGGCTACTTTCTCCGTATGGTTACTTTGGACAATAGCTTTGACTCGATTTATATTTTCTGGATTGGCCACTGATGTACCACCAAATTTTAAGACTTTCATGATGAATATTGTTGAAAAATGTTGAAAATAGATTAAATACGGACGAAAATAATTAGCAGATTACCCCAAAGGGGTAATGGTAACCAAAGTGAAGATAGATGAAAAAGATTCCATCATTGAAGGGTTAATATCCGTTTGTTTAAATTGCATAGTACAATAATCAATGTCAAAAGTAGTACTTTTGATTTCTTCCTCAAATGATTCAAAAATTTTTGCGAAATCTATAGTAATAATCAATTTTTCTTGTTGAATGAAAATTTTTACCGCCAGTCAAATCTATGAAGCTGATAAATTCACAATAAATAAGCAGCAGATTACAAGTGATGCTCTTATGGAAAGAGTGGCTACCAAGCTATTTGAATGGATGCATTCAAGGTTACAAGGAGCTCAAGTTAAAATTCACTTGTTCTGCGGTATTGGGAATAATGGAGGAGATGGGGCGGCATTGGCCAGGCATCTTCATGAGAATGGATATGCAATTGAGGTTTATGTGGTCAATTATAGTGAAAAACGTTCTAAGGACTTTCTAATAAACCTTGATAGATTAAAGGAGCGAAAACTATGGCCAGAATTTTTAGATTCGGATTGTTCGTTTCCAAAGATAAACCCCAATGACATTATTGTAGATGCAATTTTTGGAATAGGATTAAATAGACCTCCAGATGTTTGGGTTGCCAATCTTATTAAACATTTAAACTCCTCTTCTGCGTTTATACTTTCAGTGGATATACCCTCAGGTTTGCCTTCAAACAGAAATCCATGGGAAGGAGAACATGTTGTTAGGGCTAGTTTTGTATTGAGCTTTCAGGTTCCTAAACTGGTATTTTTTCTCCCAGAAACAGGAGTTTACCAAAACCAATGGGAGATTCTGGATATTGGATTGGATGCTGAGTTTTTGGTTAATACCGAAGCAGATTATGAGTTGATAGGGAGACCAGAAGTCTTACCTATGTATAGACCGCGACTCAAATTTTCACATAAAGGTACTTACGGGCATTCTGTAATTATTGGGGGAAGCTATGGCAAAATTGGAGCTGTTCAAATGGCAAGTAACGCTTGTTTGTCTGTAGGTAGTGGTTTGGTTACTGCCTTTGTGCCTGAATGTGGATATCATTCTTTGCAGACTGCAATTCCAGAAATAATGGTCCTTACAGATGATGAGGACGATAGTATTGGTGAGATTAACATTCCATTTGTACCTGCTGCTATTGGGATAGGTATGGGGATGGGCACAAAAGATGAAACAAGCAAGGCTTTCGGCTCGTTTTTAAAGAAGGTTGAAATTCCTATAGTAATCGATGCAGACGGTCTAAACATTTTGGCAAAACAGCCTAGCTTGCTAAAAGATGTTCCCAAACAATCTGTTTTAACTCCTCATCCAAAGGAATTGGAACGTTTGATAGGGGAGTGGGACAATGATTTTGATAAACTGAAAAAGGCCAAAGCGTTTTCAACCAAAAACGAATGTATTTTAGTTATTAAAGGAGCACATAGCATTGTAATCTATAAGGACAAGGGATTTGTAAATACAACGGGAAATCCAGGTATGGCCACGGCAGGTACCGGCGATGTTTTGACAGGAATGATTACAGGTTTAATGGCCCAGGGATATTCTTCTTTACATGCAGCTGTTTTTGGCGTCTATTTGCATGGCCTGGCTGGTGATATTGGTGTATCTGCTGATGGATACGAAGCTTTAAAAGCTTCTGGTATTGTTGAAAATATTGGTAAGGCTTATATGGAACTATTAAGACCACCTAATCAAGAAAATCAGGAAGGAGCTTAGGTTTTATTCTTTTGTTATTTTTTTTTGAGTCTTTTTTTTACCCAAGCCAATGCATTGTCATACTCTATAAAGAACTCCATATTCTTTTTGTAAAAGAGTTTCTCTATTTTAAAATTGTGCATGTCAATTTCTTTCTTGGAAACAATTGCGAAAGCCTTTAGGTTTTCCATCCCTCTTAAGTAATTGTAGATAGTAGGGTCTACAGCATAAGAATTTTTTCTAAGGCTTATGTAGCCAAAGTCTTTATCTCTAAAATGTATCTCTGAAATTCCAATAATTTGATAAGCTCTCTCCAGTGTTAGTGTAGCACCTTCGTCAAAAGTTGAAACCATGTAGTTGTTAAAAACCTGAACACTTCCAATGTCCAATTGGTATTCACGTACAACAATAGCTTTCTTGTTAGAAGCAATTTTCATTCTCCAGTATATTATAGTGTCTCTTGGACGAAAGTATACCTAATAGAATAGGAGCAGAAAAATATTAGACTAAAGGCGCAAATATCGCATGTACGGTAAGTTTTATTTTGCGTACGGTAAGTTTGTTTAAAATAAAAAGAGCCGACAAAACTGTCGGCTCTTTACTTTAATCGTTTTTATTGCTCCGTTTTGGGCGTTTTTTCAGGTTTTTTAATTTTTATGGTGAGTTCTTCTTTTTTCTCATCCAAGTCCATAAAAATACTATCGCCTTCGTCCAGTTTGGAATTTACAATTTCTTCAGCAAGAGCATCTTCAATGTATTTCTGAATTGCTCTTTTTAAAGGTCTTGCACCATATTGTTTGTCAAATCCTTTCTCTGCAATATAATCCTTAGCCTTTTTAGTAAGACTTAGGTTGTACCCTATATCCTTGATCCTGCCAAATAATTTATCAAGTTCAATGTCAATGATTTTATGAATGTCTTCCCGTTCTAATGAGTTAAAGACAACAACATCATCAATTCTATTTAAAAACTCCGGTGCGAATGCTTTTTTCAATGCACTTTCAATAACACTTTTCTGATGTGAATCTGCTTGTGCCTTTTTGGCCGCAGTTCCAAATCCAACGCCTTGACCAAAATCTTTCAACTGACGTGCTCCAATGTTGGATGTCATGATGATGATAGTGTTTCTGAAATCAATCTTTCTTCCGAGGCTATCTGTAAGAAACCCATCATCTAAGACTTGTAACAGCATATTGAAAACATCTGGATGCGCTTTTTCAACTTCATCCAAAAGAATTACTGAATACGGCTTGCGACGTACTTTTTCTGTTAATTGTCCACCTTCTTCATAACCAACATATCCCGGAGGCGCACCTACCAATCTAGAAATAGCGAATTTCTCCATGTATTCGCTCATGTCTATTCGGATAAGGGCATCTTCAGAATCAAAAAGTTCTTTTGCAAGAATTTTTGCTAATTGTGTTTTCCCAACTCCAGTCTGTCCCAAGAAAATAAAAGAACCGATAGGCTTGTTAGGATCTTTTAATCCAGCTCTATTACGTTGGATGGCTTTCGCTACTTTCGCTACTGCTTCATCTTGCCCAATTACAAAGCCTTTGATTAATTCAGGTAATTCAGCAAGTTTATTACTTTCAGTTTGAGCAATTCTATTCACAGGAATGCCGCTCATCATAGAAACTACATCAGCAACGTTATCTTCAGAAACTGTCTCACGATTCAGTTTACTATCCTCTTCCCATCTTTCTTGAGCTGAAGCTAGTTCCTTTTCCAATCGTTTTTCATCATCTCTTAGTTTAGCCGCTTCCTCGTATTTCTGTTTTTTAACAACACTGTTCTTCAGTTCGCGAACATCTTCCAATTGTCCTTCAAGCTCCAAAATCTGTTTTGGAACATCCATGTTTACGATATGAACTCTTGAACCTGCCTCATCTAAAGCATCAATTGCTTTGTCCGGCAAGAATCGATCTGTCATATAGCGATTGGTCAACGTAACACATGCTTTGATTGCATCATCTGTGTAAGATACATTGTGGTGGTCTTCATACTTCCCTTTTATGTTCATCAAAATTTCAATAGTTTCCTCCACTGTTGTGGGTTCAACAATTACTTTTTGAAATCTCCTCTCAAGAGCACCATCTTTCTCGATATACTGACGGTATTCATCAAGGGTGGTTGCACCTATACATTGAATCTCACCTCTGGCAAGTGCAGGTTTGAACATATTTGAAGCATCTAAACTTCCTGTGGCGCCACCAGCACCTACAATAGTATGTATTTCATCAATGAATAAAATGATATCGTCATTCTTTTCCAACTCGTTCATAACCGCCTTCATGCGTTCCTCAAACTGGCCACGATACTTTGTGCCGGCTACTAATGAGGCTAAATCCAACGTTACAACTCGCTTGTTGTAAAGAATTCTTGAAACCTTTTTGTTAATAATTCTCAAAGCCAGTCCTTCAGCTATTGCACTTTTACCAACACCAGGTTCACCTATAAGCAGAGGATTGTTTTTCTTTCTTCTACTTAATATTTGGGATACTCGCTCAATTTCTTTTTCTCTTCCAACAACAGGATCTAATTTATTTTCTTCTGCCAATTTGGTCAAATCACGACCAAAGTTGTCTAAAACAGGTGTTTTAGACTTTTTTGCTCCTTTTTGCGATGAGCCAGAACCAAAAGTACTTTCTTTAGAATCACCAGTCTCATCAGAGTCACTTGGAAAAGATTCGGCATGTGGTGTATCTAAATAATCATCATCACTGGTAATCATAGATTTAAATTGCTCCTTTACATTGTCATAATCCACTTTAAGCTTGTGCAACAGTTTTGTAGTGGGATCGTTTTCATTTCTAAGGATGCAAAGCAAAAGGTGCGCCGTGTTAATTGAAGAACTCTGAAAAAGTTTGGCTTCAAGAAAAGTAGTCTTAAGGGCACGCTCGGCCTGTCTTGTTAAATGCAGGTTCTTTTTATCTTTTTGTATTGTTCCTGTATTTGGATTGGCAGGACTAAGAATCTCTACCTTTCTTCTCAGATGATCCAAATCTACATCTAGGGCGTCCAAAATGTTGATGGCTTTGCCATTTCCATCTCTTAAAAGCCCTAACATTAAATGCTCGGTTCCTATAAAATCATGCCCTAATCTAAGAGCTTCCTCTTTGCTATAAGCTATAACGTCTTTTACTCTAGGGGAAAAATTATCGTCCATACACTTCCTTTTCAGCAATTAAAATTAATAAAAGTATCCTTACCGTAGTCAAATACCGTACCCATATTCGATAAAGTAGTAGTTAAAGTCGAAATAAGGGACACTTTATACAAGGTTTAACATAGCTTTATTACTCAAATTAAATCGAAAGTAATACTGTTGATAATTTTTTTAATAAAGTAAGTTTCAGTTGTCTTGCAAGGTTTGATTTTGCGTATATTGGCATGATATTTTAACCACAAAAAACAATTAGATTTTAGCATGGCGGAAGGAGAAAAGTTAATTCCTATCAACATTGAAGATGAGATGAAATCTGCCTACATTGATTATTCAATGTCGGTCATTGTGTCACGTGCCTTACCAGATGTAAGGGACGGACTTAAGCCCGTTCATAGAAGGGTGTTGTATGGTATGCACGAATTAGGTGTTAGATCCAATAGCGCCCATAAAAAATCTGCCCGTATTGTAGGGGAGGTATTGGGTAAGTATCACCCACACGGTGATACATCGGTCTATGACTCAATGGTGCGTATGGCACAAGAATGGAGTTTAAGGTATATGCTTGTTGATGGACAGGGAAACTTTGGTTCAGTGGATGGGGATAGTCCAGCAGCAATGCGTTATACGGAGGCAAGAATGCGTAAGATAGCTGATGATATGTTAGCGGATATTGATAAAGATACCGTTGACCATCAGTTAAATTTTGATGACTCCTTAAAGGAACCTACCGTTCTTCCCACTCGTGTTCCTAGCCTATTGGTTAATGGAGCATCTGGAATTGCAGTGGGTATGGCTACGAACATGGCACCCCATAACCTATGTGAAGTTGTGGATGGTACCGTGGCCTATATTGAAAATAACGATATTGAAATTGATGAGCTGATTACCCATATAAAAGCTCCAGATTTTCCTACAGGAGGTATCATATATGGTTACGATGGGGTTAAGGAAGCCTTTCATACCGGTAGAGGACGTGTTGTAATGCGAGCCAAGGCTACTTTTGAGGAAGTACAGGGCAGAGAATGCATTGTTGTGACAGAAATTCCATATCAGGTCAATAAGGCAGATATGATAAAAAAGACTGCCGATCTTGTCAATGACAAAAAGATTGAGGGAATTTCTACCATCCGTGATGAATCAGACAGAAAAGGTATGCGTATCGTTTACATTTTAAAACGTGACGCCATTCCTAACATAGTTCTGAACATGCTGTACAAATACACAGCATTGCAGTCATCTTTCAGTGTTAATAACATTGCCCTTGTTAACGGAAGGCCCAGACTGCTCAATCTTAAAGAAATTATCCACTATTTTGTTGAGCATAGGCACGAAGTTGTGGTTCGTAGAACCAAGTTCGAGCTTAAAAAAGCAGAAGACCGAGCACATATCCTAGAAGGGCTTATTATAGCCTCTGACAATATTGATGAGGTAATTAAGATAATCAGAGCATCTTCAAATGTTGATGAAGCGAGAAGTACTTTAATGGAGCGCTTCAAATTGACTGAAATTCAGGCCAAAGCTATTGTAGAAATGCGCTTGCGCCAGCTTACGGGACTGGAGCAGGATAAACTACGCGAGGAGTACGATGCGCTTTTGAAGACGATTGAAGACCTAAAGGATATCCTGGATAAGAAAGAGAGAAGAATGCAAATCATTAAAGATGAATTGCAAGAAATTAAGGATAAGTATGGGGATGAAAGAAGGTCGGAAATAAACTTTGCTGGCGGTGATTTAAGTATTGAAGATATGATTCCTGATGAACAGGTTGTCATAACGATTTCACATGCCGGTTACATTAAAAGAACACCTTTAACGGAATACAAGACACAGAATAGGGGTGGAGTAGGCCAAAAGGCTTCTTCCACAAGAAACGAGGATTTCTTGGAACATCTTTTTGTAGGTACGAACCATCAATACATGCTGTTCTTCACGCAAAAAGGGAAATGTTTCTGGATGCGTGTTTATGAAATACCTGAAGGAAGCAGAACTTCCAAAGGAAGAGCCATTCAGAATCTAATCAATATTGAAAGTGAGGATAAGGTCAAAGCCTTTATTTGTACTCAAGATTTAAAGGATGAAGATTATGTTAATGGTCATTACGTAATCATGGCCACCAAGAAAGGTACTGTTAAAAAGACTTCCTTGGAACAATATTCAAGACCACGTCAAAATGGTATCAATGCCATAACCATTAGGGAAGAAGATGAGTTACTTGAAGCTAAATTGACAACAGGTACAAGTCAAATTTTCTTAGGATTGAAATCAGGAAAGGCTATTCGTTTTGAAGAAAGTAAGACAAGACCTATGGGTAGAAATGCTTCAGGTGTGCGTGGAATTACCTTAGCCAATGCCGATGACGAGGTAATAGGCATGGTATCTGTACATAACTTTGAAGACGATATCTTAGTAGTTTCTGAAAATGGGTATGGAAAACGTTCCACAATAGATGACTACAGGGTAACCAATAGAGGAGGTAAGGGAGTCAAAACAATCTCAATTACTGATAAAACGGGAGGTCTTGTGGCTATTAAAAATGTTTCGGATACTGATGATTTGATGATCATAAATAAATCTGGGATTGCTATTAGGATGGGCGTAGAAGATTTGCGGGTAATGGGAAGAGCCACACAAGGTGTAAAACTCATTAACTTAAAGGACAATGATTCTATTGCTGCTGTTGCTAAAGTAATGAAGGATGAAGATGCTGTAGAGGAAACCGATATCCTTGATATTGAGGTCAATGGGGAAGATGGCACGGCAATTGATAATAATTCCGACGAAACAAAAGAATAAACATAAACACTAATAATTATAATTACATTTAAAATGAAGACTAAAGTTTTAATACTACTAGCCATAGGGATTTCTACGATGGGCTTTTCCCAAAAAAATGAAATCAAGGCAGCAGAAAAAGCACTTAAAACAGGAGACTCCGAGAGTGCTAAGACCGCTTTGGAAGGAGCTGCATCTTTAATTGATGCCGCTGATGCCAAAATACAAGCACAATATTACGCCGTTAAGGGTAATACGTATTCTGACTTGGCCAAAAAAGGAGATGCTACAGCTTTTCAACCTGCAATTGATGCTTTCAATAAAGTCATTACGATTGAGGAAGCGGCCGGTAAAGAAAAATATACTACAATAGCTAGACAGAACTTGGCTCAAATAACAGCTGATTTGGTAAATGCTGCTGTGGAGGACAACAATGAGAAAAAGTTTGGAGAAGCGGCGGAAAAATTATACCAAGCATATAAATTGAGCCCAACGGATACGCTTTATTTGTACTACGCAGCCAGTAGCGCCGTAAATGGCCAAAACTATGAAAAGTCATTGGAATACTATGATGAGCTTAAGGAAATTGGCTATGATGGTAGTGATGTTACTTTCACTGCGGTTAATATTGAAACCGGTGAGGTTGAGACTATGGATAAGAATACCAGAGACCTTTATGTAAAAGCTGGAACTCATAAGGATCCAAAAGAAGAAAAGTCTCCTTCTAAAAAGGCTGAAATTGTAAAAAACATTGCCTTAATAAACCAACAATTAGGTGATAATGATAAAGCCCTAGCAGCATATGCAGATGCAAGAGCGGTAGATCCAAATGATGTTAACCTAGTTTTAGGTGAAGCTAATTTGTACTATGCCATGGGGGATAAAGAAAAATTTAAAGAATTGATGGCTCAAGCCTCTGATATGGCTCCTGATAACGCTGATTTGCTTTACAACATTGGAGTTATAAATATGGAGCAAGGTAATTTAGAAGATGCAAGAGAAGCATACAAAAAGACTTTAGCTATTGATCCTGGTTACATTAATGCACTATTGAACCTTTCAACTACTTATGTAAACGAGGGTAATGGTCTTATTGATGAAATGAATACTCTTGGTAGTTCAAGATCAGATATTGCTAGATATGATGAATTGAAAGAGCAAAAAGATAATTTGTTTTTAGAAGGCTCAAAAATTTTGGAGGATGCATTAAAAACAAACCCTGATAATCAAAGTGTTTTGGCTCAACTAAAGAACATATATGGTGCTTTGGGTGATACTGAAAATTTTATGAGAATAAAAAAGCTATTGGGAGAATAATTTCTTCAGCAGTAAAAATTAAAAAAAGCTCCACCAAGTGGAGCTTTTTTTATATCACTTTTTTTATCACCCTTAGTTTATGGGTGTACTGTTTTTTATGGGCATTAAAAATGCCGGTATGATCAATACGGTCAATGCGTACATGACCATGAGCATGAATGATGTAGTTGTCCTTTAAAATAATCCCGACATGATCAATAATTCCTTCATTATTATCAAAAAAAGCTAAATCTCCGGCTTCACTTTCTTCTATAAAACTTAAAGCTTCACCTTGTTTGGATTGTTGTTCCGCGCTTCTTTTTAGCGCATGCCCATTTATCTTATACACCATTTGGGTAAATCCAGAACAATCTATACCAAACGGAGTTTTTCCACCGCTCTGATAGGGTGATTTCAAGTATAACAACGCTATATCTACCAAACTGGATTTCTTGTTTGCACCTTCAATAAAATTCCCTTCAAAAATGTGTTGTAAGGGGGCTGTTTTAGAGACCATAGACCCAATTAGAATGGGCATCAGCATTTCATCTTCAGTACATATATGAGAAATGATATCCGAAGAAAACCTTTTATTTTTTTCGGAATTAAGTATGTCAAATTCTTCTTCGGGTATTAAAGTAATTTGATTGTTGGAAACCCAACCCTCACAATGGTCGTATGCAACTCTAATTCTGCTCCATTTTTTTCTATACTCCAAAACTTTAAAATGTTCTCCATACATTAATTGAGAGATCATTTCACTGCTATCATCAGCGAGTGTTCTGATGGGAACAATACTTAGATGGCAAATTCCGTATTGCATCTATTTAATGAGCTTGAATAAATTAATTTCTTTCTAAAACAATTGCAGAAGCACCACCCCCACCATTACAAATGGCCGCGGCACCAAATTTTGCATTGTTCTGCTCAAGTATGTTAAGCAAGGTAATCGTAATTCGTGCTCCGGAGCAACCCAAAGGATGCCCCAATGAAACAGCCCCGCCATTTACGTTTACATTGGAATCTTTTAAGCCCAAAAGTTTCATATTGGCAAGACCAACAACAGAAAATGCCTCGTTGAACTCAAAGAATTCAATATCTTCCATAGGTACTCCGGCTCTGTCCAAAGCTTTCGGTAAGGCTTTTGCTGGAGCGGTGGTAAACCATTCAGGCTCGCGTGCTGCATCAGCATAACCTTTTATTGTAGCTAAAGGAATCAGATTTAATTCAGATGCTTTATCTGCGCTCATAAGCACCACAGCTGCTGCACCGTCATTGATGGTTGAAGCATTGGCCGCGGTAACGGTGCCGTCTTTAGTAAAGGCAGGTCTTAAGGCAGGGATTTTCTCCATTTTCACATTGGTATACTCTTCATCTTCATTAACAATGATTGGCTCCCCTCTGCGTTGGGGAACTTCCACAGGAACAACTTCATTGGCAAATTTGCCAGCTTTCCATGCTTCGGCCGACCTGTTATAGGATTGAATTGCATAGGCGTCTTGTTCTTCCCGGCTAAAATTGTGCTCTGTGGCACACGCATCTGCACAAACACCCATGGCATTTTGATCATATGCATCCACCAATCCATCTTTTTGCATGCCATCCACTAAAGTTGCAGGTCCAAATTTCACGCCATTTCTCATATAAGTATAGTGGGGAATAAGGCTCATGTTTTCCATACCTCCAGCAATTACAATAGAATTTTCTCCTAAAGCAATGGATTGCGCTGCTTGCATTATGGCTTTCATGCCAGAAGCACATACTTTATTTATTGTGGTGCAGGGAACCGTATTGGGAATTCCAGCATATATAGCGGCTTGTCTTGCAGGAGCCTGGCCAGTTCCTGCTTGTACAACATTGCCCATTAAAACCTCTTCTACTTGTTCTGGTTTTAAATTTATCTTTTCCAATGCTCCTTTTATAGCAATTGAACCCAATTTAGGTGCAGGAACACTGGACAATGAACCCATAAAACTTCCAATTGGCGTTCTAACAGCTGAAACAATAACGACTTTATTCATGTATGCATTTTTACTAATGCGAAAATACTAAAATTAAATGCAAAGCTCTAGTCTATAAAGGGAGGACCACTTCTTATTTATATTTTCTATTTTTGATGCTAACAGTACACGGAATGGGAAAAACTTTGGATAATGTTTACAAGCATCAATCACTTGCATACAAGTATTTTCTATATTTAGTTTCCGTTGCACTTATTGTATTCTTTTTCCCAAAGGGTGGTAAGTTTAAATATGAATTTCAGAAAGGAAAGCCTTGGCAGTATGAAAACCTATATGCTCCCATTGATTTCTCTATAAAGAAGACGGAAGCAGAAATTGCCGATGAGCAACGTTCACTCCGCGATAATAAAACGGATTACTACACATTTGATGGAGATGTGCCTGTCGCGGCTAAAAAAGCATTGCAAACCGATTTAAATGGTTTTTTTGCGCAAAGTGCCTATCCAAGCCCTCAACAAAAAATTATACTGGATACAGGATTGGAGGTGGTAGATAGTATTTATGGAGTAGGCGTGTTCCAAGATTTGCCAACTTCAAGTTCCATTTTACTTGTTAAGAATAATGAAGCACGACCCCTAGGCTCTAATAGCTTTATGGATTTACCGGAGTCCAAGAAAAGAGTTTCATCAATTTTATCCACTAAAAGAACTCCAGCGAAAGAAGTTTTGGAAACGTTGATAGTTAGAGTAATAGAAACGAATGTTTTCTTTGATGAAGCACTTACCGAAAGAGCCTTGGAGGAAGAATTATCCAAAATTTCTTTTACACGAGGGGAAGTTTCAGAAGGGAGACTAATTATTGCGAAGGGTGAAGTGGTCGAGGCGGAAAATTTTAAAATCCTTAATTCTTTGAAAGAAGAATATGAATCGGAACTATGGAGAGGAGATAATTATTATTTCATTCTTCTAGGGTATACCATTTTGGTGGCTTTAGTATTAATTATGTTGTTCCTTTTCTTAAAGCGGTATCGCAGTGAAATCTTCCAGAATAACAATAAGGTCACATTCATTTTTGTGAATGTATTGCTAATGGTTTTTGCAACCACACTTATGGTGAAGAACAATGAGAGCTATGTTTACGTTGTACCTCTTTGCATTCTGCCCTTAATCCTTAAAAACTTTTTTGATGCTAGACTAGGGCTGTTTGTTCATGTGCTAACCGTTCTTATACTTGGGTTTGTGGTTCCCAATAGTTTTGAATATATCTTTTTACAAATTATTGCTGGTATTGTAACCATTTTAACCGCATCAGAACTTTATAAACGTGCCAATCTTTTTATCTCAGTAGGGCAGATTACGTTGATATACATTATTGGGTATTTTGCGTTTCATGCAATACATGAGGGCAATCTTGAAAATATTGAATGGATATTGTTTGGAGTCTTTATTTTAAATGGACTTCTAACGCTTTTTGCGCAACCTCTTATTTATATGTATGAAAAAATATTTGGTTTAATATCAGATGTTTCGCTTTTAGAGCTTTCAGATACCAATTCCAAGTTGTTAAAGGAATTATCGGATAAGGCTCCTGGCACGTTTCATCATTCCCTTCAGGTAGCCAATCTTGCAGAAGCAGCTGCCAACGAAATTGGGGCTAATGCTATGTTGGTTAGGGTAGGGGCCTTGTATCATGATATTGGAAAGATGGGCAAGCCTAGTTTTTTTACTGAAAATCAAATAACAAGCGTGAATCCGCATGACGATTTGCCGCCTAAGGAAAGCGCAAAGATTATTATTGATCATGTGATACATGGAATTGAAATAGCAAGAAAAAATAAACTTCCAGATAGGATAATAGATTTTATAAGAACGCATCACGGTACAACCTTGGTTTTTTACTTTTTTAAGAAACAACAGGAATTGGAACAAGCGGTAGACGAAAAAGATTTTAGATATCCAGGTCCTATTCCATTTTCTAAGGAGACTGCAATCTTAATGATAGCAGATTCTGTTGAAGCGGCCTCAAAAAGTTTAAAGAACCCAACTTACATCATTATTGATGAATTTGTGGAAAAAATTGTAAAAGGGCAAATGCAGGCCAATCAATTTTTAAACGCCAATATTACCCTTAAAGAAATAGAAATGGTAAAGAAGGTTTTAAAACAAAAACTGACCAATATTTACCATTTAAGGGTGGAGTACCCTGAGTAATTTATGTACTAAATAATTACGGTTTAAAAAAATCAAAAAATAGTTGCGATGTTACAAATGAAAGGGTATTTTTGCATCCGCGTTTTGCGTAGGTTCATACACAAGTAAGATTATTGGAGAGGTGCCGGAGTGGTAACGGAGCAGATTGCTAATCTGTCGACGCGTAAGTGTCGCATGGGTTCGAGTCCCATTCTCTCCGCAATTTTCTTTTAATTACAAGGATAACCAATTCGGGGTGTAGCGTAGCCCGGTTATCGCGCCGCGTTTGGGACGCGGAGGTCGCAGGTTCGAATCCTGCCACCCCGACAAAATCATTTTAAATGATTTTAATTGATTGCTAACTAAATGATTTTCAGATTTTTAATTTTTTTTTGTCATCATTTAGTTAGTTTTCAAATCAAATAAATCGGGAACAATTCGGGAACAGAACCAACACACCAGATTTATTTTTTTCCTTACCTTTTATAAAGAAAGCAAGCCTTTCTCAGTGATTTAACTTTCGTGTTAGGATGTTTAACCTAAAACGAAAGAAAATGCAAACTTCAAAAACTTTCAAAATTTTATTTCGTCTGGTAAAATCCAGAATGAAAAATGACATTGCACCCATCTATGTAAGAATTACTTTAGATGGGAAGCGTACAGAATTTAATACTGAACTTTGGAGTCTTCCAGAAGAATGGGATGGTAAAATGAATAGGGTAGTTGGTAGAACCTCGAATGCGAGGGCTATAAATGATGAACTGGATACTATCAAAGTAGATTTAAAAGAAGCTTATAAAGAACTTAAACGTGAGGGTAAATATATTACTCCTCAATCCCTTAAAGCACGTTATCAAGGAACAGACCATAGTAACGAAACTTTGCTTGGCTTATCTAAATATCATTATGCT
This sequence comes from Flagellimonas sp. CMM7, assembly GCF_021390195.1. Classification (NCBI taxonomy): domain Bacteria; kingdom Pseudomonadati; phylum Bacteroidota; class Flavobacteriia; order Flavobacteriales; family Flavobacteriaceae; genus Flagellimonas; species Flagellimonas sp. CMM7. Next base: position 224,634 of record NZ_CP090003.1, on the reverse strand, counting down.
AAAAACAAGGTTAAACTTGCGGAAGGGACTTTAAAAAACTACACCACTACTGAAAAATATTTGAGCGACTTTATGGAGAAAAATTTTAAATCTTCGGATTTGCCATTAGAGTACATTCAATACAGTTTCATTGTTGATTTTGAATTGTTTCTTCTTGATTCAAAGAATCATTTAAATACAAAGCAACCATTGAAAAATAATGGGATTATGAAGCATTTAGAGCGACTCAATAAGCTAATGAGTTTTGCTGCAAAACTAGACTGGATTGCTAAACATCCATTTGAGAAATATGAATTGAGTTATACCAAATTCAAGAACAATTACTTAAATGAAATACAACTAAATGATGTAGAAACGGTAGTATTAGAAAGTGAAAAACTTAATCGTGTTAGGGATGTTTTTATTTTTTGTTGCTATACAGGTCTATCTTATATCGACGTAAAATTGTTGACCGAAGATAACGTTGTTATGGGAATCGACGGTAATTTATGGTTGTCCCTATACAGAGAGAAAAGTGATGAACCTGTTAAAGTCCCTCTTTTAGACAAAGCTGTAAGCATTTTAAAGAAGTATGAAAATTTTGAAAATTCAGAAAGGCTTTTACCTGTATGTTCTAACCAAAAAATGAATCAATATCTTAAAGATATAGCTACAATATGTAATATAGATTTTAAAGTAACCTGCCATGTTGCCAGACACACCTTCGCAACTACTGTTACACTTTCAAATGGTGTTCCTATTGCAACTGTTTCTAAACTATTGGGACATACCAAACTTTCTACTACACAAATCTATGCGAATGTTGTCGAGAAGAAACTTAGGGATGATATGAATAAGTTACAGAACACCTTAAATCAAAATCAACATAGTGCATAGAAAACTCCAAAACAATGCGGATAATTTAAATAGGACGATAAAGCTGTGTTAATATGGCTTTAAGCAAAATTGAAACGTTTGTCTAAGCATAAATTATTGGTGAAAGTTAAATCACTACAAAAAGACTATTATTTATCTACTTTGATTTATGATAGTCTTTTTATTTATACTTAAATATTAAATTGGTTTTTTCAAATTCGGTATCATTTTGATTTCAATTTTTGGAATTCAATTTTTTGTGGTTTATCAACTAAATTTGGTTTAATATTTAGAGAGATTCTTAAACCTATAAATCCTGCTATTTCATTTTTCTTTATTTCTTTTAGACCTGTTATTAATTTTTCAACTGAGTGTATTTCTAAGAATATTTTTAATTTCTGCTCAGTAATATCTTTTAATATTTCAGTCCCTCTTAGTTTGCTAAGACTTGTTTGAAAATATCTAATGCGGACTCTAAAAAAAATATCCAAGTCACTTATTTCACTTATTTCACTTGTTGAACTACCTGAATTGTTTATTGATAAATTGGTTATATATGGTTTGGACAATTCTTCCAATACCAATTTTTGAGGTCGGTTGGTCTTGTCGAATTTTAGTGTTCCTTCTTTCCATTTTTTATCTACCAAATCAGTAACATCAATTCCGTTAATCAAGGGTATTGAGGTTTGAGAAATTAAATTCCCCTTTTCCATTGTCCCAGTAAATTCTAAATTAATATCAATTGGTTGTATTTCTTCAATAATAACTGGTATATCTATATCGGGCATCCATTTGGGACTAAGTGCTTTATGCGCAGTACATAAAGAAATCCCTAGCCTTTTTGCTTTAGAGATTGCTTTGCTTGAAAATCCTAACCTAGAGATTAGAATGCCTTTATTTGCTTGAATATCAAGTAATTTAGAATGAAATGCATCTACAACACTTATGCTTAACTTTCTATTATGGTCTTTACATTCTACTACAGTCAGCATATTAAATGATGCGACTTTACTTCTAATTAATACATCAACCTGTCTCAAACCATCTTTTCCCTGTAATTGAACATCTCTTTCAACACTTTCATATTCAGAGTTTTCAATTAGTTTATTAAACAAAGATTCTGCGAGTCGTTCAAATCCTTTGCCAGCGTTTTTTGAGTTAGCCATTTTTATTTGTGATTAATATGCTATATAAACGCAAATAGTTTGGTTTATTCTTTTTTGAAATGTAAAAATCAAAATCAATTTGGTGCTTCGACCAAAAAATGCTTTAATAAAAAGTAAATTAGGGTTGTTATCGTTACGAGTATGGTTAAAAACCCCACAATAAAAGTACCACCTGAAAGTATAGCTACGCCATATATTTGACCAAGCAAAAGTGTTTTTAAGGTACGAAATAGAATTTTCGTAATCCAAATGATGAAAAAAATAGTTATTAAAATTATTAGCGGAAACATAGTTGTGATTCCTAATAGAATGGATTCGTTAGATACTCCGTGTGCTAAATCGAAGAATGAAATGTATATTTCATTTATAAACATTTTCATGATAATATAAAATGGATAAGCAAGTACTAATAAAAGTAAAATCTTTAGAATTAACGCCTTTATAGTTTTAGCAGCTGTTGCAAAATAAAAAGCTAGACTTGGAATTGCAATTACCAGTGATATGAACAAAATTGGCCGTAAAATTCCAATTCCGTTGCCTTGATAATATAGTGTCCAATGTGCTAATCCTAGAAAATTCAATAAAAGGAATATCAGACCTATTCCTTTAGAGAAGGTTGGTTCATTTGTATTTTCTGTTTCCATGATTAATGTAAGAGAAAGTATGGATAGGAAATCGAGAATAAATGCAATTATACAGGTTATAGCTATGCTTGGGATTAATTGTTTACGCTGATTATCCATCCAATATGGATTTGAGTATGCTTTTCCATATGCCATTTCAAGATAGTTCTCTTTCTGTAGCCTATTCTCTCGTAATACAATCTTGAATTTTTGATTAAACTCAGACCAAATTTTACGGAGTTTTTTTGATTCAGGGTCATTATTATAATATATGGTAATACCATCATGAGTGCTACTATCAAACGCCTTAATCAATTTTTTTCTTCCCAATTTATTTCCAGTATATGCGAAGTAGTCAGGGTTAAAATCTTTTATTAGCTCCCTGATTTGGGTATCAATTCTTTCAGAATTGTTCTGCCATTGTCGATAGGTATCATAATGAACCAAAGTCATTAAGACTAGGGCTGGTAATATTGCTACAAGAATCAATTTCAGGATTCCTTGCCGTTTCAATAAGGTAATAATATTTTGAAGTACTATTTTAAATGTGTTCCAAATTGAAAAGGATACATTGTCGGCTTTGTCATATAGGCTCTTAAATTTTCTCTCAACTTCCTTTGCATCCAAATTGAAAAGGCGAAACGCTATACCTAAAAAAGTGACCCAAAATGTGAGACTACCAAATATGGCGAATAATATATCTGACTCCATATATAAAAGAAATCAAAATAGGTATAAAACTATAAATGACAGTATTTTATATTTATGTATATTAAAAGGTTTGATATATCTTATATAAATTAGAAATGGACGTACTTGGAAAAGCCAAAGAGAAAACAAGAAAGCAAATCCAGAATGCCACATGGGTTTTCATTATTTCCATTGTTCTATTGGCATTGGGAATTTTCATGTTTTTTGAAAGAACCACAGGGATTGCAGAAACTCAATTACCAATAATCTTTACGTTTTTTCCATTGATGTCTGTAGTCATTTGTTGCCATTTGTTATATGTGTATAAAAGGCGAAGGAAGGTTTTATTATGGGCTATATTGGGTAAAGTTTTTTTGCATTGGAAATATGAAAATGGGGATGAGTTGGTTATCATGGAAAGACTAATCTTGAGAGAAACTCAAATAAAAAAAGGAAAAACTAAGTTTAAGTTCGATGGGCTTACTTGGGGGGGTGAAAATTTTAAAGACGCATTGGAGGATTTAAAGAGTGGCGGACTACCCATAAGTTTGATACTACCAGGATTTAAATTTTCGATTAATAGCAACAAGATTCCATTTATAATTGATATTCTTTCTTTTGGACATACTGTAGAAATTTTCTTGATTAAGGACGAAGGCTTTGACATATTACATATAAATCGAGCCGATAATGGAACAAACAATGCTACTACTATGATGTATCCTGTATTAGAGGAATTTAATTTTAGCGAGGAAAATTTTAATGAATTAGCACGTAAAATAGCGAGATGCAATTGGGTGGTTTCTGGTGTTTTCAATATAGATGAACTGGAAGCTATAGAGGAAGAAATAGAGCAAGATTAAATATCAATTTAAAGAGCTATCCATACAATTTAGTTACTCCGACCTATAATTCAAATTTATCACGACTTTTAGTATTTTTACTGTTCCAGATATTTGTTTGTAACCATCTGCTATTATTATCCCCCCAACCTAAACTTTGAAAATTACACTTTAATAGCTATAGCTATTGTATGCTTAATTCAACAATTATCAAGAATTTATTATATATATGAATAAGAATCAAATACCCGATACCTATATAGCTCGAAAAGGATTAGAAAATGAAGTTTTAGATTTTGTTTTAAGTGACGAAATGAGATTTTTACAGGTGTTTGGAGCGGCAGGGGTAGGAAAAACTACTCTCACCCGTCAAGTTTTGTGGAGCAATAAACTAGAAAATTTTGTTGAATGGGTTTCGCTAGCAGATTATTCGCGGTTAAAAAGAACGAATAAAATTCTATTCGGAGATTTTTCTGTTGACCCAGATAGAAAGTTCGATTTGTTTAAGCATGTCAATACTGATACAAAAATTTTGGTTATAGATGATGCCGATTTAATGAATCCAGCAGTCTTAAATAGTAATATAACTCATTTTTTAAACAACAATTCTAAGATTAAAGTTATTCTCATATCTAGGGAGTATATATATGCGTTTCATTCCAAAGCTATATTGGTATCACCTTTTACGTATGAAGAGACCAATGGTTTTTTGAAACGAAGGAAACAACTTCTTAATTTTTCAACCGAAATTTTTAAGGTAGTTCAGGGAAATCCTCTCATACTTCAAATGTTTGATGATTATCTCAATAAATATTCATTTGAAGAAGTTAAAAACCTTCTCGAGAGCCCATTAAGGTTAAATTTTAGTTTAGGAAGCCAAGCCAAAGAAAATGAACTAATAAAATCTGTTCGTCCCAGTATAGTGACCGTAGAATCGTTGCTAATCGAAAAAATAAAACAAAACCCAAAAGATATTCATCAACTATCACCCAGAGAATTTGAGAGGTTGATTGCAGAAATTATAAGTGAGTCGGGATGGAAAGTTGAATTAACCCCTCAAACCAGAGATGGAGGAATGGATATTATTGCATCAAATCATACTTTATTAGGAAAGCATGTTTGTTTGATAGAAGCAAAGAAATATAGACCAAACAACCCTGTAGGAGTATCATTGGTTAGAAATTTATATGGAACCTTATTGGACTACCAAGCCAATAGTAGTTTGTTGGTCACTACATCTAGATTTACTAAAGATGCCCAAAAGTTTCAAAAAAGACATAAAAACTTAATAGGATTGAAAGATTATGGAAACGTAATTGATTGGGTAGAAAACTATAAGAAAAACATTAATCTAAGGTTTTGATTTTAATATATATAATCCTAGCATGGCAAAATATGTTATAGCAAACATTATTAATACCAATGATATTATTCCTGTTCAAATGCTCATTATATTAAAACAAACTATTTTTTATCCTTTTCTTTGAATAATAGACATTATTCTTCATCCTTTTTTTCGTCTTCATTTTCATCTTCTTTATCCGAAGTTAGCTCAGATAAAGATTGTAATTTCATTTCTTTAATATACCCTACAAGAGTTGCTAATTTCTTTTCTTTCGAAGCTTTTATATCCTTATAAATTGTGTATGGATTGATTCCCGCTAAAGTAAATATCTCTTGTACCCCTGCAACACTTTGTAATCCTCCTATCTTATATGAAAATGATATTACCTCGAAATAGATATCATCTATTGTTTTTATGAGTTCTTTGAATTTTTTTAGTCTGCTAGAAATATCTTGACCACTCGCCAAGTATTTATTCATGTTTCTGTAAATGGATATCCTGTTTTTATCAATGATATCAGCAGATAGCTGATTAATTAACAAGTTACTTTTCCATCTTAGAAGGGCATAATCATTTTGAAGTGATTGTCTCAGACTATCATCACTTTGCTGTTGGTATTCTAGGTTTTTTATGGAATTTGAGTCTTTGGCTTTTTTAATTTCTTCAAGTCTTTTATTTTTTCTTTGATTGTATTTTGCTTCTGACCATAAGATTTTATTTTCGGAAATCTCTTTAATAGTATTTAAATAAGCAATTAGACCTAATTGTTTAGATTCATCGATTGTTGTAGAAATTATGCCGTAAGATTTTTCTTGAGCTGGTAACTTGAATGAAATGGTTAAAATTGCCAAGAATAATAGTATAGATTTTTTCATTTTAAGTATTTTATATAATATTAAGCCTAAACAAAACTGCAAAGAATTTTAGCCAACAGAATCTACTTCTATACCAAAAGAATAAATGCTCCTTTGCTCTACGTTAATTAATCAATGTTATTATAAAGTCGGGGGGAGATTTTAACAAAAATAAGAATATAATATTCTATTTGAAATAGAATACAACATATAAGTAGGTAATATCCTAATAAAAATACAACAATATATAGGGATTATTTAAAAATTGATTGAGCCTCTCTATGGATTCTATCAAAATTATGTTTCAATTCACTCTCAGAAATTGATAATGGTTTTGGTAATTCCCGAACTATTTTGGGAAATTTAAATCGTATTTTTTTATCTTTTCCATCAAAGAACACCACAAACTCCCCTTGTTGTAAACCATAGAATGCATCAGCTCTGCGTTTGGCCACTTCCTTTTCCCCTTGGGTCACACGGGTATCAAAATTCAAGGAATGCCCTTTGCTTATACTTCGCGTTTCCTTCTTTATGATTTCAAAGAAACGTTCATAATATTTGGCGGTATCAGGGTCATTGGCCTTTCCAAAAAACTGGTAGGATAGGTTACTCAAGATGGCCTTACTGGCCTTGTCACCGTACATCATACCGTTCTGAACCTTGTCCTGTAAAACGTAAATTATGGCGATGTCATAGCTCCGTAAGGTGGCAGGAATGCGGTGCATGTTCAACAGTCGTAAGGTGGCCGCTTCCTCCATCAAAAGAAAAGAGGACAGGCGGTTTCGTTCACTCATTTGCTTGGTAATGGAATGGATAATGGTTGCAATGACAGGGGAGAGCGAGGTTTCTTTTTTTGGGTCATTCACTACGGAAATAACGGAGGGAGTCTCGGGGTCATTCACGTTCAAAGGCACTTCATCGGCGGACAATACCATGAATATTTTTTGGGTACTGATCTTTTTAAACGCATTGGCCAAGGTGCTCTTAACCCCGGCGGTCTGCCTATCGGAATCCACGCCGCTGATAAAGGCATCGGCCATCGCTTTGGAGGTGACATTGGCACTCAAAAACTCCACCAATTCGACAGTATCCAGATGTTGGTACAGTGCAATCATATGGGGTATGGTACAATAGTCGGGATAGTCCACTTTCAATCGCCAGACCAATCCACTAATAAGCCCCTCAACCGCATCATTAAAGAATTTTGAGGCTCCCGTACTTCCAGATTCTTTGAGTTCCAAGAGGTTTTCGAGGAGGACCCGAGAGATTTCATGGACGCTTTCCTCATCGGGAATATATCGAGGGGCAATGGGATTGACACGGTTGTAGATAGGCCCAAAGGAAATAATATAAAAGTCCCTATCGGTCGCGTTAAAGATGGGATAGGCCATCTCGGTAATCTCAAAATTCTTGTAGTCGTGCATCACCCCACAGAACCCGTGTGCCCCTAAATGTTGGAACAGCCCATGGACGACACTTTCGGTTTTTCCGCTCCCTGCCGAACCGATAATGGAGATGCCTCGACGGATGTTGCCAAGGGCCAAACGGAATCCTTTGGTATGGAGAATGGCCCTATATTCTTCATGGATATTGGTCGGGTTTTCCTCTTTGGCCACGTAAACGAAGAAGAGAATGGCCAAGAATAGGAGGGGGAGTCCGCCATACAAAACCGACTTTAAAAAGAACGTAGTAGGAAAATAATAATAGAAGATTACTGCCAATACCACCCAGAGCAAAATGGAGATATAAAAGCCTTTTTTCAGAAAACGGATGAGCAGATATTCAAAGGCTATCCCTATAAAAAACAACAGTGTCAATAGCAAATAATTTTCCATATCGTTCTATTTTTTAGACGCCTATTGATCCTGATTCAATCGCGCGTTTCATTCCCTTTTTTAGTTGGTTGAAGGCTTTCATGGCCAGCTGTACCTTGTTAGTTGGGATATTGGGAACATTCAGCCCTGCCTTGCGGAACAGTTTTAAGGTCACACCCTTTTGGTTGGTTGGAATGCCCATTTTGTACAGGGATTTTAAGGCCAGTTCCCGCTCGTTGGTGGGCAGGCCAACGACCAGCGCAAAGAATTTCTTGGGGTCTTTTCGGTAAAGGTTTTTGGCATTGTAGCGGTCGATAAAACTCCGTTCATACCCAAATAATTTATCAAACCGTCGTTCGGCCGCATCAAAGAATTGGTTTCGGTCAAAGCCCTGTTTCTGCTGTTTTCCATTGAGGATGGTCACGTTTTTTTTATGCTGGGAATTGGGAGAAAGACTGTAGGTATCGGTGACATCCTTGCGGCTGACAATGATGTGCACATGGGTCTGAAAGCCTTCCTTTTTCGTGCCCTCGGTCACCAACTTTCCATTGATCTTATGCGGCGCTTCGGCCACCAATCGGTCGATTTCCTGTTGAATTTTTTTAAGGTTTCCTTCCAATTCCCCACGCCGTACCTTGACCATATCGTTTCGGAGTTTGGCAATCTGCTTGCGATAAGGGGCGTTCTCATGGACCCTATTTTCAAAGCCCCGAAATGTTCGCTCATGCTCAATTTTTGCATAGTATTTGATATTATTAATGGAGACTGTTCGATCACGGTAAAAGGAGGCGGCATAGTCCTTCATAAGTTCACGGGTATAAGCACGGAGTAGGGCAGGGTCGTTGTTGATATGCTTGAGTTCCTTAGTACTGGGACTGACTACGATGGAATAGAATTTTGGGTCCCGTTTTTTTAGTTTTTTGGTGTTCCCATCGATTTCGGAAATGACGCTTTGGGGACTGACTTTATCATTGTTTTGATCAAAGAAATGCTCTTGCAGTTCTGGGTGTTTCCCTTCGTTTTCCTTCTCCAGATAGTTCACATAATCCGTCACGCTACTGTTGTAAGTTTCATGCTGTGGGCCGATTTTTTGAGGGGTGATATTGATGTGCATTACGCATTGTTTTTGAGGGTTCTTTTGAATTTTTCAAGCTCGGAAGGGGAGAGGTCTAACTTAAAAAAGGCCTTGCCAAAACTTCCTTTGACGAGTTCTACCCTGTCCAGTACATGACTATAATCCTGTTTTACTTTTTCCAATTTTTCGGTAAGACGTTCGTAGCGGATCTTGGGAACGGTGAGTTCTATTTCAGCTGCTGCATCTATTTTCTTATCGAGCTGTTTTTTCTCTTTTCGGATGGGTTTTTTGGTCTTGGCATCCTCCCCGAAGAGGGCCAACAACATGGCATTGTTGGGCTTGGTCTGGTTGATTTCTATGTCGCGGATAATGGCTATGGTGGCCTCGTTCCGTTTGATGGAGGTCTCCGTGCGTTGTCGGTTCTTCAGGATTTCTTGGATAATGCTCTTGCCAAATTTCTTATTGGGATCCAAGCCATGCCATTCAAAAAAGTCCATGATGGACTCCAAGCATTCCGAATGGGATTGGGCCATCTTTTTGGAGAAGGAACGAAACCGCACAGCAATGGCATGTTTGATGCTGATGGCTGAATACCGATATGTTCCATTCTTCTTCCCCATGGTTTACAGTAACTTTTTTTCGTGTTTAAAGGGGCTTTGAGGGGATTTACAGTAAAATTTATCTTTTGTTCTTACTCATAAATCTTCGAAAACCCCTTTGTTTTCAATGCTTTTCGAAGCAAATAAAACTCGTAGCGTCGCCTTGGCGCGCTACCCTCTTGCTATTCCTTTTCGCCCGCTCGCGGGTCGAAAATCCATACGAATACCAAGTTATTCGCAGTGAATAGCTCCAATGCCAAAAGAATCGGTTTTAAGATGTTTGTAAGGCAGGTTTTAAAGTATTCTTAGGGTTTGTTTGGGTTTGTTGAATTTTTGAAAATGAAAAGGGACAGTACATCGTACCGCCCCATAGATGATATTTAGTTGGAGAATATATGTACTTCCTTATATCAAACCATCATCGGCGAAACTGTAATAGCTCCCATTAGGTGTAAGGATGATATGATCCAAAAGGTTGATATCAAAAAAGCTTGCGGCCTGTTTGATTTTTTTGGTGATCTCGATGTCTGCTTTACTGGCCGTGAGCGTTCCCGAGGGATGGTTGTGGGTGAGGATAATACCCACGCTAAGTGACTTCAGAATAACAGCGAAAAGAATGCGAAGATCTACTAAAGTTCCTGTGATACCGCCGTTGGAAATCTCAAAGATGCCCTTAATGGCATTGCTGTTGTTCAGCAATACGACCTTAAAGGATTCCCGAAGCCCGATAGTGTCCTTTTCCCAATATGAAAAGAGGACTTCCGCTGCATCGGATGAGGAAGTGATTTTTGAGCGAGAAAGTGTGGTAGGGCTTTCATGGTAGCTTACTTTTATTTCGTTAACTTGTTCTCTCATTGTATTTTCTTTATAGGATTTATAATGAAAAAGAGGGCGTTACTTAAGACGGTTCGCCCTCTTTACTTTTGAAAAAATCAGTGCGTTTAAGCTGCTTTTTCTGCGTTACTTTTACGGCTTGATGTTCTTCCTGTCCGTGGTTTTTTATTTTCTGTAACATCTTGTTTCCCATGTTCATCTGGATTCTCTACGGAGGTTTCCACTACTTCGATTTCATTCGTAGGAACAGTTTCATATTTAGAACCCAACAAAAGGATTTCATTGGCGACGATTTCGGTGACATAACATTTGACCCCCATTTCATTGGTGTAGCTCCGAGAGATCAATTTGCCCTCTATGGCCAATTCTTTTCCTTTATGGACATACTGTTCTATGATGTCTGCTTTCTTGTCCCAGGCGACTACATAGTGCCATTGGGTGGACTGGACTTTTTCGCCTTGCGCATTTCTGTAAAATTCGTTTGTAGCCATGGAAAAACGGGCCACTTTATTACCACTTTCCAAGTTTGTGATTTTTGGCTCACTGCCAACGTTTCCAATTAATTGCACTTTGTTTCTCAATGTACTCATGACTTAAAATTTAAATTATTACTATTTGATTTTTGCCCTATCAACAGGCATTTGAAAACTGATTTACTTATTATATCCTGAGCGTTTTCTCTTTTTTGATTTTTTAACTTCTGTATTGCTTTCGTTTTATTGTTTTGGTATGATTTCATGGTTTTTATTTTAAATGATTTACTTCCCATAGCGCCGTCGCTGTTACCTTTTTTGATGCTATACATGATTCAATGGCAAGATTTTGTGGGGCGTATAAAAAGCGTAGAACGGAGCGTAGTCGAAGTTTGGAGCGGCTTTATGCCGCAACGCACAGTATTGCCATTGTTTTTTTGCCTATCTAAAAAGATAACAAGGACGACCAAAAAAGAAGAATGAGTTTAACGAGAACAGGAAGAGTGCCACACAATAGAAACAATACAGAAGAAGGATAAGAACTACTTTTTAAAAACTGAATCAATTTGAAATTAGCGTGACAGATACCACCGAAGTAGATAGGTTATAACGTACAATATTTTATCTGGAAAATCCAACCAGTGCAAAGTCGAATTATTTTGAGAATGTGAAGCGTAATTTGCAATTTCCTAATCTTTCGAACGAAAATTTTAGGATAATGCACCTTTGTATCCAAACAAACTGTAAAATACCACCAACTTGATTTATCCAATTAAGGGCTTATTTGATAACCATCTTCGTTTTGCCATATTTTTTTAGCAAAACAGAATCCTTATAAATCTTCAGTACTTGAATATCTTCAACAGCTTTCTTTTCACGAAGTCTATGAAGTTTGTTGTCTATTTTAATTACCGCTAGTCTTGCTGATTGGGAATCACCTTTTAAATAACCAAAATATTGGAGTTTTGGCCAGTTGATATTTGATTTTTTTCCCTGTTTCGGCTTTGAAGTTTTCTCGATTTTCACTGGCTTCTGATTTGAAGTCTGCGATTTTCTCTTAATCACCGCATCTAAAAAAGGATCTCTTTGCAACATGGAGAGCTCAAAAGTATCTTTTTTAAATTCCGGCATTGGGCTATCATAGGAAATAGGATTTATAGAGGCTGTTTTTTTGTTGTCCTTTCCAAAATAAAACAGGGCTTTTTTGGCAACAAAGCCCCAAATTATTAACATCCCGATAACCAAAGTGATATGTATAATCTTTTTTTTCATTCAACGGTAATACTTCTTGTTTCACTATATGAACTTTCGTTTCCCGCTTCGTCGGATATCCTTACTCGCCAATAAAAAATTCCAGTATTTGAAAATGTGTGTTGCTGGGACACAACTTCTCCAGTGTTATAGGATTGTACAATTGATGAGAAGTTTTCATCTGTAGAAATTTCCAATAAGTTGGCCAAAGGTGATTGGACATTCCCAGTATCCGCTCCAGAATTCCATGTAAAATCTACTGTGGTGGAAGTGGTATCATTGTCGTTGGGAGAGGTTAATGTCGGTTGATTGGGAACTGTTGTGTCCAAAAATATGTTTCTACTCGAAAATGATGTCTCACTAATATCATTCACCGCTTTGATTGACCATCCATATACCGCATCCTCATCCAAAATACTTGAATCAAGTGTAAAACTTGCACCGGTTATTTCATTTTGTTGTAAAACAATGGAAGTGTTACCATCTAAAGTCTTTTCCACCTGTATACTATAGGAATCAGCTGCCTGAATTACCGACCAACTTAAGATTATGGTGTTGTTGCCCGTATAGAAGTTATCGGAAGGAGCGTTCAGGAAAACATTCTGATCTGCCAGATTATTGGTCGATTCTATCGAAAAACTTTCAGGAAAACTATAGCTAGATACATAAGCAAAGTTTTCACCACGAACCTGCCAATCATATATTCCCGATTGCATTTGAACGGAAAGGATATTACCTTGGACCATAGAGTCCAAAACGATTGTGAATGATGATTGCTCAGAGACCTGAACATTGTATTCACTGGCACCATCCAAAACGTCCCACCTAAAAGTGACCGAATTGCTATTGATAATGGCATCGTCCTTAGGAGATATTACGGTAATACTATCGTCTGAGATATTTTCCTCAAAAACATCATCACATCCTATAAATAATGTCGCTACTAATAATAGTCCTATAATGTTATATACTCTTTTCATAATTCTGGAATATTAAAAGAACTTTGAGTTTGCTTTTTTTGCGGTTATAGTTTTTTTCCTTGATGTAGGACACCCCTATCAAAGAAGAAATTTTAAACTTTTTTTCATAGTCGTAAACTACTTTTGACAAGGCTGAATAACTGCCCTGTAGTGTTAGTTGATTGGTTATGATGTCAAAACCCTTTTCGTTCGAAAAATGAGTTTCGCTCAGCTCATCTATTTCAACATCCCCGTACCTAGTTGCGAAGTCCAAAATTGACTGTTGGGCTACATCTGGCTGGATATCTTGTTTCCCAATCAAGTTGTCGTAAAGGTTCATTTGGCGTTGCAGCTCCTTGGAATCAAGGTTGGAATTCTGCATGAACTCTAATTTTTCCTTGACCTCTTTCATCTGTACATAGGCATTCTTGGTCACTTTGAATGACCTTTTGTTTGCAGCAAAGAACAAGAGTACCAGCAGCACTGCAAGACCAATAAACTTTTTCTTATGGGAATAATTCTCAAACATTATTTGATGTTTATTTTTAATGAAAATAAATCTGCGTTCCTATCCACTTTATTCAAATTCAATATTTCGATTTTGTTGGTCCATGGTTTAGTTTTTAGTTTTTTGACCCATTGGTTCAGGTAAAAACTATTGTTGGTTTCCCCTTCAATCAATATGATATTTGTTCCAATAGAAATTGGTTCACTTCCTTTCACTTTTTTAAGCAATGGGTTTACCTTTAAATTACCTAATAGTATCCCTTCAGGAACTGAAGAGGCGATCTCATTGATATAGAATGAAATGAAGTTTTTGTTCAGGACTCCTGAATTTTCAACAATAAATCGTTTGTTGATCAAATCTTCTTCCATTTTTTTAATTTGGGAATAGTTGTCATTGAAATGATAAAGCCCTTTTTCATATTCCACATATTTTTCATTATAATGGCCCAATAACATATAGCTGCCCAAAAGGGTCAATAGAAAAAGAGCAAGCGTTCCAACAGAGCAGTAATCAAAAACCTTTTTTAATTTTTGGTCGTTGAGATTGGCAGAAAGCAATTCATTGTCATAATCTATGATATCAGAAGGGTAGAGGTTGTTCAGCAATGAGGATAAGAGTACTATTTCATTCCCGTCCAAGTTGTTATTGCCCACTTTGTATTTTACAACAAGTGATTCCTTCGTTCTGCGAACATGGTCCGTAATATTCCCATTGGCGAAGATTAGTTCCCCATCATCTAATCTCAATACATCTTCCTTAAACATGCTCTTTCCCAAACATGCCACGTAAGGGCCTATACTGTAATCAATTGTCTTGTATTTGGTTTTTTCGAATTTGTGTATCTGCTCATCAATAACTTCTTTTCGGCAGATAGAGACAAAGTTATGGGCGTTTTGAAAGACAGTATAAATATAAAAATCATCTGGATTCCCATTGAATAAAACCTCCTTTATATAATTTCCATTAGCCCGTGTCTTTTTGCTAATAATTCCTTTCCCTGAGAAATTGAGGATTATAGGAACATTGGTCTTTATTTCCTTCTTGATTTCATCAAAATCACCTACTGCAAAGGATTTAACTATGGAGAGATTTTCTTTGTTTTTTTCAAGCACCAAAGCTCTATACTTGATAGAATCCCCAAGTGTAATGCCTATGACAGCAAAAACCTTGTCATTGAAAATGTCAATATGTTTAAATAGTTCAAGCATTAGTATACTACTGTGGGTTTGATAAATACATGAAGCTTTGACTTACTATTGCTTTTTCTTCTGCTACTAAAAAACCATTTCAAAACTGGGACTTTAGATAAACCAGGTGTTCCGGTTCCTGAATTTTCCTTATCAAGTTCATCAAGGCCTCCCAATAGTATCATTTCTCCGTTAAGACAGCGCACCAATGACTCAAACTGCTGGGTAGCCTTTCCAGGAGGGGCATTTTCACCTTGTCTTCCCAAAAACGTACTTCGTTCTACCAGTATGTTCAATGTGATTTGTTCGTCTTTTGAAACAAAGGGCCTAATATTTACACTTAGGTTGGCATCCGTAGATTTCCACTGACCTGATTGTAGAATGTCATTCCCTAGGCCACTATTTATCAATCTATTGTTCTGTTCAAAATAATAGCTTGTTTCTCCAATGGAAAGTTTGGCATCATGCCCGTTTAAAGTAGAAATCTTGGGAGTTGATTTAAGGTTGATTACAGAATTGTTTTCCAATGTCCTAAGGTTCAAATAGAAGTTTTCTGTAACCTTTCCCAGATTAAAAATTCCAAAACCATTAAAGGCATCTACCAATGAATTAACCGATGTGCTATTCAGCGATACATCAGTAGTCGGAAACAGAACACCTGCTGTTGTTCTAGGCTCATTATCCAATCCAGCTTGAAGGCCAGTCTGCACTTCGCTGGATTTTTGGTACTGTACAATCAATACCTCAATTAAAATCATGGGAACGACCACATCAATTTCCTTGATGTATTCCTTAATTTCCAAAATACGAGGTCTCGATCCGGAGATAACAAATCCGTTCAGTTCGAAAAATTCCTTTATCTCGACATTCTCCAATAAATCCTTTGGCAATGTCTCTAGCACGGTTTCAATGGTTCTGTTTTCCAGTTGGATCAATTCAGTGTTTCGTAGGCCTTCAACATTTTGATCACCGATGAGATAGAAATCCCCTGTCTTTTTATAGGTAAATGGTTTGCCTTTGAATACATGGTCCAAAAGATCATCAAAGGTTATCATCTCGGATACAAATGTCGTGGTCAGCCCATCAGGCCTATTGTACATAAAGTAGTTTACATTGAGTTGTTCAGCTACTTTTGTGATTAAAGCGGTAATATCCGCGTCAAATGCTTTTATGCTGATAAAGCCATTTTCTTCTACTTTTATTTCAGCAGAGGATTCTAAACTAGCTAAGCTTTTCAACCCATTTCCTTTGGTTTTTTGATTTCCTGTTTGCTCGGTTGGAGTAGTGTCTTTTTCGAGATAGTAAAACCCATTTTCGTCTATGGTCAAAACCATTTGATTGGACTTGGCCATCATTTCCACTACCTGTTCAAATGGTCGGTTCAGGATATAAGCGGACACCTGTTTATCCTTAAGTGAAGGACCAATTACTAAATTCTTACCAGAGATATCCGTAATCTTTTTGGCCACACCTTCTAAAGACTCGTTTGAGAGTTTGATGGACAAAAAATCGTTCTTATCATTATAGCTCGCTTCAATTTCCTTAGGTTTTGGAGCTTCCATCACCTCTCTTTCAATTTCCTTTTTTGAGAAAACGATGATGTTATTTACAATACTTAGTTCAAGATCAAACTTATTGACAATGAACAAAAAGACATCCTTGACCGGTATCTCAAAAAAACTACTCTCAATTACTTCGGTAAGGTCTGAGTCAACACTTAAATTGATTTTATGCTCTAGGGCAACGGAATTTAAAAATTCATAAATGGTAAGACCAGATATATCTATTGTAATCGTTTCACTAAGTTCTTCGTGTTCCGTCGCATAGTCAACAAGTAGGTTTTCCGCATCCGATTGTGCAAATCCACTCACTGCTATTAGGAAAAAGAAGATATGTATCAAATAATTCTTCATTCTATGCATTGATTAATAGGGAATAAATTTCCTCTATTGAGGTCGTCCCGTTTTCCAATAAGGCAAAGGCCTTATCGGCAAGGGTGTGGTAGTTATAGTTTATGTTGTCTTTAATATTATGTGGCTGTTCCTTGATTACAGAAACGATTTCATTGGTCATCGGAACTACCTCATAAATTGCTTTTCTGCCCTTATAACCCGTGTAATAACAATGTTGACATCCTTTCGGTTTGTAATAAGATTTCAAGGGCTTGGGCATTTTATATCCCATTGGAAAATCTTTTCTGTCAAAAAGGGTCTCTTCTTTACAATTGTCACAAAGTCTTCGCAACAGTCGTTGTGCTACCGAAGCGTTCAAGGTTTCGGCAATGTAAAATGCGGGCACCCCCATATCCACCAACCTTGAAATGGTGCCAATCGCTGAATTGGTGTGGATTGTGGATAACACCAAATGCCCTGTCAAAGAGGCTCTGATTGCCATCTTTGCCGTTTCGGCATCCCGAATCTCACCCAACATGATGATATCTGGATCTTGCCTTAAAAATGACCGTAACGCGCTGGTAAAGTTTAGACCTATGTCCTCTTTTAATTGTACCTGGTTAATACCCTTCAGTGTATATTCAATTGGATCTTCAACAGTAACAATGTTGCGCTTACTGTCATTCAATAACTTTAATGTGGCATATAGGGTAGTAGTTTTACCCGAACCGGTTGGACCACTGATCAAGACAATGCCATTGGATTGCTTGATGGCCTCATTGTAAATTTGATATTGCTCTTCCTCAAACCCCACATCTTCAAGGTTCAAGTGCGATGTATCCCTTCCTAATAAACGCATGACCGTTTTTTCGCCGTGCAATGTTGGTAATATGGATACCCTGATATCAAAGTCCTCAAAATTGATACGACCATCCTGAGGTAAGCGCTTTTCGGTAATATCAAGGTTGGCTTCGATCTTTATTTTGTTGATCATTTCCAAATAGGAATCATTTGGAATCTTATACTTTTCAATAAGCAATCCATCTATCCGAAACCGTACTCGGGCCTCCTCCTCATAAACCTCAAAATGGATGTCACTACTGCCTATGGCCTTGGCCTCTAAAATCAGGTTTTGAAGAAAATCTTTTCCAGCGGCAATGGTTTGGCCATTAGTGCTTTCTGTCGTGAACTCTTCTTTTCTGTAATATTCGTACAATGCCTTGTTCAATACTGATTTGGACACTTTATAGAATTCAATCTTTTTTCCTAGGTAAAGCTCCAACTCCTCTGAAACCGCATCAGAGGCATTCTCTTCCTCAATGAACAACACCAAAGTGTTATCAGAATCCTGTTTTGGCACAACGCGGTAGTGATAGGCAAGATCGGCATTGATGATCTGCCTAAGTTCAACTGCTATTTCTATGTTGTCCAAAAACTCCAAAACTATATATTTATAATAAAAGGTTTAAGTCGGTAATATGATTTACAAGGGTGGTCCCTATCAAGAATATGGCAAGGAATCCTGCCAAAGGAATTGTCCTGTACTTAGGATATAATGTTTTCATGATTCCAAAAAGAAGGAGGGAAAAGACCATGCCCAGGACAAAAAAACGGATATAGCCTCCAAACGAGAATAATGGTATTAAAGCAATAAGAAACAGTACATCGCCCCAACCGATCAACGTGTCAAAAGGATTCGTGTATTTTCCGTTTTTGACCGAAAAATATATCGCTACAATGGCGAAGTTGAAAACCAGAAACAGTAATGACCAGATCCATTGCAAATAGGCAAATTCCGCAAAAACCCAATTCATGGAAACTCCTAAAACGAATATGGCAATAGGCAGCATTACATGGATTAAACGCATTTTCATGTCCTGGTAGGTCACCAAAATCAAAATTGCCATGAGTACTATGTTCAATATAATCTCCATCAGTCTTTAACCGTTTCAATCAATAATTTGTTTTGGTCCACTTCCCATGTGTTGAAATTTCCATCCCCATCAAAGTCAGAAAGTGATACTGCCCTAGCCTTAAAGGAGTTTATCGAGGCTTCAAAGATTTCGATTTTATAGATGGCCTGGCCACCTTCGTTTATGGTTGCTGCCGGTTCATAACCTAGGGCCTCAAAATCATTTGAATATTTGGAGAACCTATAAAAATGGCTTTTTTGCAATCCGTAAAGGTGGTTCAACATGCTTTGTGCCTCTATGGCCTTGGCTTGGGCAATTACGGAAGTTTGGTTCGGCAATACCAAAAGAATCAATATGCCTATGATGCAAAGTACCACCAATAATTCTGACATGGAATAGGCTTTGGCCCACATACTTTTAGAGTGTGGGCTTTTGAACCTTTCGATTATCTTCTTTGTTCTCATATGCTATTAGTTTTGTAAAATTTTACTCAAATCAAACATGGGTGAATACATGGCTATCAAAACCACCCCTACTATGGATCCAATGACCACTATGATCAGCGGTTCAATGATGACACCTATCATCTTAGTCTGATGCTGTGTCTCTTCATCATATTGTTTGGCCAAACGTTCAAACATTTCATCCAAGGTATTTACCTGTTCTGCCACGCTCACCATTGATATCAGTTTAAAGTCATAGATAGAATGCTTTGCCAATGCGGTGGACAGTAGGGTTCCTTTTGAAACATCCGCTTTTACTTTTTCCAAGCTGGCCTCAAAAGGGTAAAAACTGATCATTTTTTGTACCAGGTCCAACGAGGTGATCAAAGGTGTTTTGGCACTTAGCAATAAGCTGAGTGATTGGCAAAAACGGGTGACATATAACTTTTGGATAAGATTGCCCAAAAAAGGGACCCTCAGCACAAATTTGGAGCGTATGGATCGGTATGATTCGTTGTTCTTGAAAACAAAATGTAGTACTCCCAAAACGACTATCACTCCAAAGAATACCGATACGATCAAGGTGAAGTTTTCAGAAAGTAGAATTACTTTTTTGGTTAATGACGGCAATTCCTTACCAAACTGTCTAAAGACCGATGAGAACATGGGCACCACATATTGTAACATAAAGTACAATACGCCTAAAGTCAATAACATTACAAAAGAGGGATAAGTAAATACAGAAACCATTTGCCGTGTCGTTTTTACCTTTCTGTCAAAAAACTGGCTTAGTTCATTCAGTACTTTGCCCAATTTTCGGGTCTCTTCCCCAATTTTGATACTGTAGTATTCATAAGCCGAAAACTCTCCCGAATCCTTAAAAGCTTCATACAATGATTTACCGCGTACCACTTGCTTGGTGATATTGGAAATAAACTGTTGATGTGCCTTCTTTTTTTGTTGGTTCTTTAATATATCCAAGGCCTGTCTAAAATCTACTCCAGAGTTCAACAGGGTGGCGAACTCTTTATAGAATTCTACCTTGTTCTTGTTTGAGAACCCTTTTTTGAGTTCCATTTTTAGAAAATCGTAACCCGCTCCCTTTTTTTGGAGGGTTTTAGACGCACTCGGTTGATATGTAGATATATTGATGCTCATTGTTTATTGTAAATCGAATTGATTCGATTTGCTGCTGAGATTTCCTTTCCCTCAAATAGGGTGAAGGGTTCACCACCCAATATGGTAGTGAGTTCAATACTTGTATGGTTTTTATTTTGTTTTAAAGCAACTTCTGAGAATGCAAGGTGAAATGTATCTTTTACCATATCCTTCCTATTCCGGACCACTTTGTCCATTAGAAACAAATAATTGTGCTCACCATCCCGAAAAGCTATTCTCAAATTATTTTCAGAGCTTTTTTCAATTGCCATTGCCTTAAAAATGTCAGAGGCCAATACCTGTTTGAACTGTTCAAAAACTACCATTTCCTGTTGGCGGACACTATAACTGTACAACTGCTTATTGAGCTGTACATAGATGCTGTACACCAGGCCAATAATCAATGAACTGATAACCATAGCGACCAATAGTTCTTGCACTGTAAAAGCTTTTATTTGTGTTATCTTGTTATTTCGATACCACATAGGTATAGTTCTTATTGCCGTTGGGCAGGTTTACGGTATACACTACTTTATTTGTGTTTTCCAATCCTTTAATCTGTTCCACTTTTTTAGTGATGGTGAACGAATCAAACGTATAATCCTCATCCTCCCACAATCGTTCCTCTTGGACGACCCATAAAAGTTCTTTCACCTTCTGTTCTGCCTTGTAATGGGGCAACCCTCTATCGTGTTTTAAAATAGTTACATAGACTACCATGGCTATAGAAAGGCATATCGCCACGATGACCATAGCGATAATAGATTCTGTCAGTGAACTTGCCTTTACCTTAAAGTGTCTTAATGATGCCATAAGCTTTGTTATCATTTTCCTTTATAATGCTTCCCAAGAAAATATCGGGAAGGGTCTTATTGTCAATGATGCCATCCTCTATATAGTTTTCATAGGATGAGGCTTTTGTCTTCAGATAAAAATTGTCAGTATACAAACTGCCCGCTATGCTACCGTTAAAAACGGTACTTCCTTCACAATAAACCTCACCCACCACTTGGGCGTTCTTATCGATTTGTACTAGATTAGACCCTGCATTATTACCCAATACACCAGTCATTACTATTTTTCCTAAAACCTGACTTTTTTCAGCCAAACTTATTTTGGTATCTTCAAGAGCTTTGCCTTTCAAATAAACACTGGAAGGATACCCTAGAATGACATCTTCCTGGAGGATGATTTTTTGTGAAGCAATTGCTTGTACCGTTCCTTCAAAACCTTTTTCAAAAACGATTACAGGGGCATCGACTATGATATCCTCAAATCTGTTGTTCTTTTTTATAAAAATGGAATCTTGGGAGTGAAGCACTATGTTTCCCACCAATTCACAATTATTGATTACGTTTTCGGTCAGCTGAACATGTAGTGGTTCTTCTTCAAATTCTCTGTATATGACTTTACCTTTTTCAAAGTCATTGAGAAAGTGTAAGGTGTCATTGCGTTGTTCCGGAAGAAAAAAGGTTTCCTTAAGAATGGGCAATTTATTGGTTGAACGCAGTTTTGTTCCCTCCATAAAAGTGAAGGAACTAAACGATTGTGTTGTAATATATCCTCTTTTGATTCCCTTTTTAGGTAATTGGGCATCTCCAATGATTTTGGCCTTGCCTACCATTTGAAGGGGTTTGTCATTGTCCACAAGATAGAGTGCAGGTTTTTGCGACAATTTTTGTCCTATAATGGCACTCTTTGACAGGGTATCCTTTTTAAAAGCGGTCTTTACATGTAAAATAGGATAAAGGCCCCATTGGGAAACACTTCCATTGGAAACAATTCCGTTTTCAAAAAGGTCGAGTTCCTGTGGACCGTTTTTAAGACTTTCCACTTTTGCTAAGTAATAATTCATGGCCGAACGATTGTTTTGCAACAATTCGGTACGGGTCTCCATATTTATGGCAAAGAGATTGGAGTAATGGCTCATAAGCAATAAGGTCGAACAACAAATGCCGACCAGAACACATACCATTATGGCATAATATAGGGAGCCTGCCTTAAGCATTGGTTTTTTTTTGGGGTTTATTTTTTTTCTTGAATAGGCGTTTTAAGAAGCCTTCCTTATCAGTAGTGGTATCGAGTGCTTTTTTATCTTTTCCGTTGTTCTTTCTTTTACCGTTTCTTTTCGGTTTTATCTTGGCGTCCCTTTCTTTTTTGGCAAAAAGTCTTTTAAAGAAATTATTTTTTTTAAGGGTTTCTTCGCTTACACCTTTTGTAGCTATGGTATCTTTCTTTTTAAATAGGCGTTTAAGAAAAGAGGTTTTTTTTTGGAGGGAATCATTGATGATGGAGTCCAAGGGAACCAATGCTCCTTTTTTGAAATACAGGGTGTCCCCTGTTACAGGATACATCCATTTTCCTGTTTTTAGACCTTTTTTGTAAGTGCCCAGTTCTACAATGGTCCCCAAGCTGTCCCTTTGTATATACTTTCCGTTACGTCTTCCGTTTTTCCAGCGCATTGCTGAAGCTACTTTTCCGTTAGAATGCCATGTAGTCCAAAGTGCTACTTTAAGGCCATTTTCAAAATATCCTTTTTCTGCAAGTTGGTTACTGGGATAATACCTGACATAGTCCCCATCCAATAGTTTTCCTGCATAGTTGTTTTGCGATGCATGCACTTTACGGGATTTGTACCAATGGTACGAGCGTTTTCCTTTGGCCTGCGGAGTCTTATCAGTGATATAGACTATCTCCTTATAACCTTTTTCATTGATGACCTTTCGGTTGGCATACTGTTCAAAAGTTTGTCCAAATGCTTGATCTGTGAACAGAACAAACAATACTAAAAAAGGAAAGGGCGTTTGCCCTATTTTAAAGAATTTGCATTTGGTTCTTGACTGAGTGTTCATGTTAGGCCCACGCTTCAGATTTTTAACTAAGGGCAATGTGCCCCAACCTAAAAAAACGTTTAATTGGTTATCTAAACAAAAATGTAGTCTACGGAACTTAGTTACAAATGGCTTTCGACAAAGTGCAGTTACCTACACATTAACTACCAAGGATTCGGTAAGAGGGTTCTTTTATCAGTCGTATTACCTAGAACAAAGTGTATTCAACAATGATGGGAAATGATGGAAAAACCATCATTGCGTAAGAAAAAGTCTCGAAAACAGTTTCGGAAAAGTATTGGCCCTCTTTACTGGGCCATCTTAAAACTTCAACATAGCTTAGCTAAGAAGAAAAACTGGACCTGGACCAGAAGGTAATGTGAAAAGAAATATCAATACCCAAAAACTCTTCTGTAATTGTTTTTTTGCCATTTTTCATTAAGTATTGATTTGAAATGATTTTTCCTGAGGACATATTGGCTTCTAAAAACTTGGAAGCTAAAGTGTTCGTTTCTCGCCCATGGATTAACGTAAGGTGTTGCACTGCTATAAAAGTTTGATTGACCACTTGGGCCGTAATATTCAAGTTGTCGGCTTCCTAGGGTAACACGCAGTCCACCTGCCCCAATAATTGAAACAATATCACAGTCTTTTGTGTTAAAGGCCCCGTATACAGCTTCCGGTCCCCACCAAACTAAGCGTATAAAAACTCCCTCATCATTTTCAGTACTTATATTTTCAGCAACTTCTTCTGGTGACACAATTCTGACTTCATTTTCATAATTTTTTTTCACCTGATCCAACGATAAATTGGTTATGTTACTTGCAAGAAGCAACGTTTTTGTCTTTAGATCTTCAATGTTTCTCTCTATGTTGAAATAACCCGTAAAGTCTTCCAACGTTTGCGACATGTCAATATGGTTGTTCAATACCTTCATCATAAATATTACATCGGCATTGGCAACTATATCATTAGGCGAATAAGAGAGTGAAAATACCGATTCAGAACTACCATCTTCTTCAAAATACTCAAGATCAAAAGAAAACATGACGAATTCCCCTTGTATGCGACTGACTTTAACTACCCAATTAGCATGTAAAAGCAAATAATCCTTCAACTCGGGAGTGGCCATGTTCCTTATTTCATTTTCAGTTTTGTACTCGATTTGACCTTTTGTCAATTTCCAGTATTTGGACAGTTCTTCTTTGATTGCCTTATTGTAGATAGTGTTAAAGTTAACTTCGTCATCGGTCAATGAATCTTTACCTTGAGTTGCAATCTCATTTTTTAGGGCTACCAGTAGTTTTTTTTCTTTTACCGCTTCAAGTACATCTTTAGGGATAAGCTTAAATTGGGCATGAACATTACTTGCCAAGAATAAATTAAATAGGACTATTGTCTTTCCAATTATTTTAATAGAAGGAATCAGGTTACGGGTTTTCATTTCACACACGTTTTTACAAACATATTTTAATAGCTTGACCCTAAAAAATACTTGTTGCAAACAGTCTTTTACTGTATGTATGTGTAAGAATTGTAGCTGTTAAACTTCAAAGTTGGATTGTTAGCTTTAAAAAAGAGTACCGTACAGATATTTTCAATACAGTTTTATGCAGCATCAGTATCCCGGAGACCCGTTTTTGGCAGTGGCTCTTTCTTATCTTTTCTTGCTCGGTACGACACCCGTCATGCTTCGGCAAGCTCAGCATAGGAAGACGGGGGCGCTAGCGGGGATTATGAAATTTGTATTTTTTGCTCATGTCAGTAGGATACAAAATGACTTTTATAGCTTACTCATGCCCGAGACTTTCTGTAAGCTAGCGCTAGCGGTTTTTTATAAAGTTAATTTGACTTAAAAATCATTCTATCAAATCATCATCTGTTTTGTACTTCAATTTATTAAAAATCCAATTTCCATTCATAAAAGTTTTATAGACTTCAATGGAATCAGCAACCATTTGATTTGACGTAACGGTGAAAACCTCGATTTTTTCTAACTGCTCTCCACCCAAAAACTGCCCTTTAATAATGACTGAACCGTCTTTATCGCTAAAAACTTTTATTTCTGCGTTTCCTTTGCAATCCGATATTTTCAAAACACCATCATAATCCATGACGGAGACTTTGAGTTCGACTGGGAGAACTTCGGAGATTGAATCTTTCGGAACCAACCCCACAAATTCATACATTAGAGATGCTTTGCATTTTTGCGATTTCTTTGTTTGCGAATTGCACAACATTAACGTAAATACGGCTAAAACTGTTAAAATTCTCATAGATTTTCAACAATATTGGATATTTTTTATCAATATATCAAAATAAGCTTGTCACGTAAATACGTCTATCCAATTTACAGTAGTAAAGCTTATAAAATAAACACCACTGGGATTATGAAATTTGTATTTTCTGCTCATATCGGTAAGATACAAAATGACCTTTATAGCTTACTTATAGTCGGCACTAGCTGCAAGCTAGCGCTAGCTTGCATTGTCTTTTATGTTACCGAAAAGATCACCAATGCCAAAGCTCTGCCTGAATACCTCCCTCGCATCTGTTTTCGCATATCTTTCCAATGCTTTTTTAACGATGCGCGAGTTTTCAAAAGTTTTGCTTATCACACCATTTACAGGGAAGATATAGTTTTCTGGGCCACCGCCCGTGATAAAGTTCTGTAACAACTGGTTCATCTTTTCGGTTTCCATTGGTCATTTTGGCCGTTGACTACAGGTTAAAATTAATCATCTCTTAAAACATTGGCATATTTTTCAAGCTTCAATTCTTTTATGGAATAATCAAAATTCTCCTTAAAAAGAGATTTCAGTTCTTGCGATTTTCCCTGATCGTACAATCCTACCATAAAATCAATGGCTTCTTTCATCTCTTTCATCCAATCCGAACTTCCATCATCATATTTTTGGAACTGCTTTAAGAATAGGGTATACAGTTCATCCTTTTTGGGATGGTTTGAAAAGTATGCAGCAAATACAAGCCCTTCAAGCAATCGAACGCTGTGCAGTTCTCTTTTATGAAATTGGGCAATGAAATCTCCAATGGTTTTTATACTTAGAACAGATTCTTCATTTTTATGTATTACATATTGAATTTCTTGTGTGCTATCAATCAAATTCTCATCATCAATCAGAAAGAGAGTTCCCAATTTATGCCTGCCCTTTAGCCTATTTCCGTAAGTTAGACTAATAACATCCTTTTTCATGAACAATGGCAGGAAAAATACATTTACATACAAATGTGTTCTGACCTTTTCAAAACAAAAACCTTGTAACAGCCCATTGTTCATAGGCTTAAATAAAAGACTACCCTTCAAAATAAAGCCATTATCTATTAAAGACTTTGGAACAAGATTTTTATAGTTCAAGCGTGTTCTACTCATTAAAATTCTAATTTGATTTAGTAGCCGTTGGTCTGATTTCTAGTATTGGTATTTCTTTAAGTTCAGCAGGCAATTGGCTTCTAATTTCCTTTATTCTCTTGGTTGTCAACCCAGCTTTCCCTGTTTTAAGATCAAAAATCGCAAATGGTTTGCCTTTGGTATCATATAAAATAGCATCTACACGTACACCTCCTTTTGATGCTTTACCTCCTTTGACCACTTCTCCTTTCACAAATGATTTTTCTATTTCTATTGCATCACCAAATTCTTCTTTAAGCAACTTGCCCCATTCCGTATGAACCTTGGTTCCCTTGACCGAAGCATTTACAGCATCTGCGCCAGCAGGGAGCGCTTCATCTGCCTTGCTGATCAAATTGCGCTTTACCGCACTCATGTCCAAAGCGGCATCCGCAAGTCTTGTCATACGTTGTATGGCTAAGCCCAAAACGCCCCCTGTAACCTCACTTGCAGCAGCGGTGGCAAAATACTTTAAAATATCTGTGCCATATTGGACATTGGCCCTATTGATGATTTCGTTCCGTTCTTTGTCCGTTGCAAAAAAGAGGCCTGCGGTCTGTTCGGCAGTAATCCCATGCACGGCCAATGCTACATACTGAAAACCAGCTTTTGGAACACCGGGCCCAGCATTTCTGAATACCTCTTGTTCTATGTGCAGAATAAACTTTTGGGACTCGTTCACATGCTTCACCTGTTTTCTGGTATTTCTATTGCCTGCCGTCCAACTGTGCCACTCAACATCATCGACATGGTTTAGTTGGAGGTGTGTTTCGCCCTTACGGTCCCTGAACAAGACATAATGGAACTCTTCCAAACCATCCAAATCAATGGAACTGATGGGCTTGTTACCTGCATATTGGTAGGGTGTGTACCACGGATATGTCTTGGATAGAGGGTCTACGCTTAAAAATTTGCCCAAGCGGGGATCATATACCCTAAAACCGTAATCATAGTGCAATCCTTGGCCCTTAATCTCATCATCCTTTTCTTTTCCATTGAACCCGTAGCGGTATTCTTGTGAATCGAAAGTTCGACCTGGTAGGGGGGAACCGAAGGGGTAGTAATTATTGTAGCTTACCACGTTCGCTGAAAGGGTATTACCATTAGTGTCTAAATTCTTTCTGTCACTCACAACAACCCTAACATTGCCTAAATGGTCTTTAAGCTCATAATATTTTTCTCCTACATTACGGTACACCACCCCGTTGGTGGCCGCAGGGGTCACCCCATTAATGGTATAGGGTTGGTAGGGCTGGTAGCCTGTGGTACCGTTGTTGGAAGTTGGTAAATTGTTCAAGCTCACAATATTGGTGGCGGTCAGGTTATACTCCTTTCCGTTGTCCGCTCCTTGGGTAAAATTGTAGAATTTGTTATTCTTATTGGCCCTAAGATCACCAATATCATTCGCCAATACCTGCCCGTCAGATACCCGTATAATCCGCACGGTCTCTGTATTGGTGCTTACTTCTTGTGCACGTTGGGTATAATACAAATCCGCTCCTGTATTTATCAAAGAACCTTTGCCAATATTCCCACCAATGGTTGTTTGTTGGGTACTGCTCTGTAAAGGTAACCAATCTTCATTTAATTGCCATGTACGCAGTTCGGCCTCGCCAAGGCCTGTCCACTGTGTGGCCAGGGCAGTGTAGTTGTACATACTCAGGGTATTACCATCCAAGGCCACTTGTAGTTCTCCGCTTCCTTGTACATCATAGCTTTCAAAGGGATCCAATACGGCACCCTCTTCGGTTATGGTACCTGTACCATCTATGGCAAAGCGTACCAGGGTAGCCTGTGGTGGTGTGGTAATGTTTCCATCCACATCGACTACCGCTTCGGTATGCGTTGTGGCATATACAAAGGCACGCTGCATTTGGCGATCGTCCACCACGGCCATATGGCGGCCATAGTTGCTGGAGCCCAATTGTACGGTGGCAACTACTTCTAAACTGCCTGAAGCTGTGCTTAAGGTCGCTGTGTGCAAATTGCCCGTTACATCTTTATAGAACAAGAAGAACTCATCATTGCGTGCCGGATTTTTTACCACCACACTTTTTGCCAGATAATCTACCGCTTCTGCAGTGTCAGAATTGATCAATTGCAAGCCATTGATCAACCCACCATCGGTATCGTAGATTAGCATTACCCCATCTTCTGGGTCTGTGTTAAAATAGCTACTGGCCACCACACCATACCCCAAGGGGTTTTCTTCCACATCTTCGATCAAGAAAATGTTGTTGTCCGTAATCACTGGGGTACCGTCGGCATCTTGTATCAACATACTGTTGTATAGCAACTCTACAAACTCACCATCAACTGTGGTAGTGGTCAGGTTGGTGCCCGGTACGGTAATCAAATTTCCATCGGTATCAAAAATATCTTGGTCCACTTGTTGTGCCAGTAATACATTGCCTAAGGCAACACTGTTGATTTGCTCTACAAACTCCAGCATCACGGCATTGTAATCCGTCTCACCGCTAAAGTTGTAAACCGTACTGTAAATATCTTCTTTTCGGGTATCTTGCCCAATGCGGTCACTACCGTACATGGGGCGTTCGCTCATTTTAAAAGTGGCCCTATAACTGGTATCCGTTGCATCACCCGGGAACACTTTTGCATCTTCACGCTTGTAAATGCCCATCACGTTGCCTTGCGCATCCAAACTGTAATAGGTGGTCTCCATAGCCTCGGGATTGTTCACCTGTGGGCCATTGCCGCTTTCATAGGGTAAGCGGTTCACCTGTTTCACAATACGGTTGCCCATGCCATCATAGGTAAACTTCATATGCACCTTTTGAGTGTTGGGATCTCCTGTATCATCAGGAACGATCTCGGATACCTTGCCTGAGGTGTTCCATACATAGGTGAGTCCTTCACTATTATCACGTACCAACTGCCCAATGGCATCATAGATATAATTATCAGTATTTTGATTGGGCAGATCGTTAATTTCGGCACTCACCTGTCCTACACCATCATTTACATGGGTCAATTTGTTGGACAGGTTGGGGTCTGTCAAATCGTAATTATAGGCCAAATCGTCCATCAACTGCCCATCGTCCTTAAAGCGTTGCAGGGTCAATAAGTTGCCATTGCCATCATAACTGTAATTGGTCTTAAAGGCATCGGTCTGTCCGTTGATCGGTTCAAACACCTGACTGGCCTCATTAAAGGCTTGGGCGGTGGCTTCTTTGATACGATTCAACTGATCATACTGGTATGCATTGCCCACCACATAACTGTTTGCATTTTTGGCCTTTGCCTCTGCGGCCGTATGTGCCGTCCACGTGCTGATGTTTCCGTTATATAGGTCTTGATTTGTTCCATTGATCTGATTGACCAATACGAATGGGTTAGCGGCTGTCAATCGGCTGTCAAATACCCCATCACGGGCAAAATCACCTCCGTAATAGCCCAGTGCCATCCCAAATTCATCTTGGGCATGGGTATTGGGCGCATCGCCTTGGGTATTCACACCATCTGGGTTAAAGGCGTTCTGAGCCAAATCGGGCGTATTGATACCCTTTAACCACCCGTGGATGGTGTAGGTGAAATCCAATCCTTGGATTCTGTCTTCACCCAGCTCCGTACGCGCCAATGGGCCGTGCAGGTAGTAGTCATATCGAGCATCCTCATCCCAAAGATGGCCGTCTTTCGATGTTTTTACCGAGATAATACGGTTATCCTCATCATAAGCGTATTGGTGATGGTACTCATCAACCCTACCTATGTTAAAGATTACTTCATTCACGTTGCCGGATATTAAATCATATTCATAAGCCACTGTAGTCTGTCCAATGGATGGCAGGTCTTGTACGATCCACTCTACATTCCCATGGGGGTCGTAGCTATAATACGTATAGCTTTCCTGGCCGTTTTTGTCTAGATTGTAGATTTGGCTCACGCGGTTGCGCAAGAACCGTTGTTCCCCGCCTTGATAGGTAATAGTGGCTCTATCGTTAAAGGTGGTTTGTATGTATTCTACTTTCTCTGCCAATGGGATGGACAATGCCACACTTTCATCGGCTTGGTCGTTCACCAAGAAATCTACCGGAAAGTTTTTTCCGGCCAATTGCGCTTCACCTGCTTCAATGATTCTACCTAACTCATCGTAAATGCTATATGAGAACGCATTGTCGGCAATTTGACGTTCGTTTTGTGAGTATAGCAATTGCCCAATATCATTGTAGAGGAAATTAGTGGTGCCACCATCAGGGGTGTTTTGACTGCCCAATTGCGAAATGCTATTGTAATCGTAGCCCGTAACGTATGTGTGATTAGTGGGCACCCTCGCAATGTTGCCATCGCCGTCTGTGGCCACGTTCACTCCGGCAGGAGGTACGGTACGTACCAAGTTGCCCGCACGATCATAATAATACAGCGTATAATGGTACACATCACTATTATTGGCATAGGCCAAGCTGACCGTGTCGTTAATTTGTTCTATATCTTTCAAGAAATTGGCTACGCTCTCACGTGATACTTCTTGAGTCTCCGCAATACAGCGTTCCACCTGGGCGGACAATGCCAATTTATAGTTTGATGGACCAATGGGATCCACCTCAAAAGTTCGTGGGTTCGGGTTTTCATTCTCTTGGATCACCCTTGATTGCCATGATAGGTTGATATTGTACTGGCGTGCCACTTCGGGCTGTGTTACCGTGGTGACCAAGCTTTCCGCAGTACAACCGTTAGCATCTGTAATCCTTACGATATAGTCCCCTGGGGTGATGCCTATATATGTGGAAGTGCCGCCCTCTGGTACTGTTTCTTGATATGCAAAGGATTCATTGGTTACTTCGATACCCTCAAAATCGGTGGTCGTCAGAATTTCATACCACCTAAAGGTATAGGGAGCGGTCCCAGAAGTATATCCTGATGCAGTTGGGCCACCACTTCCCGCAATGGCCTCACAGGCTGTTTGCACGTCTTCAATAAAAGGGGCTTCCAATGGATCCGGATCGGTCAATGTAAAGGTCAATGGCACTGGAGCATCACAGCCTTCAGCATTGGTTACAGTAACTTGATAGTTACCCGCTGCAAGACCGATTGCCCTATAACCTGTTGAAATTACCTGGCCACTTTGGTCCTCCCACTCATAGTTGAAGGTACCTGAGCCTCCATTGATAACCACTTCTGCACTACCCGAAGCTTCACCGGTGCATAAGGGATCTATGGTGTTTAAAGTAGCAGAAAAGGTCGCACTTGAAGTGATGCTAAAAAATCTATCTACAAAACAGGCAGAAATATCGTCGGTATAGCCTGAAGCATCAGGTCTCACCACAATTTTATAATTGCCCTCTCCCAATCCGTTCAAATCCAACTGGTTGGTGATACCACCTATGGTTTGTGGTGTGCCTATAAAGTCCCTATCTGGACTATCTACATCATAAACCCCAAACAATACTTCATAGGTAGGCACCGCGAAAGAAGAACAGGTAGGAATGTTGTCATTTATATTTACTATAATGTCTTTGGTCTCATTGGCAAAACAAAGTTCTTCGTCAGTAGGTTGACTGACCGTCACTTGATAGGTTTCAATAACAAAAGGTCTTGTATATACACAACCGTTATCTGCACTAATTTCCAACGTATAAGCGGCATTGGGTGCAACTCCGTTAAGGACATGGGTTTGCGTATCAGGGAAATTTCCTGTAAAATTTGAAATATCGGTTCCTGTTTGATTGTCGGTTACAACGGCGCTGTATGAAGAGCCGTTTAACACACTGTGCAAATCGGCTGTATCAAAACTCATCGTTACGTCGCCGGATAAAACGCCGCATGGCAATAAGGTTGTACAGAAATTAGTAATTGGATTACCAATGGTTGGGATATTCAAGGTCTGCTCAAAAGTACAACCATAGTTGTCCCTAAAACTAATGCTAAAAGGGCCTTGAGGAAGATTCTCTACTGTGATAGTCTCACCATTATTCACGAATTGGCCAATGGTCACGCTACCCACAGGGGAAGCGCTCACGATTTCAAAGGGCTGCTGTTCTGTAAAACCTGTACCCGCCTCTCCAGTGGTGGTAACAGAGACACTTGCATTAGACTGGCCTACACATGTAATGCCTTCAATCAGGCTCATGCCAATACTGCCCCCAGGATACACCTCCACATCCAAACTTGCATTTCCTGTGCAGGATGGACTATTGTTCCCCAATGGAGAAACACTTAACTGTAATTGGGCTGTATTGGTCAACTCAAATGTGAATTGATTGTTGTTCTGTGAGACAGGAGCAATGTTCCAATCAAATTCATAGCCTGTATAATCGGTAACCCCTACCAATTCCACTGCCACGGTCACTGGTGTCCCTTCACAAACAGGAGTACTCGTTATGGGCGTTATGGTCACCTGTGGAAGGGTGATCTGTGCCGCATTGTCCGTGCCTTGAGCTGTAGTGATTTCCAAATTGCAAGCCTGTGCGTCGAGCACGCAAGTAGCCTGCCCATTCTGCACCACATCTACCGTATAATCAAAAGAAATGGTATTGAAATCGGTTAGGTCAGTGAAAATACTGAACGATTGTGTCCTATTAGTATTTATATCGCCGATGTCCCATGTCAACACATTGCCATTTTGAACAGGTGACGGTGTGCCATTGGCAATCCCACCATAGACTACACCTTGGGGTAAGGTCAACCGTAATTCTTGCTGGGCCACATCGGGATTGGGGTCATTGTTTTCCAAAATGATGTCAACCTGGTTTTGAGTGTTGCACACCAAAAAGTCGCTTGCAGCCACATCAATAGTCAATTCGGGCAATACAACACCATTGATGGGGAACAATCGGTTGAACAACAAGTTGATATTGTCATTGCAATTGGTACGGCCATCTAGATTGAACTGCACGGGAATACCTGGATCCATGGTACAGTCTGCCACCAGATTTATAGTGAACGTAATTTCATTTTTACCGGCCAAGCGTGAACCAGGGATAGTGTTATCTCCAATACCTATACCTGGAGTGCCGTCAGCCAGTAATAAACTGGTTACCAATTCGGAAACCTTAACTTTAAAATTGTTGGATGTCGTTGTATTGTCCTCTATAAAATTGGCCACATTGACCAAACCAATCACTCCGTCGTATTCATATTGAATGTTGGCAATATCCTCTGGGGTAATACCCTGTGGCAGGGTCACCGTTAATTCTGTATCGTAAACATTGGCAAATTTTGAACTAAGCACATTTACCTCATAGGATAAGGCTTCACATAAATCTACTTGATCTTCCAAGCGGTTGACCTCCCAAGTTAGATCACCTGTTTTATAGCGCAGGGTAAGCTCTTGCTCATCCAAGCGGTATTGACATGAGAGTACATCCGGGTCTTTAATGGAAACAATAGCATCCAAGGTAGCCTGATTCGCCCCATCCAAGGGGTATTCCCCGCAGCTCCAACTAGAAAGTAGATCGATATTCTGTACTGCATCATTTTCACAATTGATATATTCTACCCTAGGGTAAACGGTCACACAGGTCGATTGCGAGATAGATCCGACCTGAACAAGCATGCCCTTGGGCAATCCATCTGCTGTTTGCCCATAAAAAACCACAGGGTAATCAAACAAACCGTCAGGGTCAGACGATGCTCCTACGAGTCTGGTTCTTAAATCATCAGTTTTAAGCTCCAAAGCAATCCATGTACCTGACATATTGCCATTAAAGCTAGTCGATTCGTTACAAAACAATACCGGCCAACTTACGGATTCTTCAAAACCTTCTTGGGTAGTATTAGGGCTAATTGTAAATGGAACATCTTGATAGAATCTTGAACCCGTTCCGTTAATATTTTGAGGATTGTCAGATTCCAATAGATCAATATAATTTGCCGATCTTGGATAAGATACAGAAGCACCGAATGCAGGCACCTGAAAATTTGTTTCACAATCAGCTTCGATTATTTGAATTATGTTCAATTGCCCGAATCTTTCACTTGCCTCAAGAACCGTGTTATTCTCAAAAGTAAAATCAACTTGAGGTGAATCCAATGGATTAGTATTGGTCATTGGCAATTCAGGGTTCGTATTCGGGAACGAGCTATTGGAGACTTGGGTAAAGTATCCATCTAGCCCAAACTTATAACCAGCAGGCAACGTTGTGCTATAATCATCTACCAGAAAAAGAGGCCTAAATTCGTTAGGAAAATCATCTCCAGTAGTTGCAGAACTAATTGACAAGAATGTCATTTGTCCTCTACCGTTGCAAAGAACGCTTGGAAAGCTAGTGCTCGTTGAGAAAGATGGCATGAGAAGTGACATGGTTGTGCCAACACTGCCTGTTGAACAACCAAATTCTTGAAGTCCCATTCTTTTACCATAAAATTTAGCACGGAAAATTGATAGGTCGTGAACACCAAAGGGTAAGTTAAGACCCGATTTGTTCAAAAACTGGAGCTCTAGATTGGAGACCGTAATATTTTGCTCACTGACGTTATTGTAACTATGCACTATCTCGTACAGATATGTGATTCTATTGTTACCATCAATGCTGGTTGTTGGATTTGTTAAAGGAAAAGTACTTCCATTAATTTGAAGTTGCCCATTAGTCTCATGGTTCAGCATAGCTACACTTGTACCTTCCGGCAGATTAAATGCAAATTCAAAATAAAGTCGGTCATAACTGCGAGCTGTAGCATTGGCCAATACTTTTCCCTGGGCCTGAAACAACACCTTATCTCTAGGATAGGCAGCCTCTAGATTAATGTCAGGAGTGGACGCATTCACAAAAGCGGCTGTTGCCAATTCGCCATGTGTATAATAAATTTCCCCATTTCTTACCTGAGTGGGAGGCGTGTAACCAAAAGTATTTCTTTGTACATCAAATGAATCGGTGGCAAA
The DNA here is from genome assembly GCF_021390195.1 of Flagellimonas sp. CMM7. Taxonomy (NCBI): domain Bacteria; kingdom Pseudomonadati; phylum Bacteroidota; class Flavobacteriia; order Flavobacteriales; family Flavobacteriaceae; genus Flagellimonas; species Flagellimonas sp. CMM7. The sequence goes on along the minus strand of NZ_CP090003.1, from coordinate 189,073 downwards.
ATCGCAAGAACCACCACCGCCTCCTCCAGTATTACAGGAATCATAATCTGTAAATATAGGCTCTGATTCATCTATTAAATTTATTAATTGTAAATCAGTAAAGTCTCCACATGCATCTAAGTACATTTTCCACGAAACGTTACTTATTTCGGGGGCTCCGTCACTACAACCCACGGTAACATCAAGTTCATAACGACCAATGGTGCTTCCTCCCAATACACGATATTGATTGTTGCCCAAAGCTTGTGGTATAAATGTTTGTGTAGACCCAAAGTTGGATATCCATCGAACTTCATTCAATACATATCCCTCTGGTAAAGTGAAATCAGAAAGATAATTACCAAATGAAAGTAATCCACTTGGAGAAATGGTAGGGCTTCTCAAATCATGATTAAAGATGAGAGTGGCTGTGTCATTGGTTTGTAATTCTAGCGGTAGATCAAGTGATGGTGCGCTTCTTTCACCCAAGAAATAGCTCATCGAATTTGTATTCCCATTATAATTTGAAGGGGTACAATTGTTGTCTTGATAATAAATTCGGGTCAATCCCAATATTCGGGACTTTACATTTTCAAAAGTTGCTGCATCCCATGTGGGCATTAATTTAAGACGGAGTGTTAATATTTGACCTCTAGGAAGGTCATCATAAAAACCATCTTTATCAATATCATCCAATCCGATTCCAACACCATCAGGGTCAGTTGTGAAATTTGGGTTGTCATCAATGGTCACAAGGAAGTTATCTGATAAATCTTCATCGGTCAAGGTGAGCCCTGCAATAGTATATTCAAAATCTGATGAAAGGTTAAAATCCCTTATTACTAAATTGAAGGCTGCATCAGATTCTGGTATTGTCGAACCTGAACCCCTATTTTCAAAGCCTATTTCAACCTCACTATCATCACCACAAATATCTCCTGAATCGATTACCGTCAAGAGCAATCTAAATTGCCCTGAAGCCGTCGATGAATTGAAAATTGCAGGACGACCTGAAACGAAGGAAAGAAAGGCAATAGAGGTAGCCTCTTGATCTCCTTCATTACAAACGGTGTTAGTACAACCCCAAGTTACTGTATAATTAGTCTCCAGTGCAGATTCACAAGTACCGGGGAGTAAAGCTACACTATCATTGAAAATCATGGATTCATTTTGATCAAAAAAGGCATCTCCATTCCCGATTGTTGAAAAATCGGAAAAAGTATAAGCGTATCTATTTACATTAGGGTCCGTAGGTGATACACCCGTTGAAGTAGGAGTCAACACTTGGTTCCCCAGGGAAAGTTCAGAGAATTCAATACGATTGTCAACGTCTACATAAAATGTATACTCAGATAGTCTTCCAAGCCCTGAATTACGTACCTCTATCTCACGGGTAAAGACTGTTCCATCTGCGTCTTTTTCCAATACTCCTGTAAAAAGGTTCACATCATCATCAGCAACTTTTACTTCTAGTTCGGCAAAACGAACGTTATAGGATTCAGAGTTACCGGTAAAACTGTTAGGGGAACCATTATTAAGGCTATAGGTGATGGTATTCTCATTGCTCACCTCAAATTCGGTTTCATCACCAAAGGTACTATCAAACTCATCTAAAAGCTCGCAGCTACCAGCAATGGTATAGGTAAAATTTAAAGTAGAATTTCCCGCTACATCTGGAAGCATGAAAATAGGATTTCCTATAGTGGACCCAGAATCCAATGGATAATCACTTGCCATTGGAATATGTGAAACCCCAATAGGTAAGCTCGTGGAGAAGGTGACTCCAGTTGCAATTTCAGAAGAAGAATTTGATATAGTGATTGATATAGTGACGTTTTCCCCGCAAAGATTCAATGAGGCCGAAGCATTGGTCTCTACCAATAGATTATTGTCTGACTGGGCATTCGCAAATATGCTTACTAAAAAAGCAAATGCTATGATGTAATAGTTTTTCATCTTCAGTTGGTTTTATTGGATTGTTTGCTGGTAGGTGTCTATTTGATTAAAATCCTTATCAATTAATCTTACCACTACCGATGGTTCCTTTAGCATTCCAAAATCATGGTTGAATTGAAAGGTGATGTTATCAAGAAAGACAAGGTTTTCCACCCCCTCAAAATAGAGATAGTAGTTCCCATCTTTTTTCTTGTTAATTGAGGCTTCATATATCACCAATTCCACTCCTTTTTCAAAAAAATGTATCTGTATATACTGCGTATTTGAATTCTCAGAAAGTTGCATCTGCATTGTATAATTTTGATCATCCAAACGTTGTATCTGATAGTCAAATAAGGATCCTTCTTGGGCATTGGTCATGCCAATACAGGCAATGTAAAGTATGATGATTGCAATTATTCTTTTCATGGCTATATTGTTTAGTTGTTGTCTACTTCCACTTTTATGCCCACCGCTGGCGAGTTCACAGGATCATTGAATGAAGGGTCATTTGTTGACGTAGGAGTGGTATTGCTTTTTATATATTGATCACGTTCTACAAAAGTGTCGCCCGGTCCGGTAGGATTGTCCTTGGTCACATATGGACTGGGTGCAATGGAAAAGCTTTGTTGTATATCATATAGTCCCGTTTCTTCATTGAACAGGTACACAGGTTCAATGGGAAGACCATTGGAATCGTATGTCAATGAAGCATTGTAATTCCCAAATTCATCACATTTACTAGGTATGTCCAGGACAATATCCCATTCCATGGCCTGGGTCCAACGTGTAAATTCAGAATAGGTCAGCGAACGTCGTACATCCCATATGGAGGGGTCAGAGCCGTACTCGTATTTTTCCAAGGATCCTGTTGCTGAAATGTTTTGAGCCGTTACAGTTTCACCAGTATCCACAACAGTAGCGTTATTCGTGTCAATAATTCTAAGAGTCTGATTTTCGCGATTTGAAAGTCCGGAAACAATCGGGCCGCTTACCCCAAAATCAATGTAGGATGTATTGAAATCATTACTGGCCTCAGGACTCCCACCAAATTCTAATGGTGACCTTGTGGGTAGGCGACAAGGTTCGTCGGAACAGGTGAATGAACTTATGGTGCATTGTGATTTACACTGCTCGACAATTTGGTCTACCATTAATTCAATGTCTTCATAAGGAATAATGTTGTCGTTAGGGTCAATCTTACATTCTCCAATCTCATAACAACGGTCGGTAAAGGCACGTATGAGTTCTTCTCGAAATTCATCCCTACGCTGGTCACAATTGGAGCTGCATTCCTCCATCATGGCATAGGCATCATTTTCAATGATGCTAATACCTGTGGTCTGAGTATCTCCATTAATATCCCTTAGCTCCACAGTTCCTCCTGCAGATTGCAATTGTTCAAAGGTCCTATTGGAAACATAGGTGTCAATTAAACTTCGAGACAGGTACGGTAAGTCTACAAAAGCATCCAACGGAATCTCCGGATTTAAGTATTGTAGTACAAAATCACCAGTATTTCCCCCGTCCTCATCCAAAAGCCTGTCAAAATCAGGATTGACAACATATTCCGTTGCTTCATAGTAATTATCACAATTGATGACAACACCAGCATCGGAATCAACGACCTCGTCATAATTTTTTATCATTTCGTAGAAGGTAAATCGTTGATTACAACTCCAACTGTTTTTGTCATAGGGACAAGTTATATAGCCAATACCGCAGAAATTACAGGGGACAGGATCTTGCAAGGTTCCTCCGCAGCAAGGTACTGGGTTTCCGTTCTCATCTATACAAATATTCGGATCTCTATAACAGGTCTCAACCTCAAGACCAGAAAAGGTACCATCCTTATAAGCGTAGTACTTAAATGCATATACTGGATCTTGGATATTTGGGAAGAGGTCCCTTAAAATACCCGTGGTCTCATTGTTGGGGTCTGCATTGGGATCTTCATAATTGTTGCTTTGAGTTGCTGGATTGAGTGTGAAATACTGCCAATTGGCTCCCTCTCCACTGTTTAGCAGGCGCTCTTGGTCATATTCCCCATCATCGATGTCTGTATCAAAATCATTTTCAAACTCCGTAAAGTTATTTGACGGCGTGTCCGGGTCTAGAATATCGGCAAATACATATCCCGTGCAGTCCAAAAAGGTTTTGACAAGATTATTGTCCAGTTTTTCAACCTCATCTGCGATATCATCGGTAGTACTTGCATTCTTCTTTCGTAGTTTGCGCTTGATTTTTCCACGGGAAATCCATCGGATAATCCAACTTCTAATATTATCCACAGCGTCATCTACAGCATTACCATCTTGGATATCCACATTTTGGGCGACATTGCTACTTTGATCTATATCTGCTGTATATGGATTTACGCAGATTTGGTTGACCAATTCAATGACCAAAGGTTCCCAACATTCTGCCAACTCATTGATGGAATATTGAGCTCCGTCAAGTCTGACAGGAGCTTCTGGAATATCACAAATATTGTATTTGCCAATATTCGGGTTGGGTGTACCCCCTATAAAAGAGGCAGGATCGTTCGGGTCTGATCCATCCGCCCTGTTGGCACAACCACTAGCACCGTAATTGTCGGTAGCCATGTGGTAAACCATTTGGTTCAATAATCCAGGTCGATGCCAGCCACGCATGGCATTATATATTTCTTCAGAAGCCATTTCCCTTGTATAGCCAGTATTTGTCAGACTCTTACATTCATATAACATCGAAATAGCATATCCTTCAAAATCCATTGGATAAGCATCCCTATTTACTATGGTAATATTCCCGTTTCCATCATCTTGATATGTGAAATTTTGCGTGGTATTGGTCAAAAAGTCATCGTTCGGATTGATACTATTGGCCGATGTGTCAAAATAATTAATAGAACCATTCAGCTGACTTACTGCTACATTATCTCCCAAGTAAGCTGTTAAGGCTTCAGGAGACGGTTTTTTGAAAGGAGGCGTAAAAACGATAGGAATGTTAAAATCACAACAGGGTGTGGTAAATCGTACTTCAATAGGTTTGATATCTCCTAAACTCGATGTTTGCGAATAATCGATAGATACCAGATCATTACCATCAAAATAGATAATTTGAACACTGTACAGCCCTGGATTTTGTTCATAGAAATCTAAAAATTCATCTGTAGCTTCTGGATCGGCCGCATCCTTCCTTCTAAATTGGTAACCAATTGTAGAACAGTCAGCACAATCAAAATTTAAAGTGTTATTGCTATCTAGACTACCTATTAGATTTTGATTGTGTAAAATTTGTCCATAAAAGAAAATATCGTTATAGAGGTATTGCATTTCCTCTTCACAGTCTATTTCGTCCAACGCATTGACCAGCCAGGCAAAATAAGGTTCTATCAACTTTCTTGTATTTTCGGTATTGCTTACCAATTTTGCCGTGAAGTCATCAACTGGCTCCAGTGTTTTTTGAATGTAATACGACCCTGTATTCAAACTTACTGTTCCAAAATCAATGGTAATCTCCTCTTCATTATTGTTTGGGTCATTGGAAAGATTCGCAATACTCGGTTCCTCAAATTCTTGAACAATGGTACCACTGGCAACATCGAAAATTTCAATTTTCAAACGATAATCCGCTTCAATTTCTAGGTTGTTACAAAGTCCTTCAATTTTAGGCTCAGAAATAGTATAACTGATGTTCAAATCTGTAGCGTCCTCCAAAATGGTAATCCTTTTCGAAGCTTTGAATCCTTTTTCTGTGGCAGTGTTGTTGGTGATTTTGTCAGTTATACCAGAAACCGTGGGTCCGGTAGTTATCTTGTCCAATACCGTATCATCTTCGCTAAAAGTGAGCCCAGTTGCTATGGTATTGCCTTCTTTGGTAATGTAAGCAACAGATTTAGTGTTATTTGGGTCAATGGTAATGACCTTGGCCACTTGCTCAGGGTCTGGAGCCTCATCTCCAAATAATGCAACCAATTCTTCTTCTGTAGGTGTGCCATACAAAGTCCGTACTGTACGCCCCTGTCCTGATGCTTGATCTCCAAGCATATGGGTTTTTCCCACACCCGATTGCTCAACGACCCTATCCGTACCGTCGTTACTGAAAATTACACGTGTATATGGATATCCCTCAGAATTTGGAATTCGCCTATCCGTGTTCAAACTGGAATAATACCCAAAAGCTCCTGTGGCATCAATAGTGGATGGTTGCGAATAATTTGATATTTCATCAAAATGTTTTGCACGGTACAATTCACTATTGGTGGTAACAAAATTGTTCCTATACCTATCAATACGTTCTCCTTCTATGGGTATGGGCAATGTTGTAAGGGTAGGTCTCCCTGAATTATCCAAAATAGTTTGAGATACAATTTTATAATCCTTTGATGGAAAGTAGCGCTGGGTTTGTTTTACCTGATTTAAAGTTGTGGCGTAGGTGGCTTGCTCGCTTACTTTGTTCCCCTCAGTAAATACCCTGCTATATTGATAGTTGGTGTTATCATCCGGGTCCTCAAAAAAGAGAGTTTCAACCGCACCCGTTGGATCACTGAACTCATAGGTGGCAGTATCAAAAGCAGAAGTATTCCATGTCCCCCAGTTATCATTATCTTCAATTCCATTACCATAGAAAGTTCCTATAGGCCGCACCCTCCACGCATAGAAGCCCTGTCCCTCACCAATGGTAAGGGAAAGTTGTGTGTCTGAACTATAGGTTTGGAAACTAAGCGCTTTACTCCAGTCTACATTGGTCCTTATGTTGCGTTCATCTGCGACAAAAGTTTCATCCTTATTGAATAAACGAAGTAATTGAAATTCATAGTTAGGAGCTTCGCAAGTCGCCTCCCAATCAAAATCGACAATTTTGTTTCCAATAGAAGCTGTATTTGATATCAATGTGACAACGTTGGTAGATACATCAAGCCCATATGCAAGTTCATAATATAATCCTATCTGTAAATTGGACTGTAAATCAATAGATCCGATTGCATCCGAAGCAGAATTAATTGTTGCTGTCACGCTACTAATTGATTCCGTTAGATAGGATAGCCCAGTGGCCGTATTTGTATCATCCAAATATTGTTCTAAATCAAGATAGACAAGTCCTTCTGGATTTTGGTTGTCTAGGTTCACATCAAAATTTATCGTGGGATCAGTCCCTCCTGAAGTGACTAAAGTCAAGTCTATATTGACATTGATATCAAAGAGCAATCCGGCGGTGCCACTTCCAAAACCATATTGTTGCCCCAAATCTATTTTCACCCATGTTTTCCCATTTTTAACAAAAAAGTCTGAACAAGGTGTTGTGAAATTCAAACTTCCAGAGGTGGCATTTCCATTAGAAGGGATGGCTATCATGGTTTGATCTGAGCGAACGCCCAGTTCTTGTGCCCCCACTGCTTGAATGGCTATAAAACAGGCTATCGCAGTTAGCTTGATAAATAAGTTTTTTATACGCATGGTATCAATTTTTTCTGTTGTCTATGATTTGAAAACCTTTGTAGACCGGTTTCAACTTATTTTGATCGAAAAGTGCAGCAACCGGGGATATGATTTTTTTGGCACTGTTAAAATCAAGTTTTTTATATGTAATCTTCTGATCCTTGATTTTGCTTTGAGCGTTAAAAGTGTTATGTACTTTCACAATACTGCCCGTTTTTGGGTCATAAGTGATTTTCTGACTTACAAGTTTTGTTCGTTTGGCAAAATCCTTGTCAGGAATTACTGTAATTTGGGTCATGCCATTATCCTGATGTGTACAATTGATGGCATTGGCGGTATGCAATAAGGAACGCTGTATCTCCAGAAACTTTTTATACGTATTAACATCATTGAAAATCCTTTGATCCGAATTGTTCCAATAAATTTTACCATGTTCTGGGAGTACAACAAAAATGTCTTTCCCATCCCCAAACACACTCATGTTGTCATCATACACAGCAATTTTGTCAACGGTGGTCAATATTTCGGTATCCGTTGTTCTGGATTCGACCCCAGTATTTGAATTGAATTTGGTTTCCATACTGTACTTAACATGATATACCTGCCCTTTTTTTGGGGAATTCATGTTTTCCATCTGATTTAAATAGGCCATTAATTTTTCTTTGCAATCCAGTGTATTGCAATTGGTATCATAAGACCATCCTAAAAAGGGAATTAATGCCAGAATGATAGTTGGTATCCTAAAGACTGTTGCGATTTTCACGGGGTGTATTGTATTGGGTTTCTGTAATTGTTTTAAGACCTCTTTCCGTTTCGATGAGTTTTCTCACCAACTGACCTTCATTATTGTATTGGTAATACAAGCCAAAATGTTGGTCATCGAAAAGGGTAATCAATCGCAAGGATTTTATATCATAGACAAAACACGTGGTCTGTGATTCCTTTGGATTAAACTTGATATCGTCGATATAGGCATTGGCATTATTAAATGCCAATGTCATATTCACCTGTTGCCCTTGGGGGAGTGATACTGCATCTATAAAAACCCGGTACAAGGTCCATTCACCAGTTTTAGCCACTAGCTCTGGGTTATAATCCGTTCCTGAGACAGTGATAACTGGTGTATCCAATTCATCTTGGGACTTGGTCCAAAATTTGAGCCATCCACCTGTTGTGCTCAACAATTCTTGAGCAATAACATTTGAGATTATTGATGACCCAGAAGTGATTTCTTGGGAATAATTTCCAGAATGTCCCACTCCTTGGACAATGTTAGAGATGCTACTCCCTTGTTTGTCTTCAAAATGCTCGAAGTAAATTTCGCCATATCGCGCATTTTGCCCTATCATAACAGGTTGAGTGAAGTTATATCCGAACTTCGAAGCACTGTATACTCCCAGCACATCTTGCTCTTCCAGCGCATTACCATTGGGAGAGTATTTGGTCACCTCGCTCAGTTTTACCCAGCGTTCATCTTGGGAGGCACCAGGAGTATAGTCAAAGGTTACATAATCATCTAAAATGCCCCCTTCATAAATTTTCCCTAGGGCTGCATTCCTATTTGACGATTTTTGGGTATCATCCTTGTATACAAAGCTTTGGTGTAAACGCCATATATTTTCCAATTGGGTTGTTGCACCTGACGAATTATAGATAGCATTGATATTGGCATCGATCCATGTAGTAACTCCGGCCAACGTATTAAAGGTGTTGGCACCAGAAGAGATAACCCTATCAGTCTTGATATTCCATGTTCCGGTTTCACCATTGGATGAATTTAAAGGGTTTGCACCAGAGCCATAGGTAACCACTTGTCCAGAGCTAGCCAATAGTTGATTCGTATAATTGGAATTTTCAGATTTTCTACCCATTTGGGCATAATTCCAATGCGCGGGGAGATTCAAACTGTAAATTGCCCCGTCATGAACATCTGTGCTACCAGTCAATGGAATATTATGATAAGCATCAAAAGTCCTTGTCAACAAAGGCCTCCCTGTCGCATTGTCAAAAGCAAGATGCTCTGTTTCAGATGCAATATTATCGCTATATGAAACCACCTTCTTTTGAATAGCGGGATACTTGATGACCTTAGATATGGCATATTTACTTAGTTTTTGTTCACTAAAACTGAACTGCAGCCAGCCTGAAACGAATATGGGTGGGGGAAATACCAAACCGACACTGACATCAATTTCAAAGTTGAAATCCAGGTTTTGGTTTTCCAATTGGAACTTCTCCATTGTAATGTCCATTTCCTTACCAGGAGTATCCCAATAATAAGTGCCATCACCTTGCATCATAGGAACTTTTTCACCAGGTTCATAGTAGTAAAAGTCCTGACCAGAAGAAATAAAGCTATTATTACCGGTGGCGTAATCACCACCATAGGTGCGAACAGATTTCGGCTTTCCATCCATGGAATTCATTACAAATCGAAACCCTTGTGATGCCCATGCCTTGTCTACACTATAGCTAAAAACCGGGGTAGGTATACGGAGTTTGTCATCATAGCTATCATCTTGCAGCACGGAATAATCCACACCTCTTACAGCCTTTGCCGTTCCAATATCATACTGGTTATTGTTGGTGCCATTTTGTGAGTAATCATAAACTTTATCAAAAGGGTAATCCCTACAGGTATAGAATTCGTATACGGTATGCCCTGAACCTGTTTTTCCTTTATGGATATTTTCAACAACAACCCTTGCATGCTTTACAGAAGGAGAAGGTAATAGGGATTCTCCAATAGGACCTTCAGATTGTTCCATATCCTTACCTGAGACCAATCGGTTCAACCATGATTGATCGTCTTTGGGCAAGAAACCTACTAATGCATTTTCCTCACGCATTTCGTTAGGTTCATTGGTGGCAATACCGCTACTGCGACCGTCTTCCAATTCATAGGTGTATTCTTGGCCGTAAATACCCGCATCACCATCTTCAATACCCTTATCGAACATTAGTACTCTTTTAACCCGAATACCGTCACCTCTTTTGGCTTTGTTAATTGGAATCTTGAGATAGGACAATTCAGGGTTTAATGCCATACATACTTCAGATTTTTCGGGATATCTTGAATTGACCGAAAGCCCTGAAACCACTCCAATACCTGCCACTGTAAACTCGGCAATAGCCACTGCATCTCCAATATTATCGACCAAAGGACCCTCACAGCCCGCCAGTTCATTGATGCGCCTTTCATATCTGCTTTCCAGTTGAGCTTCGCAACCGGCCGTATACTTGCCCCATCGCTGGGTAGTGTAGAAATCATAACATGCTTGACGAGGTGTCAGTCTATAACCCTGATCGGGAACGGGGTCATCAAATAAACCAACACCAACAAGATTTTCCCCATCACTAGAGCCATCCAATTGAATTGCGATGGTATTGTTGTTGGAGTCATATGTTACATCAAGAACCTTGGCGTAACCAGTTATATATTCAGACCTGCAATTTTCGATATCCGCAAACGCTCCTTCAAGTGCATACAACAACTTGAAATAGATGCGCTTGTCAACCTTTAGGTTTCCTAAGTCTTTGCCTAAAATATTAGCTAAACCTCCATTTACGGGAATCGATGTTTCATCAAACTCCTCTAAAAAGTATGTTCTTAAATATTGATGTAAGTCTTCAATCTTGTCGGCATCTTCCACTGAATTATAGCCGATATCCGTTAAATCCAAGGTATATGTTGGAGCATTATAATTATCGTCAGCCTGAGAAAGTTTCACCAAAGCCATGACATTACGATCTTGGACATAGGAATAGTCCTTACTCTCATATTCCACTAAAATTTGCCCGCCCGACGGTAATGTCACTTGTTTTAATTGCCATGCAGCGGGATCAAAAGAGTTTTCAGGAATGTCACCCTGATAGGGCCATTTAATGAGATTCAGATGTCGTTCCCTGCCATTGAATTGATTAGCTCCCCATGCGTCCAATAAATGTGGTCCATAGTCAGGGTTTTGGGCATTTACAGAGTATAGATCACTCAAAGCAAAGAAACTGTCCAGTTCCGGGTGTTCTGTGACCAAATAATCGGGATAATCCGCTCGTTCTTTGTATCGATAATCAAACTTGTATGAACTAATACGAGCTCCTATGACCCCTTCAAATTCTGACCATACTTTTTTCAGTGTCAATTTGCCACTCTCTGCTGAAGTTGTGTTGCCAGGAAAATTTCCATTGCTGTTATTGGGAAGATTACCAACCAAAGAATAGTCATACTTAAAATTAGTGGTCTGTAGCGGAACTTCTGGTCTATCCTTGGCAAAGAGCACCACTTTTTCCAAATATTCCAATTGATCTATATTGTTTTTGGAAGCTGCACTATTCGCTGAGGGGTCCTCCGAACCATTCAAATCAGTTGCTGCAAGCCCATCATACCTATCAACATTAGTGCCTTGTAAAAACTTGGCTTGCTCATCAGAAGGATTAATATCGAAACGGTTTGGAGTCGATTTGTTGGTGACAAAATAGGCAACGTGTGTTTTGGTCTCTACTTTTTTCAAGAAATAGATTTCTTTTTCACCAGTAGTAACAAAACCTGTGTCGTCTTTAACATCGGATATGGAATTTTTTGAATAGAACAATCCATTGTAAGGTATTCGCCATCTATACCATTTGCCTGACTCACTGTTATCTCCATACTTTTTGTGATATTCGAATTTTGTCCAACCTCCAAAATCTTCTTCGTCAGGTCCGCCTGGGCCTAAATCCACATAATCCGAAGTCGTTATACTCGACAACAAAGAGGTTGCGGCATAACCTTCTTTTTTTACATCTCCAACAACAACTTTATGCTCACATTGATCCATATCAAAATTGTTATCTAAGTAAAGCTGTTTGAATGCTAGATAGTTCTCTTCTATGTCATCATTTTCATCAACATCAATAGATAAACTTGCCGTGTTCTTTACCATCATATCTACATCATAAGTGTATTTCAAACCAGCTTCATTGTAGATGCTAAAGCCCGATGTTTCCTTTTGTATATAAGAGGCATTCTTAGCTTCCGTTTCGTTCAAATCTGAAATTGCATCTGAAGAAAGTGTGGGAAATACTGTTGTAATCCCTGGAAAGTTTGGTGATGCAGTCAGGTTAGCTTTTGCCAAGTCGTTGTTGCCATACTCCATTTTGCCACCCATATCCCCGTAAAAGCGGTAAACCTGGTCATCAGCGGTGTCAAAAGAAAAGCTGTTTGTGTTCGTATTTCCCTCTCTGGCCCAATCCTTGATTAAGGATTTGGTATTTCCAAAAGCCAAGTTCACACCCACACCAACATTGGTGCCAATCATACCTTCTATACCTATACCATAGGTGCGTCTTTTGTTGTCATCACCGTCAATTTTTTCTGGAAAATAATGTCCTATGCTACTTCTATAGGGTCTAAAACCTCCTGATAACCCTTCTCCTGTCAGCATATAGTTGTCTGGTGTGGAAAAAGGAATGCCAATAAAATAATCCCGACGATCGAAAGATTGTGCCTTTTCAGTAAAGTAATCCGAACGGTAATTTCCTATCCCTGATGGTGTGTTTAGATATCCAAATGTTGGTATAGATTCCTTTTCTTCGGTCACGGTAAGTGCAAAAGTGCCCGTAAGTCCACCTTCTATACCTATTGGTGCCACCGCAGCATTGACCTGGGCACCAAAACTTACATTAAAATTGTAACCCCTAAGTTTTGAAAGTGATGTTGTCACCCCTTGATCTGTAAAGGTTCTAAAAGGGCTTAAGGTACCTAGAACGGTATTTTGAGCAGTATTTAGGGTAGATGCCTTATCAAATTTTAGTGCATTCTTGTCAAATCGTAAAAGGCCTTTTTGAGTATTTACCTGTTCCAGCTCTCCTCCAAGTTTTCTATTCTTGTCAAATATGAATAATGGATTAATATTTGCACTGAAAGTAATGCCTGTTACAGATCGGTTCATTGAAAGACTTCCAAAACCATTGGATAGGCCGATGGAAGAAGTTTTTGCAACTCCTTGATAATTGTTAAATCTTACAAATTTGCTCAAGTTTAAAGCTCCAAAGCCTGACCCTGATTGTAAATTTCTACCAGCAGAACTAGCTTGTTTTTGTTTAGAAGCACTAAAAACCTCAAGATTTAATTTTTCAGAACCACTTAAGGTCCAATTGGGTCTGGTCTTGTTATATACATCAATCAGGGTATTGTCATACTCATCAGGCAATCCCCTTACATTTTTATTAATGGCCCTGGGTTTAAGGTCCAGCCATGGCCCACCCAAGATGCTTCTTCTTCAGGTGAGGTTCCGCTATGATAGGACAAGGACATGGCATAGCCACCACCATCAGGTCCAGGGATTTGTATAACAGGAAGGTTATAGGTGAAATTTCCTGTAAGCGGGTCCACCAAATTCGTAGTTGCTACAGGCTCAAAACTTGAGAACTCTGGTGTGGTCGGCCCGGATGTCAACGCGTAGATGGCATTTGTGGAAGGCACCGCAATGGTTAAAACCATATCAAACAATAAAAAATATGCAGCGGCCTTTATGTGTTTTCTACAGATAGAAATCATATCGTATCAGTTTATAAATTCAAGTGTTGGTATTTCTTCAATATTTTTCTTTTTGAATACGAAGTGACTAATGCCTGTATCCAAAAAGGGGTCCTCAAAAACAATGTCTATGGATTTGTTTTCTTCCTCATCAACATTGGTATTTGTAAAAACTATATAGAATGTTTTTTTACCACCTACCTCGTAGTTGTTTTCAAAAGTTGTCAGGACAGGGCTTATTTTTTCTCCATCCTGTCCCTTGACGAATAGATGTCGCTTTAATTCAAAATTCAAATCATTGATGCGTTGTTTGTAGCCCACCATATTCTGTACATCATAGTTTGTTGCGTCTATACCATGGGCATTGTGCTCTATAGAAAACAAGAGGGACATAGAATCTTTAAAATCATCCAAAAAATCTTGCTGGCTTCTTCCATCGTTTCCTTTCTTCATTTCGATATATGCCAAATATTCTGATGGCAGATATTTAAGAGACAGCGAAAATCCATTGGCAGAAGCCTTCTTGATTAATCCATTACTCGGATTGTCAAGCCACTGTAGGAATGCTGCTTCGCTCGTAACCGATGTATTACAACCATTGAGCAATAAAGCCCCAGTAACTAACACAAATACTTTACTTAATCCCTTCAACATATTCTTTGTTTAGAGCATTAATAACTTCTTGTGTAATGTCATTCCTTTCATCCACATACATGACATTTCCTTGTCCATTGGCACCCAAAATGGCTGTATATCCTTCTTCTTTGCCGTAGCGTTGGATGAAATCGTTGATTTTGTTGTAAACCGCTTCCAGCAACTTAGTCTCTTCAACCGTCGACTGGTTTTCAATGGTTGTTCCCAGCTTCATTAACTCTTGTTGCATTTTTGCCAAATCAACTTGTTTTTTTGACTTTTCTGTATTGGAAATAGAATTTTCTAAAATCTCATATTCCTTGGTCTTGGATTCAAAGACCATACGCTTTTCATTAAAGTTTTTGCTGAGGTCATTGATTTTGATTTCATAGGAGTCCTTTGCTTCCAAAAAACCCTGGTATTCTTCCAAAACCCTTTGAGAATCAACCACTGCTACGGTATCATCTGTTTTGGAGAAGCTAAATAAGAGCCATATTGTTGCTAGGGCCAGCGCACCGGCTATACTAAAAAGTACTTTTTCTTTCATGGTTAAAGTATCAGGAATTGTCCGTTAAAAATTTTATTTTGTAGCTGTATCTTGAATTTATAAAGACCTGGCTGCGCCTGTGTCCCGTCCCAAACAAAATTGTTGTTAGCCACATCGGGCTGAATCAATGTTGAAAACCCATTAGGACCTGTTATATCCAAAGTCCCTCCTTCAACACTTATGATTTCGGTCAGATTGAATTGTAATGGGTTTAATCTGTCATATTCAACCCCATTCACCAAGCTCACACTGAATGGAAGGACACGTGTTAAGTTTCCTTGGTTTGTAAATGCTATGGTATCTCCAACGATGTCATAGAATTCTTCACTCAACAATAACCATTCGCCATTTTGAAATACTTCGATTCGATAAGTATCCTGACTTTTAGTTATTCTTAGGTTCAATGCAGCATTTTTCGTAGTTGCAGAAACATTCAAAAGAAGTATAATGTCTTCACCATTGTTTGTGCCGGTTTCTACGAATACTTCACTTTCCTCGGTGCCGCTGACAAGATTGCCGAGAGTGGTGTCTCCAAAAATTACTTCAAATTCGGAACTAGGAAGGTTTTTTGTGTTAATGGTGATACCTTCGACATTGGTATCACATGGCTGAGTGGTTGGGTCCAAGTAATCGTCATTGACATCCCAATACCCATCGCATGATATTACTTTACCCCATTTATTAACAACTGGGGGTCCTTCTCCTAAAATACCATCATTGTCTGGGTCTTCAAAACCTGCTTCCAATACGTCGTTACAACCATCACCATCACTATCCAAGTCTTTACTATTGATAATGCCATCGCCATCAATATCGCGATTACCAAAAGAGGAAAAAATTTGAAAATTTGAAAAAATGGCTTTTCTATAATACCCGTTGGAGCCTTTGAAGGAAGTATCTAGATAGAACCCAATATTCTCACCAACATCAATGGTTTTAACAATTCTGTCGTTCTTGTAGAATTTTAACTCATCCCGTTCGTACACAATCTTAAATTCATCATTGAATCGATAATATTTTTCATTGGTTATTGGCAATCCATTTTCATAAATGCTAAATCGGCCCCGGTCAAAGAAGAAGCCATAATCAACATCTTCTTTTCCCACTCCATTTTCCTCAATACCGAATCCTACTATGGCTTCGGTGGAAATTTTAGCATTAAATGAAACCGCATAGTTTTTAATAAACCCAAAGGATGTATAAGGTGCAGAATTAATCGAGTTGTTCCATCCTAAGTTCCCGCGCCGAAAATAAATGTCGTTATGCCATGCATTCACACTGACACGGTTCACCCAATTTTTCATTTGAATCTTTCTAACCCTATTCTCATGGCGGTCCAATATTCCGTCATTATCGTCATCAACGTCTCTTTTGTCAATAACTCCATCGGAATCAGTATCCAAACGCCCATTCTGTTGAGCTTGGGTTTGAAATGAGAATGCACAGGCCAATATCAGGCATAGATATATTCTAGTCATTAATCTTTAATTTAATTAGTAAGTAGCTTTAAGTTGTAGAATGGGGATAGCTACAAATTGAATTACTCAGATAGAAGAAAACAATCTGTCTTTAAGAATTACATCTGAAATTTCAATTGTTGAAATATCTTAAGTGTCATAATCATTTTGGTTTTTTAGTTGTTGTTACAAATCTGTCAAACAGGAAATTTGAGAACAAACGACATTCGGTGAAATGGTAGAATTTTCCCATGTAATGCATTCAGTTTCGGTAAGCAGTATTGTTTTCGCGATGTAATGCACACTTTTGGGTTTTACTAAAAAATGGATTGGATGATGGGTTTTCCATCATATTGTAGAAGAATCCTACATTTTTAAACTAAACACATGGATTTCTTCTTTTTTCAATCTTGAGTTTACAGGTAATTTATTTTGTAGAAAAAGCAAAACGTTGGTTCATTTGGAATTTTCGAATCGATTAAAAACGTGTCATTTAGCAAAACATTTGAAAGAGATGAACGTTATATAGGATGCTTAACCTTACAAACGACTATAATGCCCCATATTTTAATCATTGACGACCATCCCATTACTATAAGAGGGTACAAACTTATTTTAGAAAACCAGAAAATTGCATTATCCAATGAAGTACAGGGTGCCACGAATTGTGACCAGGTAATCGAAATTATGAATGTACCGGAAGAATTGTTCTTTGATGTGGTATTACTTGATATAAGCCTCCCGGCTTCCAAGGATAAACAAGTTACGTCTGGAGAAGACTTAGGTTTTTTGATTAGAAAAAAATACCCAAAGACTAAGATTATAGTACATACGGGTTTAAATTATGTACAGCGAATCTCTAACATTTTCAACACACTAAAACCTGAGGGTTTTCTAATAAAATCGGATATTAGTGCAAACGTATTGAAAATAGCTGTAAATAAAGTATTGCAAAATGGAACGTATTACAGTGAAAAAATCAAAGATTTGTTATATCCTGAAGATTTCGAAAAGATCTATATTGATTCTTCAAACAGGAAAATTTTATACCACCTTTCCCAAGGATATAGAATGAAGGATTTACCTGAACACATCCAATTATCCATGCCAACAATCGAACGCAGAAAGAAACGGATAAAAGCTTTGCTAGGGGTTCCGAATGGAAATACCAAAGATCTTCTGGAGGTTGCCCGGAAGAAAGGGTTTATTTAGGACATGATTGCACATTTATTGTATTGGCATAGCCTCTTTTAATTAAATTTCTTCTTTATCAAATTTACTCCTCGGGAGGTATGCAATTCTTTTAATCGAACTACTATTTTCTCATTTTTTGCGATGGTGAATTTAGGCACTACATAAACCATTCTGACCTTTGTATTCGGGATTATTTGTGAAGGTTTATTGTGCACATATACAGGTTCTAACGGGAGTTCTTGATAAGAAGCGTTACGCTTTTTATTGCCGTTTACCTTGTAGATTTTAAGGTAGTCGAAATCAAAGCGCATGCCTGATTTGTTTTCAATCTCAAACTGTAGAAATACATTATCGCCGTGATACTTAAGGTTCTTTAGGGTCAGAACAATCTCTCCCTCTTTCTTTCTGATATGTTTTTCTTCAGGAAGATTCAATAATGATTCACAGGATCTTCGCAATAGTTCCGGAGAATCATTGACCGAAATATTTATATCAATATCTTCCTCCAGTTGTATTTCCTCTTTTGAGCGCCTTTTGGCATCCCCTATACTTTCTTGAACCGAAATAAAACGATTGGGGTTTTCTAGATGCTCTGCATACCTTAAGATATAAGAGTATACTTTTCCATCCGTAGTAATCACCAATAAATTACTAGGGGGGCCTTTTACGGCTTTCAATAGTCCTAAATTTTGTTCTTTTTCGCGATTATAGGTGAACACAAAATGTTCTGAACCTGTAATGCCCTGCTTTATATCTGAGGGAAAGAACAAGGCCATTGTCATTGTTGAATTGGCGTAAATAGTATCCAATATTTGTGTATTTGTTGCGTGAACTGGGTAAAACAGACCCAAGCTTAACAGTATCAGTATCTTTTTCATCTGTTTAATTTTTTTTAAATCTATAATATTCAACGTCTTAAAAATTTTAAGACATTAAGTAATTCGCAAAAATTTTCTTCATCCAGATAGTTGAACTTCTTAATGAAAAAATTTATGCTCATTTCATATCCTATATTTTTATTGTTGTGCATCGACTTTTATTATGAGTTTATAATTAGGGTTCACCGTTACTTTTACCTGTCGGTTTGAGCGTTGGAACAACCTTTTGAATCCCGTGACCTGAGGCACACCAGGTACATTGATATCATCTACTACATCTCCCAGCACTTGTTGCCGTAATTCTTCCCGAAAACTGTTTTTGACATAGATTCCTTCCAACCTATCCCTAAAATCATACGCCTTAAAAGACAGTGGAACGTTATCAATGTTTTCGATTTGTAACAACACCCGATTGGGTTTAAAGCTGACCATACCAAACAGCGTGGTATTCTTTGGAATCAACCTGCCCTCAATTTCGACATTGTGCAAGGTGCGCATTTGCAATCGGTCATTGACTTTAATGACCTGCTTCTTATCAATCATTACCTCAATGCTCGGTTCATTTATCGTTTCTTCAATAGGCAAGGGATTGGAAGCAAAAAACAACTGCTGTTCCAAGGCCAATGCTTTTGGGCTAATTTCTATAGCCAATGGCGAGACTTCCTTTTTTTGTGTTTTCTGTTTCTTAGCTATCGCATTGACCACACTATCCCGAACAGGATTCGTTGCCCGAAGAGTACCCGTCGTGTAATTGATGCGGCTATTGTTATAGATGCTATCCACCATTCGTATCTTTTCTTTTTCCAAAAAATCAGGGTCAAAAACGCCTGTGGAATCCAGATACTTTTCATCATAGATACTGGGTGCGTTGGTTTGCCTGACTTCTTTTAAATCATCCACTGCATCCAGTCTGGAGGTATAATCGTCAATAGGGTTTTCCAATACAGGGACCTGTGTCTGTTGTAGTTCCTCCTTTTGGGAATCATCTTCACCAAATGCCAAAAGAGAGTAAGTGATGATGAAAATGACCACTGCTCCGATGACTGCAATGAACGTTATTTTTTTCTTATCCAATTTCATAATCTTAATTTTACTGTCGATTATCGACTTTCTTTAAAGTGTTCTCGTAATAATCCGTTATCAATAGTGCGTGGGTGTTCTTGGGAAAGTTTCGTTTTTCCAAATGCAAAACTTTACCTATGGAGACCAGTTCGTAGGTGTCGATTGCCGACCCTCTATTAATTTGGAATATGGTAACTGTTCTAAAAGGGTATGGCTCTGCGGTAAGGTCTAGTTCGGATTCAATGCTGATGACCTTTTGTACCAAGGAATACTGCATCAAACGATTGTAAACCCCATCTGCTTTTTTCTGTCGATATACATTATCGACGGAGCTATCGCCCAACCATAGTGCTTTTTCAATATGGTTTTCAAAATTTGTGGCATCCAACCCATAAAAGTAATTATGGAAGAGTCGCAAATGCTCTAAAGCTTCCACCTCTAAATTTTCTTTTTCCTGTACCCATTGCAAGGGAATTACTTCTCCATTTTTACCAATGGCAAAAGAACCGTTCAGAGCTTTGTTGTACATTTTGTAAGATATGAGACTTGAAATGGTGGTGGATAGAAAAGCCATTGCAATAACAGCCAGCACTATAAACCGATTCATCTTCAATACCTCGTATATGTTTTTATATGGTGTCTTCATAGTTCATTTTTTATAGATGTGCCTTAGGCACTGAATAGTTTGAAAGTGAACGAGGTGGCGCGCTTGTAAAGTTTGAACTTCAAAAAGACGATAAAGCCAATCGTACCCAATTCTATGATGGGAGCAAAAAATGAGCTCCCGAAATCAAAGCCAAAGAGGTTTGTCCAAAAATTGGTGGTAAACTCCGTGTACAGCGCATTGACAAACACATTCACTAGAAAAAAGGCAGGAACCAGCATATATACTGCCGCATACAATTTGAAAAAGGTATACGCCATCGACCTAAATTTCTCAAATACGGCAAGGCTTATCACCAATGGAAAAAAAGCCTGCATTATCCCCAATAGGAAAAACCGTTCGGCCAGAAACAAGGGATAAATGAACAGGTCGAGCAACCAAAGGAATACGCTCAGAATAAAGGCCAGTAATTTCAAGCCAAACAAAGGGGAACTTAATGCCTCGAACAACAAGGCCAGCCCTTTGCCAGCAGCTTCGAGTCCACCTGTGTCTTCCTCAATTTCCACATCTTGCAATTGCAAGGGCAATAATGCTGGAGCCGTATTTCGATACTGTCCTTCAATGGCCACCAAAATGTTGTCAAACACCTCCAATACCTGACTGGAAAAGATGACCAGGATGACAACGATGAAATTCTTTATCAATTCTGTTGGAGTCAATCCCCAGGTATACCCATCCCTATTGGCAACACCCTCATTGTATTTTTTGAGGATGTTAATTAAAAAGAATAGGATGGCCAGGGCTTTCATCCCCACTATGGTATACTGTAGAAAGTCGCTGTCCTTTATCGTCTGAAAGACAGCGTCTACATACTCCAATCCTCCTAATAATGGGATAGCCAGTTGCATCGTTTAATAATTTGTAGCCCTGTTATTGATTTTGTCCTGCATTTCCCGAAAGGAAATGATGTCATTGTATCGTTTGGTCTTACGCTCTATTTCGGCGACCATTTCCTTAGAGCGTGTTTCCCTTTCCTTTAATACCTCAGCCCTTTCGGCATCGGTCATTTTTAGGTAGTCACTGGAAAGTATCTGCTGTACAAAATCCAAATCCTCCAATGAATTTTCAATGATACTTTCAAAGGATTTGGATATTCTTGTGATTTCCTCGGGCTTGATATAGGGTGAGTTTAAAATATGCCGTACATCATTCCTGACCACATCGAAGAGGCGTTCATTGTTACGGGCAAGTTCACGTACCGCTTTCAATTGTTTTACCACATTGCTCACCTTTTCAATGCGTTCTTTTTGTTGCCGCATAAACTCCACCGTTTTGATCAAGTTTTCTGTTTGTTTTGCAGCTTCCAAAATTTGCTTGCCCAGCGTGATAAAATTGGTGTTGTCATACACTGGCATCCCTTGGGCACTTACTTGCCCTATCGTCCCAAGTACCAAAAGGCACATAAAAATGAATTTTCTCATAACTCTTTTGATTTTAAATGAATGAATTCTCTTATAGCTGTCTCCATACAACCATTTTCTTTGTAAAGGGCCATTATGGCCTCGTTGTCTGTGCCGTCCGTGAGATAGGCGGCAAATACTTCTTTAGGGACTTCCAATCTGAAGATGTTGCTCTCTTTTCCAATTTTGATAAAAATCTCCGTGTAGTTGCGTTCTCCCGACAGGTTGTTCTTTATGGATTTCAGTTGATTTAGGTCGTGGCTAGAAAGGTTCAATCTCTTGACCAATTCACCATAGCCCTTTTCATTGTTCAGGCTGTAAATGACCTGTGTATTTTCCAGAATACTTGCTGATGTGGAGTTGTCTGGCAATTGGTTGATGGACTGTAAAATGATACCTATGGCACCTTCTTGTTTTCGGATAGCTTGATAGTAGAACTCCACGGATTCCAATACGTTCTCAAACTTCAATTGTTTCGCAAACTCATCGAACAGGATAATCCCTTTTTCTTCTTTGTTCTGCCAAATGGTACGCTGTATGGCTGTTTTAATCAATTTGAGCATCACGGAAAGAATTTCCTTGTTGTCCTTTACCTCATCCAGCTCAAAAACAATCAGGCGTTTGTCCTCAATTTTATAAGATTGGTCTTCATTTGTTTCAAATAAGAAACTGTAAAGTCCTTCCCGTACATACTCCGACAAAATGTGTAAAAACCCTTCTACATTAAAGTAATCTGAATGAATATGGAGCTTCGTCAATAAATCTTCCCGTTGAGATTCGATATAGGTGTAAAAACTATCGAGAGAATGTGGGGCATTGCCCCTTTCTTTATAATAAATGTGGAGTATCTTCTTTAAAGCAACGGACTGTTCCTTTTTTGGCTTTGTTCCCTCTCCAATGAGTTCAAATAGAAATACGGACAAGTCCTCCAATCGTTCAGGCCTCACATCTTGGGGATTTGATATATAAAAAGGGTTGATGCCCAAGCTCTTTCCGCTTTCATAGCGCAATACGGCAGACTGTTTTGGATATAGGCTGGCAAACTTGGTATACGAACCGCCCAGATCGATAATGACCAACCGGACGCCGGCCTCGAAATATTGCCTAAGTATGTTATTGGCTAAAAACGATTTGCCCTCTCCCGTAGGTGCAAAAATGGCAAAGTTGCGTGCCTTGATGCGTTTCTTTTGCTCGTCCCAAACATCTTTCAGTACAGGGATATTATGCTCCCGATCGTTAAAGATGATACCCTGTTTGTCCGTTCTGTAATTGGTATTGTTGATATAAAGACATAGCGCGTGCTTTAGGTCGGTCACATATACATCTTCATTGGAAAAGTTGGAAGCAAAGCAAGGACAACTGTTAAGGATATAGTTTTTACGTTCCTCGCCTCTCGGATAATATGGGGTAATATCCAATTCCTTGTACTCTGCCTTGATACGGGAGCCAATGCGTTTTAACTCCTGTGTTTCCCCACTCCAAAAAACAATGTTCAAGTGCCCTCTTACGATCCGTGCATTATCATCATTGTTGATTTGGGCGACGATGTGCTCAATCTTTTTAAGGATGACCTTGTTCTGCGTTCCAAAATTTGAACTCTTTTTGAGTTCTTCAATTTTCTTATCTAGCAGTTTGCGCCATTTGTGTTTATCATCCAGATAGATGATTTGGTTGACGATATGGTTTTCATTTAAGGAAAGCCCCAGACCATCGATATAGCCTTGGTGAAACACAAAATCATCCGAAGTGAACCGCTCATTGATTTTACTGGTCTGGACGCTCTCCCCAAAGCAGGCTTCGCTATTGACCGCAAATACATCAAAATGGTTGTTGCCAATGGTCACTTTGGACTTTTCCAAAAGCATATCGGTATCATATCCAATGTTGAAGCCATTGAAAAAATTACGGTTCAGTTCAAGAATTTGCTTCTTATCAAGAGGTTGCAACGACACCTTACGGCTGTTGTTTATATAGGTAATGGAATCACTTACCGAACCAATGAAACTATGTACATTCTGATTTAATCCTTGATAGATCCCTTTGCCAACCTTTTTAAAAGGGTTGACATATTTGGGGTTGTTCAGCGTTTTGTTCCGCGCTAAAGTGAAAAACAGGTAGCATTTATGCTCAATATATTCCCTTCCTTTAAAATGTTGGAGAGTCGCCTTTGCCAAAAAGGTATCGTTGGTCAGGTATTCAGAATTGAATGCTTTTTTGAGGTATACATCTTGTTTATGAATAACACAGCCTACGGGCAATGATTTTAAGGCCTGGAGCCAAATACCGTGTAAATCCTCAAAATCCTTCTCGGACAAAGAATAGATTTCAGGCAGTTCCACTTGATAACAGGTTATGATATTGCCATTATTGGCAAAGATGACATTGTCCTGTATCTCAATGATGGGATTGTATGTAGCGATATTAATAATCGACATAGTGTGTCAGGTTTTCTTTTTTGTTGCTAATGATTTTTGGGAACACCGTATTGAAATTCACTGAAATTCCTTTAAGGGCAGTTTTGGTCAACACCACATATAAGGTGGTGTTCCAAAGCATAGCCACAATGATTACCACCAAACTGAATGAAAAAATGATGACAAGTAGCGATGCCAATATGGAGAGCATCATCATAGCAAAGAGTGATATGGGAAGCCCCCATATCATAGCCCCTTTGCGAATGTTCTTATATACCTCGTACTTTTTCACTGGATAAGGTTTTATAACAAAGGCCTCTATGAGGCTTACACTACGATTCCAATGAGATAGGTAAAGATGCCCACCACGGCACCTGCAATAAGTACAAAGACAAGTACACGGGTAATCCCTTTTTTAAGGTCTGCATTCTCCCCAAAAAAATGTCCCGCATTAAATAGGAACCCGATAAGGAAAATGACACCGAGCAGCAAAGGGAAAATTGCCCTAATGGTATCGGAAACATCATTTACGGAATCTTCAATACCCCCAATTTGTGCAAATGTGGGTAGGCTCATCGGGAGCATTGCCCACGTTAGATACATCGCTTTTTTCATAACGCTTACGTTTTATGGCCTCCTAAATGGTTTAGAGCGACCTTGTTAGAACTTACTTTTTGCGAAATCTATAAGTGAATGCCCGTTAAGGGAGAAAAACGAAAAATATTAACGGGTACGGGCGTTAAATTTTGAAGGAAAATGAGGTATTGGCCGAAATCTTTAAAAATTGTGTAATGAGAAATCGAAAAAACACAGCTACGATGAAACAGTTCAAAATACTACTTATTGTTCTCTTTTTAGTTCCTGTCAACATGCTGTTTTCACAGGAGAAAAAGGTAATTATGATTGATGCTGGACACGGGGGAATAGACTCTGGTGCCTTAGGAGCCAATCATAGCAGAGAAAAGGATATCACCTTGGCGATTGCAAAAGCAATGTTGATGTATAACAGAACACTACTTGATAATCCTTACGAGCTATATCTCACCAGGTATAAGGATACCCTAATTTCATTAAGTCATCGAACCCAATTGGTTCACGTCTTACGACCTGACCTTTTTATTTCGTTGCATTGCAACCACGCCAAGAATGAAAAAGCCACAGGTATTGAAGTGTATCTGCACAATAAAACGAGTTTGAAAAATGAAAACCAAATGGAATCAAAAGTTGTTGCCCTTTCTATGATTGAGGTACTTACAGAGCGATTGGGCTATAGAAGCAGGGGAATCAAAAGAGCCAATTTTCAGGTATTACGTGAATCTATAGCAATAAGTCCTGCTATTTTGGTGGAGCTTGGTTTTTTGTCCAATACGGATGAAGCCTCCTATTTAGAATTGGAAAAGAATATCAACGCATTGGCATTGGCCTTGCTGATGGCCATTAAAATTTAAGATGATGAAGGATGTATTTGTTAGCCTATATGGAGTGCTCAAAGAAATTACAGTAACCGTAGGAAAGGAATTATGGATATTTATAAAGCAGCGGTTTTCATAGAACCTTATTCGAAATTATTAACGTAAAATAAAAGATGATGAAATTTAAAATTGAATCAAAGCCAAGCCCATTAAGACAGTTGGACAACTTCAAGCAATTAAAGACTGTCCTAAAACCCATTAAGGCAGATGAAAACGGTAAGTTCTTAGAAAGTCTATTAGAGCATTGTATGACACTCAATCGAGCAATAGGCAAGGATTTTAGCTTATCTGACCATACTCATATAGATATTAGCTGTGATGTTTACTTTAATATTCCTTTGGTTTCTTCTGCCCAAGTGAGCAATGGCTCTAACGCTTGGTTGCACGAATACCAAAAAAATGAGCACGGTGTAATGTTCGAAAACAAAAAAGAGTTGGGCGAATACCTACAGAAGTTGGAACGTATACCTAGTATTATCATACCCATTAAATTGGAATTGACACAAAGGATAGGAGATGCCAAGAGTAAGTTTGTTTATGAGGTGGTTAGTTAGCTCTTACATAATCAGAACTATTCTAACTAGCTAAAGATAAAGGTCTTATTGTACACTTTATTCAACAGTCTTTCTTTTCTTCTTTGTAGAGATGCTACATTCCATTGACTTTCTTCTAGAACTTGTTGGGTTATGACGTATGAAGTACTAACATTGTCCTTATCCCGATAAGCATTTTTCTTTTCTTCAAAATTATTGTTTTTGGCCTGGACATTTTTACGAAGAGAAAGCAGTGTCAAATTTCCTATGGAATCTGTCCACCGTTGTATTTCATCGGAAGTAAAAGTTTCTTTCCAAGAAGGTGTCAATGTTTTTGGCAGAATATGTTCCAAATGTAATTTTGGCCCTAAAGGAATAAATGAGTTTTTATCTTCATCCGTGGAAAAATATTCAATTAAAAGCAATACTGCTCTATCCCATTTTCTTCCATAAACCGTATTACTCTCAATTGACTCTTTAAATGTTTTTGTAGTGGAATACTTATCAAGGTTAGATTTAAACTCATTTTCAATTTGTTCAATACCTGCATTGTTTTTCACCAATTTCAAAACATTAAAAGAGGTCTGCTTTATTCTAGCTACCGTAGCGCCAGCAATCCAATTTTGATAGTAGTAGGCTACCATTAATTCTCGTAGTTTCTGTATTTCAGAATACTTTTCAAAGAGTGCCGTAGTTAAAATACTATTCCAATAAATTTTATGTCTTAAATATCTTAGGCAATAAACGTATTTATCCTCTTGATTGGACATTTCAATAAAAGAATCCGAAAAATCACTTACTTCCTTAATAATCTGAAGTGAGGATTTACCCTCTTTAGCAAAGACTTCAATCAGCTCTTTATCCAACCGATTTTTAGGATTGGAGGTTATTTTATAATATAAATAGGTATTTAACATACTGTCAATCTCCAAATTAGAAAAGCTTAGATTGGAATTTATTGATTCCCATTTGACCTTGAATGCCTTTCTATCTTCTTTGGAGGGTAATTTAGACATCAATGTAGATTTTAAAATATCTATGGAACTTAAAGGCATTCCCCTGTCATTGAGCACATTAAATATTTGAATAGCACTATCTTGTGAAGGGCAAATTATTGTGGTCAATACAATGTTTTCATAAAACCAGATTATAAAATCTTCAATATTGACTTTATTTGACTCAATTCGTTCTTCTAAAAATTCTTTTACGAAGTGTGCATTTTGCAAATATCTATTGTCGGGAAAAGATTTCTCAATGTTTTTTGTATCAATGAAATCTATCTTTTTCAGAACAGTTTCTTCAAAATCAATTTGATACTTTTCGTTCGTGAGAAATTTTAATTTTCTTTTACTTTCCTCGTATTCATCTTGAATTGAATTGGCAATATACTTATGCGGCTTTTTTCCTATAACGTTCCCGTATAGTTCTCGAAAAACACAAGCAATAATAGTAAAGGTTGTTATACGCTGCTGTCCATCAATAATGTCATAACGCTGGTCTGTTTGATTATTTACCAAAACGAGGGAACCACAAAAATAATGCTCACCATCATTTCGTAAAAAGGCTGTTATTATATCGTCTATTAAGTCTGAAATGTTCTCCTTGTCCCACGAATAAGGTCTTTGATAATCTGGTATTTGAAAGAAGTTTTCATCATCTACTAAAATCTTCTTTATGTTTTTTATTTCTGCTTCTAATTTCATTTAAAGGTTCGATTGATTTGATGCAGACAACATACAATTTAATAGGAAAATAATTATAAGGAAAAACGTATTTATTTATAAAATACTCTATATTAAAGAGTAAGCAAACCATTTAGAAATAAGATAATCTTTTTAAAATATGAATTTTTCGCACGAAGAAATATTCTCAATGTATGGGCAGTTTGACAAGTTTGTGTCAATCGAGTTCGCCTATAACAGTGAGGAGTATCAAAAATTTGGGTTTCGTTTAATGGGAACTTTTCTTTTTACCTTGGAGGAAAGGGTTGAATTAGAAAAGTTATTACAAAACAAAGATATCCCCAGAACCGATAGAAAAATAAAATTTAAACCATCAAGAATAGCAGAACTAACCAACGACCAAAAAACTAACTTAGATAAAGATGGAATACAGGCTAGCAGTATTGAAACAATTTCTACTCTCAACACTCCAAAATATAACAGGTTCCTAGAATCTGGGACTAAAGAAATCCAGAACACCGTAAATATAAAAGCACCAAGTTTCGATGGCTGGAAGGGGTTGAACCAATTTAGGTTTGGTTTTCTACATTCAAGGCATTCTAAAGGACAAGCTTTTTCTCCAAGAGAAACAATACAATATTGGGCATTCAGAATTCATTATAATCACTCTCTGGAAGAGCAAGATTATAAGAACTATCTAGAGTTTGCCAATGATGAACTAAAACAACAAGTAAGGCTAGAAGAACTTAGATTAAAGTATCAAGAGTTGACAATCAACGAAGAAGAAATTAAGGAATTTGTCAAACTTGTGATTGATGAAATTCAATACAAAAATCAGATTATAGATGTTGAAATCAATCGTTCCACAGAAAGAATAAATACGGTTGCGGAGAATTATGGTGAGGAGATAGAATCACTTAAAAAGATTTGCAAAGAATATGATGAAAGAGTTATTGCATTTGGAGAAAAAATCGTCTTTTTAGAATTTGAAAGATTTGTACATATATATGCTCGACACGTTGCAGAAACTCAAGTTGGAGAAAGGTTTGCCATCAAATCTGTATTTCAATATAAATTTGAAGATATAATTCGAGTTATTAAGTTGGTCATAGAAAGCATAAACAAAGAGATTCAAGCGCATTTTAAAGATACCCCTGAAGCATCATTTAGACGAATGGGAAAAAGGAGTGTTTATTTTGATGGACATTATTATAGGATTGAAATTGAGTCAACTGGAAGTTTGAAAGATTTTCATCCATATAATGATGAAAGGGTAGTAAAAGATATTGTAGAATAACTGAGATTCATACGGTATTTATATTTTACTTTTTAAATCCTACCCTATTCCGTTTTTTTTGGTCCGTTTCAATTTTATCCTTTTGAAGTAGAAAATTAATCGCCTCAAAAACGTCCTTAAATTGTTTATTATACTTGGCTTCCAATTCTTGGAGTTTAAGGGTCAATTCCGAATGGGATAAGGCATACTTTCTAAGGAAAACAAAAGCACGTACAATCTGTATGTTGACCTCAATGGCCTTGGAGCTGCGCAATACGCTTGCCAACATTGCAATACCTTGTTCGGTAAAAGCAAAAGGATTGTATTTGCTAAACTTGCCACGCCCGTTTTTTTCTAAGGTCGCAGATTGCGTCCTTAAAGATTTATGTTCTTCATTGGTCAATTCAAACATAAAGTCGGATGGGAAACGCTCTATATTTCTTCTCACAGCTTCTTTTAACCTTTTGGTTTCCGTTCCATACATTGCTGCAAGGTCAAAATCTAAAAGTACTTTTTGCCCCCGCACCTCATAAATTCTATTTTGTATCGCCTGTAGTTCCATCTTATCCAATTTTTAGTTGCGACCATACCAAAGGGTGTTCACTTGCCATATGCGTTTCATTCTTAATGCTTTTGAGCATTTCCCATTGTGGTCGTTTTTTAAACCAAATCCCTTTTCGAATCAATCCGCTATTTTTTACGGCTTTGAATAATCTGGTTGAGAGCATCAAATAATCACGTTGCTTTATGTTCACGCCCATTTTATAGGCTCCCAAACGGAAATATCTGGAGTCCTTTCCCTTGTCTAAATCCACCTCGAACGTGTGATGCTTTGAAACATCTCGTAAATCGGTTTCCCCAATTATGGACGAAAGCAGTTTACTATATGACGGTACATTTAAAGTGCCCACAACGGCAATCAAACTATTCGAAACATTTAATGTTTGATATACTTCTGCAATCCTTTTGGATTGAATTTCAATCTTAGTATTGGATTGTGCAGGGTTTTGGGTGTCCTCTAAAAAACAGGTGGATAATACGGTTACAAGTGTCCCATTGGGTGTGCTGATTTTATATTCCTGCAAATCCATATCAAAAATGGGATTACCGTCATCATCAAAATCGTTGACGTGGGATTTCATCGATTTTACCTCATAACCCTCTTTGGTCAACACACCAATTCCCCTGCCGTAAATATCATTGGTTTCCAAATACAACATATGAGTATAGGCATGAGATAAGAAATACTTATTAAATTCCAACAACGAAGTCCTGTCCTCAACTTCCAATAAAATGAGTATATCCGCTGATGCTTCTTTGATAATTTTACCCTTATTCTCAATAGCGATATCATTTATGGGATTAGAGTTTAGTTTTACCCAACCGTTCCAATCCGTTAAATGTGTTGCCCTGTGGGTGTTTACCGCTACCTCCTTCTTTAAAAACAATTGCCCCATTTTGTGTATCATCGTGAAGTACGGACTGTGCTGAGAATCCTCAAAACCCAGGAGCTGCGATAAAGCGCGCATTCGATTGAATTCTTCGTTGGTACGCATTCTCTTAAGCATTAGTGTTTCAAACTCCTTAATCCATAATTCACGATTTTCT
Organism: Flagellimonas sp. CMM7; assembly: GCF_021390195.1. Lineage (NCBI taxonomy): Bacteria > Pseudomonadati > Bacteroidota > Flavobacteriia > Flavobacteriales > Flavobacteriaceae > Flagellimonas > Flagellimonas sp. CMM7. Next base: position 158,399 of record NZ_CP090003.1, on the reverse strand, counting down.
TCTCGGTACTTTTTTATCAAGACCCTGTCGCGGTAAAAAATGTTCTGGATGTTATATGTAGCGACTATCATTTCGATTTTTTAAAAAGAAGTTCTTATTGTTTTTTAAAATCTCGTCGATTTCTTCCTCATCGTAATAAATGATACCTCCCAGTTTGGAAAAAGGTATGGTTTCATTGATTCGGAAGTTCTGCAAAGTGCCCGGGCTAATGCCCAATTTTTTCATCACAATGTTCGATTTGATCCATTTGTCAATTGTGATACGATTGTAATTATTCAAGAGTTCCTTGATTTCGGAGACAAGTTTTTCTTTGAACTCCTTTAAATCATCTGCGGTAATGATATTCGCTGGCATAACTATTCTTTTTTTAAGGATTGGATTTTGATTTGTACCCAATCCATATCGTTTGACATTCTTTGTACAAACTTGAATGGATTTAAAGGAAAAAAATCACCAGTTCTCCCCAGGTAGGGTAAAATTTTAACATCTTGAAGGTGTGGCTATGGAGTATTTGTTATTCGTCAGCTTTGTCCAAATCAGATTGTAAACTGATGGTTAAATTATCCAAGAATTTGGTACGGCTCTTTTTCCTGATTCGAATCTCCCTGTAGTTTTGATATGGGTCACCACTTCTAAAATGAAATAGTTGCTCCAATGCTTTGGTAATCTCACGAATACTGGCCCTACCTTGGTTAATTGCTCCGGAACTTTTTAGTGCATATACCAATTCGGTCATATCTGTTTTACTTCCAGTCCAGTTTAAACGGTTTGAGGGAGTAATTACATGGCCATTCAATCTTCCAATGTTGGATAGTCTTTGGTCCATATAAACTATTAATCTTCGATTGGCACTCAATTTGGCTAGCAATAAATCATGGGAGGTGCTAAAATCGGGATCCCTAAAATAATAACGGGCATGAGTAATGTTGAATTCATCGAAAAACGCTCTTGTAAAGTAATGGGTATCCAAATAGGTTTTCTCTTGGTCGATGTATTGTATAAAGTCAAGATTATGGGAGAAAAACACATTCAACTTCTTAAGCTTTCTGTTGATATATTTTTTCTTGGAAGAATCACTGCCTTTTGGATAGTGTATTTCAAAGGACTTAAGTTCAAAAAAGTACACCAAGTTGCTAAGAGGTATCTGTTTGATCTGCTTAAAAAAATGGATCTCTTCAGTGGGGGAGTGGAATTTGATTTTTGAAATACTTCTTTTGAACTTAATTAATAGATTTCGACATAAAACGATGGACAAATCACTTTTTTTGACTACATCTTTGGTAATCGATTCGATTCTTGCCAATTCTTCCGAAAGTTCTTGGGATAGTAGTTGTAATTCCATAAGCTGACCTTTGAGCGTTAGTAACCATAGCAGGTCAAGGCATTCTTAAATTGGGGCTATGCTTAATTAAAGGTCAGACCATATTAAAAATTAATATCAATTATTGTGCCTTAATTCTTGTTAATTATAAAAGCTATAACAATTGTGGAAGAGTTCAAAGGAGCATTGAGTAAATGGTGTTTTTCAATGAGTTTGCCGGTGGTTTAAGTTGTTTCTGGTTCATAGTTTTTGTATCTTGGAATATAAATTAACACAAGTTAAATCATATAAAAAGGGAACAAATCGGGAACAAAAAAATCAAAAACAGAGAAAGTGCCCGATTTTAAAGGGATATAAGAAATGGGTTGGCCTTCTGCCACCCCGACGAACCACTTTTCAAGTGGAATCAAACCCTGCTAATTTATTGATTAGCAGGGTTTTTCATTTTCCTTGCATTCATATGATATCATCTGAAACCACCCTTTTGGTGTGCAATTCGGTGTGCAAAGCGGTATGCATTTTGTGCTAACTTTAAGTGACATTTAGAGCAATTTAGATGTAGTCTTTAAACAAAACAATGTTTAACAGAAAGACTTGCAGTATGCGTACAGACAGCACTTTAGGAGTGATTTTCTTCACCAGGAAAAAGCGTAACAATCCAGAATGGTTGGACATTTACGTCCGAATTACCGTCAATAAGGAACGAGCAGAACTCAGTATTAAACGGGACATCGCAATGAGCAATTGGGATATTTTCAGATGTCGGGCCAAAGAAACCTCTGAAAACCTGATTTTGCTCAATGCATATTTGGATGATGTATATGCGGAAGTCCTCAATGCACACAAACAACTACATTCCGAAAGGAAACTGATCACGGCAAAAGCGATCAAGCTGAGGTACCTCGGAGAGGATGAACAACGTATAACTTTGATGCAAGCCGTAGCCTTTCATAACAGGAACATCAACAACGAACTAAAGGCAGGTACCTTAAAGAACTACTTTTCGACGGAAAGGTACTTGAAAGAGTTTCTTCAGGAAAGACTAAAGACCGATGACATCTATTTGGTGCAACTCAACTATAGGTTTATCGTTGATTTTGAGAATTTCATACGGACATACAAGCCCAAAAAAGAAAGAAAGATATGTTCAAATAACGGTGTGATGAAACATATGTCCCGACTTATGAAAATAACCAACATGGCAATTCGAATGGAGTGGTTGGATAAAAATCCATTCAAAAACTATAAGTTACGTTTCATTAAAAACGAGCGGGACTATCTTACGGAAAGGGAACTAAATCTTTTGGAAGAAACCAATTTTATGATCATTGGTCTGAAAAGGGTCAAGGATATTTTCCTTTTCAGTTGCTATACGGGGTTATCCTACATCGATATTAAGGATTTAAGACCCGATCAAATACTTATTGGGTTGGACGGGAACCGATGGATACATACCAAAAGGGCAAAAACGGACGAACCACTCAAGATTCCACTTTTACCAAGAGCTTGGGAAATAATAAACAAGTATGAAGAAGGATCAAAGCGTACCGGGAAACTTCTACCGGTATATAGTAACCAAAAGACCAATAAATACTTGAAGGAGATTGCAATGGCTTCCCATATCTATAAGAATATTACTTTTCACGTAGCTAGGCATACCTTCGCCACGACAGTGACATTATCCAATGGGGTTCCAATTGAAACCGTATCAAAGCTTTTGGGGCACACCAAATTATCCACTACACAGATTTATGCTAGAGTTTTACAGAAGAAGGTAGGGGAGGACATGCAAAACCTAATGAACCTTTATAAAGCCAAAAAGAACCTGGGAAGCTAACTCCCCAAATCTTACCCTTAAACTTTGCGCTTGGATCCTGTTTCGATTTTATAGCGTTCCGAAAGATAAGCGTCTAGTAAAATTGAAATAGGGCGCACCTACCATATCTTTAATATCCTTTTTCCCAATCTAAAGATTGAAACTTCAAACTGCTCTAAACAATGTCAAAATTGATTTGAGAAAAACAGTCTCCCAAACGGTTGCAAACCGAGGTAAACAATATTTTTTACTGTAAAAAATTCCAATGTTTACTGAGCCTACCAAGGTTTTTACAGCAAAAACTTTTTTTGGCCCAAACTAAATCCCGCATAATTTACTGAAAATCAACTAACTAAGAAACGTAACATCGCGTTAGCGTGTTACCCTCTTGCTTTACCCCCCCTTAGTTTTACAATCACGCTGATATAGAGATTTTTTTATGATAGTTGGTTCTTGTAATAAGTAACTTTCTATCGGGGGAAAACTCTCAATAATTATTGGCTGTGGCCAAACTGATTAGGGCGAATTATACGCTTTTCAAAGTTTCAAGACTTATACTTTATTTGATAAAAGCCCTTATTGGTTTACTCCGGACAGGCATCAGATGGAAATTCAGGCTTATAGGCCTATTATCAGGGGTTCGATGAGTATCTGGGTACTGGCCATGCTATCTTAAAACTTATTCATTATGAACAAACAAGACTTTAAATTCTTTATCGGTATCGACCTGTCGAAAAGGTTCTTCGACGTGGCCATCATTGATAATGACAGGACTACCTCGTATGTATTCGAAAACACCAGAAAAGGTGCCAATGCCTTTATCAGACTTCTTAAAAACCAAAAGATTCCTCTGTCCAACACGCTTATATGCATGGAACATACGGGTGTCTATGGAAAAATCCTTATTACCAAACTTGTCGAAAAACAAGCCAGCTTTTGTGTGGAAATGCCCATACAGATTACCAAGAGCATAGGTGTTGTCAGAGGTAAGAGCGATAGGGTAGATGCCAAACGTATCGCCATATACGCCTCTAAAAACCATAAAGAGCTTGAGCTTTACAGGCCAATGCCGGAAATACTCGAAAAGGTGAAGATATTGCTCAAGATCAGAAGAAAGCTCGTCAATACCAGAGCGGACGTGAACAAGTACCCCAATGAACTGGAACTGTTCTCTCCTGAGCTTGGAAAGCTTGCCAAACGCAACCTTAAAAAAATTAACAAAAACCTTAATGACGAAATTAACCGTATTGAAGCTGAAATTAAAAAACTGGTGCTTTCTGATGATAAGCTCAATAAGACCGTTGGATTGGTGACTTCCGTTACTGGAATCGGACAAATCACTGCACTTCACTTTACCATATTTACCAACTTCTTTACCCGATATGACAATCCTAAACAACTTGCCTGTTATAGCGGTGTAGTGCCTTTTGAATATACCTCTGGAGAATCTATACACCGGAAGTCCAGAGTCCATCCTATGGCAAACAGGACGCTTAAAAAACACCTGCATATGTCCGCCCTGGCTGCGATTAATCATGACCCTGACATCAGAACCTACTTTTTGCGAAAAGTCGAAGAAGGGAAAAACAAAATGCTCATCGTCAACAACGTCAGGAACAAACTCGTTCATCGAATCTGTGCCGTGGTCAAAAGACAAAAACCTTATGTAAAAACTATTAGTTGACATTTTTTATTTTTTCCTTGGTTTTAACATGGAAATCATTCCTCGTCCTGCTGGCAGGACAAAAAATGTAAACACTAAGTGCCTTTCGTCTCAATCATATTTAGGCAAAACACTCCAAATTTCACTGATTCATAAAATCTAAAGAAAATCAGATTATTAGAAATAAAATATAAATCTGTTTAGTATTAATTGAAATCAAAATGCTATAAGAAACTGAATATGGGTATCCAACTGTCTCATAAAAGGTGTATTAACGAGAATACTACAAAAGACCAGAAATGGGACTTCATAATCAAAGGTTCCTGCCAATAGCAAAAGTGTCTTTTAAAATGGCCAATTTAAAAGACTCCATTTGTTCAGTGTAAATAACATTCAAATTTCTGTAACACTTTTCAAAAAACCATGTTGTATCTTATAAAGGGTTCAACCAAAAAAACTAAAGCTTTCAAAATGACAAAACACAATCTTGGATTCTTGGCATTATGTATCCTGCTGACAATGAACTACGTAAATTCCCAACAGGTAGCCAAACAGTTGGTCATAAAAACAGACTATTTGATTTATACTCCTCCCGGATATGATGAGGAATCAGAGAAAAAATGGCCATTGATGATCAACTTGCATGGTACCGACCGTAATGTTACCATAGAAACCCTGCCATATGCATTTCTACCACATCTAATCTCTTCAGGCAAAGATTTTCCAATGTTGATAGTAAATCCCATGTGCAATAAAGGAAGATGGAATGTGGAGATATTGAATAATTTGCTTGACGATATTGTAAAGGAATATGCTGTGGATGAGGACAGGATATATCTTACCGGATATAGTATGGGAGGCTATGGTACCTGGGAATGGGTATTTCAAAACCCAGAAAAATTTGCTGCTATATCGCCAATAGCAGGCTGCGCAGACCAATCGGATCTAAAGAGAATATGGCGGGTACGAAACATCCCTACATGGATAATCCACGGCGAAAAGGATGCAGTTGTAGACAAGGCATGCAACTATGAAACGATGAAACAACTAAAAGTATACGGCTCAGACGCAGAATTTACGATTTATCCAGGGATCGGCCATAAGCTTGTCGATGTTTGGGGAAAGACTTTGAAAAATGATGCCTGGTACACCTGGATGTTAGATCAGAGCAGGGATAAAAACGTTCCCGAACCTTTGCGGTTAAAAAAAGAGACTTATGAAAGCTATGTAGGGGAGTATATCTTGCAGGATCGAAAAGAAGATACCCTGAGAATACTATATGATCGGGACCAATTATACATAAAGTATGAGGGAGAGGGACCTCTACCGATACACGCCGAATCTAAATCTTTATTCTATCTAGAAGAAGACCCGATTATAGGAGTAGAGTTTATTATAGAAGATGATGAAGTATTGAGCTTCAATGTTCTTGAAGAAAGGGCTTGGCCTGCCAAAAAGATTAAGTAAATCAAGGTATTAGATACTTAAAATATTTGTATTATGATAGATTACATCAGATATGGTATATTACTAAGCACATTTTTGTTTTTTTCTGGGAAAGGCGTTTCGCAATCTATATCTGCAAATGTAGATCCCTTCGAAAAAGTGATTATCAGTCCACACATCAAGGTAAGATTTGTAGAAGGAGACCATGAAACTGTTAATATTGATGACATGAGTGTCGACCCTGAAAAAATCAGGATCAAGGTCATTGGTAGAACTTTACGCATATACCTGGACGGTGCTAAATTCCTGACCAGAAAAGAAAAGGTATACTCGAAATACAAAAAGAATAAAATCCCTCGGTACTCAGGAACCGAAGTCATAGCCACCATAAACTATAAACGGTTAAAAAAAATTTCTGTAAGGGGCGAACAGACCATGATATGTCAAAGTCCATTAAAACAGGATAGATTTAGATTATGGGTTTATGGGGAATCCAAGGTGGTTCTTGATTCGGTCGACCTTGGAACTTTAAGAGCTTCCATATACGGGGAAGGAGATTTGACGGTCAAATCGGGCGTTATCGGACGACAAAGATATATAGCATTTGGCAAAAGCAGCGTAAATACAGTGGCTACGGACAATCGCAAAAGCAAGGTCACGGCCTTTGGAGAAGGTACTTTTAAGTTCAATGTCAGGAAAAAACTAAAAGTTACGGCTTACGGCGAAGCCTTAGTTGAGTACGACGGTAGTCCTAATGTAAATAGGGGCATCATCATAGGCAAGGCCAAAATCCGAAAAATTAAGGATTCCCATTAAAAAATTCTTCCAATCAAATCGGCTTAGCAATAAGATTGTAAAAAATAAAAGAAATTCTTTCTGCCACAGAAAATGATAGCTATAAGGGACTAGTATCTTGCTGTTTATTTGACGAATTTCGTATGGACGATCGTTACTCTGCATCTTGTTCTTACCATTGATGTGATAGATCTTCTCAACTACCTTTAATATTTTGTCATGATGAAAGGTTTCCCTCATGCTATTTCCGTATTCTATGTGCCAGTTTTTTTATTTCGGGAAAACCATTTTCAAAAAAATCCTGTAACACTTTTAAAAAAAAGCTGTTATTACCAATAGATACCTAAACCAAAGTCAATTGCATTCACAGGAGGACCACGAATTAATGTTAAAAGTAAAATCTGGAGACTTGGAGAAGCTTGGTCTGCTCTATGAGCGTCATTGGAAGCAATTGTTCGGCTTTTACTACCACATGAGTGGAAACAGCCAGCTTAGTGAGGATCTGGTGCAGAACGTATTCATAAAGGTCTTGAAATACAGGCACAGTTATAGGGGTGAAGGCTCTTTTGATGCTTGGATATTTAAACTATCAAGGAACCTGTACTACGATTATTACAATAAAAATTTAAAAAAAGAACATTCGGAATTGCATTTGACAAACGATTACGAGCTTAGAGATTCAGGTAATATCGAGGTGGAATTTCAAAACCGGGACAATGCCGAACTATTAAGACTGGCCATGCAAAAAATAAGTCCCGAAAAACGTGAAATATTGACATTGAACATATATCAAGGAATAAAATTTCCGGAAATATCAAAAATCATGGATTGTAGCGAAGGGGCCGCACGGGTAAGGGCACATCGTGCTTTGAATGACTTAAGAGAGGTTTTTTTAAAACTCGAAAAAAAGTAAACTATGGAGGAGAACACATTTGAAAGAACAATGATGAAGTATCTATCAAAAGAATTGGATGCTGATGAAGTAAAGGAGTTCGAAAACGTTTTAAAAGTGAGTCCCGAATATCAGAAAAGGTTTGATGCACTCCACGGCACATGGACTGATGTTGCCAATATGAATCTGCCAAATCCTTCAACAGAGATGCATGAGCGATTTTATGAAATGCTCCAAACGGAAATCGGAAACAATAACAGCAAGGACAAGAACTTTTTCAAAAATCTGGAAGATTGGGTTAGATCATTTTTTTTGGAGCAATGGAAACCGCAATTGGCGTATAGTATAGGGCTATTATCTATAGGACTATTATGTGGACATTATTTGAATACGAATAAGGAGGCAGGTGATTTTATGGTGGAACAAACAGAAGTTGAGACTATACGAGAAAAATTTGTTTTGACCTTATTGGACCAACCTTCAGTTCATAAAAGGTTGCAGGCCGTTAACGAGTCTGCCAAAATGGTCGAGGTAAGTGCCTCGGTAGTGGATGCCCTTTTTATGACACTGAACAATGACCCGAACACGAATGTCCGTTTAGCCGCAGTCGAATCCCTAGAAGGATATGCCGAAGACCCAGAAGTGAGATTAGGTTTGGTGAAGTCGATTACCGGGCAAGAATCACCATTGATTCAGATAGCGCTAGCTGACCTTATGGTAGAATTGCAGGAAAGAGGCGCTATTGACCCTATGAAACAACTAATGAAAAAAAGCACTACTGATAAATCTGTAAAACAAAAACTTCAGGAATCGATTTCCGCCATTATGTGAATCGGAAGTATGATAAGGTATAAACAAAGATAAAGATGAAAAAAATAAGTTGTATAAAATTGCCTTTCTTATTGGTGGTAATCCTGCTCCATAACATAACCGAGGCCCAAAAATTTGAGGAAACCATATTCAAGGAGTTGACTATTGAAAATAAATCGAAAGTGAATTTCTTTGTATTACAGAATGTGAAAGGACAGGTGCACATAGAAGGTTATGATGGGGGGAACATTAAAATGGAGATAAAAAAAATCATCACGGCTAAAAACCAAGATGCCCTGGAACTGGGAATTGACGAAATAAACCTCGGTATTGAAGAAAAGGGGAAATACATATATGTCTATCTGGATTCTCCGTGGACCGATTTTAAACTAAGTAGTGGACGAATCAATTATAATGAGAATGGAAACAGTGGCCTAAATAGATATGATTACATGCTGAACTTTAAGGTCAAGGTGCCACACAACATCAATTTAAAAGCTACTACTATTACTAATGGAGATATTATTGTCAAGGATATATTTGGAGATGAAATTATTGCCAACAATATAAAAGGGGCGATAACCCTGGACAATGTTTCTGGGAAGACCAAAGTGAATGCGCATAATGAGGATATTACCATAAACTATTACACAAATCCGGATGGAAGATCATCTTACCATACTTTGAATGGTAATATCGATATCACCTTTAAAGAAAACTTAAATGCAGATGTTCTTTTTAAGGGATTGAAAGGGACCATTTATACGAACTTTAAAACTTCAAAATCAGATTATACGAAACGGAAAAATATAAAGAAACGAGGTCGCAAGCACCACAATGAATCTTTTAAGATTGGCAAGGGAGGTGTAAAACTCGACTTTCATGTCCTCAATGGAGATGTATTATTAAGAGACTAGATTTATGAAGCAAAATAGGTTGAAAATAGGAACATTAATCGGAATTCTGTTGATGTCCATAGGGGCTTTGGCCCAAAATGGACAGAAAGAAATACAATCCATTGCGTTGAGCAACAGTGATAAACCTGGAAGACTGGTGATGAGCATACTGTATGGATCGATAAAGGTAATCGGTTATAAGGGAAAGGATGTCATCATCGAAACAACTGGGAAAGGGGTGAAATCCCGAGATTCAACGACTATGGGCTTGAGCCGAATCAGTTCAAACCCTATGGAATTTATAGTGAGAGAATATAATAATAATGTCCATATCACATCTGAAGAGGGGAATCCGGAATTGGATTATACAATCAAAGTGCCCGAGAACTTCTCATTGGACCTGAAGGCTATTAATGATGGTGATATCTTGGTTGAAAGGGTGAACGGGGAATTGGTAGTAAGCAATCGCAATGGGGCCATTGTTTTGAAGGATGTAAGCGGTTCTGCAATAGTGGACGCCCGTAATAAGAATATCACGGTTAATTTTTTAAAGGTGACCAAAGGCGTAGATATGGCCTTTACCAGCTTGAACGGAACTTTGGACATTACCTTTCCTAAGAGTCTTGATGCCAATATCAAAGCATGGTCTGAAACCCGTGAGGTATTTATCGGTTTTGACGGCAGATTCAAAAAGAACCCTTCACTTCCCGCTAAAACTAAAAAAAAATCTTCAGGGCGTTCCAAAAGAAAACGGAAGCAAGAAAAATGGATTACTGGAACAATCAATAAGGGCGGACCACAAATACTGTTCAGAACCTTGAACGGCAACATTCTTATCAAATCTCAATAGGTCCACGTTGCTACTGCTGATAAGGGCTCTTTAAAAATCTAGAGCTAATCGAATTTCAAACTAAAATAAAATTAGGCTTATGTTTTCTTTTTCTCATTTATTGATACACTTGGTAAAGCCCATATCTCTGGGGTTTTATAAAGGGTTTTCATATACAAAAGCCAAAACGCTGAATTTTTTGTTCATTTCGGGAATGATGGTTCTCATCTTCTCCTGTTCGGAAAATATCAATAACGAAATGGAATCCGTCCAATCCTCCCAGGTTGCTTATGCTTATCCAATTGATAATATTGTTTTGGATGGTGATATTTCCGATTGGCCGGAAAAGACAATGGAATATGCTATTGAACATAGTCATGGAGACAAACCAAGAGACGAAAAAGATTTTACTCCAAGTTTTAAGGTTGGGTATAACAAACAACAACATTCCCTTTACTTTGCAGTAATGGTGGCTGATGAGTCCCATATTATAAATGATAAATGGCCCTCACCACTGACAGAACAGGACGGCCACCAACTACTCTTGGATGAAAATCATGCAGAAAATGGTTCCGGAGCTATTATCTATCAAATAGCCGAACAAGGCATAAACCCTATTATATCTTTAGGAAGCTGGGATCCCAATCTTGACAAAGTTGATCCAGCTAAATTAAAAATGGCCATGAAACGATATGATTCCGAGACAGTGTACGAGTACCAAATCAAATTGGACGAAGAAACCAAAAATCAGAAATCATTTGGGTTGGATTACCTGATTTTTGACCAGGACGGTGATGGCCATAAAAATTTCTCTTTAAAAATGTGGGGGGAAACAATGTGGAAGCAACGGACGGCGGGAAGGTTGGGAACCCTCGTATTGGCAGATAAAGCTCTCGGAACATTGCAAGGACAGTTGGAGTGGCAAGATTCTACAATATCCCATTTTCCTGAAAAAGTTAGAATCACTTCATTATTGGAAACCTCTCTTTGGATGGATGTACCTGTGGATTCGCTAGGAATGTATTCTGTAAAACTACCTGCGGATAGATACAAAGTATCATTGACCAACAGTCTTTTCCGCGAAGGAGAATCAGTGTACATGCTTAATAGGGAAAAGTCGGGAATCACATGTAAGGTTAAGGAAAATCGGGTGACCCAATCGCAGCCCTTACAATTATCAAAGGCTCCACCCCCTATGTCGTTTCCAGAAAAAGGACTCCTATATAATTTTGATAGCGATAAAAAAGCTCAAGTGGACCAGTTTATTGAGGATTACCGTCACTACTATAAAATCCCGGGAGTATCCCTTGCTTTGATAAAAAAAGGAAAGGTCGTTTATCATAATACCTATGGCCAAATGAATAGCTACACAAACGAAGCGGTTAGTAAAAATACACTCTTCGAGGCTGCCTCGCTTACCAAGCCAGTATTTGGGTTCACTGTATGTAGATTGGCCGAAAAAGGAATAATTGACCTTGACAAGCCTTTATACCAGTACTTGAGGTTTCCAGATATCGAGCATGATGAACGGCATAAATTGATAACTGCCAGGTATGTACTCTCCCACCAAACGGGCTTTCCCAATTGGCCTACTCGCCAAAAGGATGGAACGTTTGATTTGAAATTTACCCCGGGAACATCATACGGTTATTCCGGAGAAGGCTTTGAATACCTAAAGCGAGTGGTTGTCCATATTACTGGAAAGAAAATCCATGAGATATTAAAAGAAGAAGTCTTGATTCCACTTAAAATGGACAACACTCATTTTGAAAAAAGCAAACATCTGTTGGAGTCGGTCTCACATGGTCATTTAGATGGATTGCCCAAAAAGGTTGAAGTTTCAGAGGAACCTAGCATGGCTGGCGGCATGTACACTGAGGCCTTGGATTTTACCAATTTTATATTGGCCCTCTCCAAAAGAAAAGGCCTGCAACCAAAAACCTATTCTGATTTTTTTAAGATACAGACCGTAATCTCTGACGATGAAAATGACCTAAAGGAATATTTCGGGCTTGGAATATACCATGAGCTATCTTCCAATGGCAGAGCTTTTGGGCATGATGGGAACAATGGGGATTTTCAGTGTCAGTTTATGATGTACGAAGATTTGGAAATGGGATATGTTATTTTTACCAATAGCAATACTGGAGGTAATTTAGCATACGAGGCCCTTGGAAAATTTTTGATATTGGGAGAATATTGATTTAAATAGTAAGTGAATCGAATCAAAAATATTAAAACACTAATAAATAAGATATTACAAACATTGAATTAATCTTGTCATCATCAAATATTTAAAATCAACTTCATGGGAAAATTACGTCTAACCTCATCTTATCTAAGCATTGTTTATTTGCTCCTATTTTCATCTTGTCAAGACAAAATCAATTCGCAGGCCCTAAATGCCATTATTGCTGATAATGCCGTCGAAGTAAAATCCATTTCACCTGAGGATACCGATTTTTCAGACCTAAAAGCGCTAAAAGATATAATTGGAAATGCAAGAATTGTGTTGTTGGGAGAACAATCGCATGGGGGCGGGTCTACTTATTCAGCTAAAGTCAGGTTGATTAAATTTCTTAACCAGGAAATGGGTTTTGAGGTCATGGCATTTGAAAGTGGGATGTATGATTGTGCTGAAATAGGGATGAACATCTCTACCGGAAAAAAAATGGAAGACGAAGTCTTGGGTAGTATGTTCTATATGTATGCCACAAGCACAGAGGTCAAACCTCTTTTTCGTTATATGGATGAACAATTACAAGGTTCCACTCCCCTGTTATTCTGCGGAATGGATAGTCAACATACCGGTGAAAAGTCGAAAAACAACTTGGTTTCCAACCTACAAATTTTCTTGGAACAAAACAGGTCCGATATTCCAAATCAAGAATCATGGGAAGTTTTTGAAAGTAAGGTTGCGGATATCATAGGGATGAATAGAAAAGTAACCACTGAGGACAAAACTTCATTTTATGGAGTACTAAGTGATATTAAAGCTGAAATTGATGAATATCAGCCTAAAACCGAAGCTATTTTTGACAATCCTGGTTTTTGGAGGCAAATTTTAAACAGCCTTGAATCCCAAGCCAAAAGATACTGGAAAGATATTCCGGATATGGATAGGGACCGACAAATGGGAAGCAATATGAGTTGGTTGTTGAATAACACTTATAAAGACAAAAAGGTTATTATCTGGGCCCATAACTTTCATATCGCAAGAGGTTTGAACCCTGTACTGCCCATGGGTCATTTTCTTAAAAACGAGTTCAAAGATGAAATGTATGCTGTTGGTTTCACTGGTTTTGACGGAGAGTTTATCAATTTTGCGAATGATAAAAAAGTAACCATAAAAAAACCATCCAAGGTAAGTATAGAACAGTCCATAAAAAGTTTGGATTGGCCTTATGCCTTTATTGACCTGACAAATCTTGAAGAAAGTTCTTTACTAAGGCTAAAGCAAAAGGGCCGCTTAGTTAATTTCAGTGAGCAAGCTTTAGTACTACCCAATATTTTTGATGGACTCTTCTACATAGAGACGACAACTCCTGCGGTACAGGAGTAAGTACCCTATGTGCATGATTATGCGTGCGCTCAAACTGCTCTTCCAGACCTATATCACTATTGTCAAAATCCATGGCCTCTTCCACCGTGCGTAATGGAGAAACTTCTCTGATGGAATCTATAAAATCCCTTTTCTTAATGCTTTCCAGTACTTCTTCTAAAAGTAAGCGTGATCATTCCAAATTTTATCTTTAGTTATTTCATCACTTATATCATTGCCTACTTAAAGCTATTTAAGTTGCTACTTATTATCATTAGAACATCTCACATAGGTCGGATTACTGAAGCTCACTGAATAGGGGATTTATGATATGAGAAGGAGCATTTTTGAAGTTGTGAAGCAATGCCAATGGACCAAATCCCTAGGACCATATAAGAAGTATACTTGATTCCAGAATTTGGTGTGGCACCTTTGGTAAGGACAAATGATAGAAATACAATATATTCAAAATTCCGCTTGGAAACCCTTTGGGTTTCGCTTGTCCGAATCAAAGAAATAATCAGAGATCGATGTTTCATAAAACGAACGTGGCTGTTGCACAACTCTGATATTCATCGATTCTTGCTCTCATAAGCGTCGGGAAATCGGTAACTTATGGTATGCAAGGCAGAAAAAGCTACACCGAAAAACTGTTCCTCAGCTTCAGGCTGTCGGACCGTGTTCCCAAGGACAACCTTTAAAGAAGGCTCCGCGAGACACTTGATCTGAGTTTTCTTTATAGGGACACGAAGGAACTTTATGGCAGTACGGGCAACCGGTCCATTGACCCCGTGGTCTTCTTCAAGCTTTTGATCACGGGATACCTAGAGAACATCACCTCCGACCGAAAACTGTTGGAACACTGTAGCATGCGGATGGACGTGCTCTATTTTTTAGGCTATGACCTTGACGAGGAACTGCCATGGCACTCAACGGTCAGCAGGACAAGGCAACTTTACCCGGAATCCCTTTTCGAGAAACTCTTCAACAAGGTATTTGCACTTTGCGTCGAGAGCGGGATGGTGTCCGGCCATACCCAGGCGGTGGATTCGGCCCCGATAAAGGCCAACGCATCCATGGAAAGCGTGGTGCCGAAAATGCCGGCCACACCCATGGACGACCACTTGAAAAAAGTATCGGAAGAAAACGGGGAAGCCACGAAAAAAGATGGGAAGACTGTTTCCCCCGCACATCACCGCACCCGAACACGAGCTGAAGCGCATGGAAAAGCACCACCGAAACCTTCGGGAAAGTCCGGTACGCCCCTCTGGCGCATCACACAAGAGAGCACGACTGCTCAGCAACAAGACACACTACAACCCCCATGACCCGGATGCCCGCATATCGGTAAAACCGGGCAAGGCCAGAAAGCTCAACTACCGTTGCAGCATGTCTGTGGATACGGCGGAAGGGGTCATCTCGCACATCCAGGCGGACTTTGCCGATGGCAGGGACAGCCAATACCTGAAGAACATCGGCCTGAGGGTGCAGGAGCGTTTGGGGAAGAGCGAGCTTATAATGACAAATTTACTGGCGGACGCGGGTTGTTCCAACGGCTCCAACTACGATTTTCTCGAGCAAAGGAAGGTCACCGGATGGATACCCGTCTTCGGAAAGTACAAACCTGAGATAGAGGGTTTTCCCTACGACAGAAAAAGGGACGAGTACCGTTGCCCGATGGACAGACCGCTGCCCTTCAAGGGGTTCAGTACCAACAAGGACGGCACCGTACTGAAAAACTACTGGGCGGCACCGAGGGACTGCAAGGCCTGCCCCATGAAACCCCAATGTGCGCCAAAAAAGAAATGCAAAAGTATCACCAGAACGATATATGACGAACCGTACCTGAGGGCCTATGCCCGGCAGCACAGCGAAAGGGGGAGGCAAATGAAAAAACTCAGGCAAAGTACGGTCGAGCCAGTGTTCGGCAGCCTGACACAGTTCTATGGCCTGAGGAAAATAGGCGTATTGGGCAAGGCCGGTGCCCACAAGTCATGCTCATGGCCGCGATAGCCTTCAACTTGAAAAAGTACCTTAAGAAAGGGGGAAGGAAACCCTCCATTGGCATTTTAAGGACCTCTGTGGACACCCTACAAGTCAACCTGACCGCTTTTTATCCCCAAATCCAACCAAAACCGGTTCTTCTGAAGATTCTATAAAAACCGCCTATTCGAATCAATATCCTGCACACGGATGACTTATGCAACAGCCACATACGTTTTATAGGACTGGAAAAAAGAAATGCACTGATTTAACTGGTTTTGATTTTAAAACTTTGTTTTCTTATTTTTATACAATAAAGAGTTACATCATTTGTGTTTATTTGGCTTAAAAATCGCAAAACGGTGTACAGCTTTAAATTAGTACGGTAAAATATTGAAAATCAATGTGGTATGTCACTTATTTTAAGCCTGCCACCCCGACCAATAGGGTAACAAACAAAAAAAATTACTCTAATTGCATGAAAACCAGTAAATTAAATATTTACTGGTTTTTTTATGTCCTTTTGAGACCATATTTAATGATGTCCTATTGCATTTTTGTGGTTTTTAATGTTCAAATTTCTTACGGTGAAAGCGTAACTAAAACATACCATTGACCAAATTACCCACACGCTTTCAATGTTATTGAATATTCCACCGCCCAACGTCTTTTAACGAACCCATTGGAACTATTCGATTAAAAGCTATTAAACCTGATTTAGGACGCTCAAGTAATGATGCTGGTCAATGGCAAAAAAACGGAAAAATCATCCCCCCGAACCTCCATACAGAGAATATCAAACCCCTATTGTTTATTGATTATCAGTTCTTTTCGTTATTTAATCCCTCCTTTATCAAAAGGCTAAGTTGATTCTACTATATCATATACTTTCCGAATAATTTCTTTCGGTGATTTTGTTTTTATGATATTTTCAGATCATTCAATTACAAAATGTGGTATAGATTATTTTTTATTCTAATGTTGGCTAACGCCGCGCTATATGAAGTCCGACTAGCCAATTTATTCCAATAAGTTGCTTTTTTGATAGCGACCAATTTCAGTGTAAGTCGAGATATTTTAGTTACCGACATCTTGATTTGTTTTGATAACTACATTTCCCTTTTTACGCCCTGTTTCAACATATTGATGGGCCTCTGCAGTTTGCTCCAGTGTGTAGCATCGGTCTATTACCGGCTTTATTTCCCCTGCTTCAACCAACTCTTTTAAGATAGCTAGATCCCGTTTGATCACACTCGTTGGTCTCATATAGGTTGCTGTTAAAATGGCTTTTTTGCGGCTGAACAATGAAGTCCAACACATGTGAAAAATAGTAGATATCCCTGCGGCATCAAGATATACTCCTTGTGGTTTGAGCGAATCTCTACAGCGAAAAAATGATTGTTTACCTACCGTGTCAAAAATAATGTCGTAGGTCTGGCCGTTTTTGGTAAAGTCCTCCTTAGTATAATCTATGGCAGTATTTGCTCCCAAAAGTTTAACCATTTTAATATTTGCTGTACTACAGACCCCAGTAACTTCCGCACCAAAGTATTTGGCCAGCTGTATGGAAGCGGTTCCTACCGATCCGGAAGCACCATAAATAAGGACCTTTTGTCCGCGTTGGATTTTCCCTTTGTTATTTAGAAAGTTCAATGCCGTTAACCCCCCTTCAATAACAGCTACAGATTCCACATAGTCGGTATTGGACGATTTTCTGATTACAGCGGCATTCTCTGATAGGGATTTATATTCAGCATTTGAGCCAAGGGACATTCCCGTGAGTCCAAAAACCTGTTCTCCTTCTTCAAATAATTTTACGTTTTCACCGATGGCTTCAATTTCACCGGCCAGCTCCATTCCCAGAATATTTTTTTTTGGTTTAAAAAGACCACTGAATAATCTGGTAAAAAACGGCTCCCCTTTTCGACCTATAAGACCTGCTGTGGTCACTGCTGCGGCGTGGATCTTTATTAGTATTTCATCTTCTTTTGCAACAGGTTTTTCTACCTCTTGAAACTGTAGTACATCAGGTGTTCCATATTTTGTGCACACTATTGCTTTCATATTGAAAACTGGGAATTAGTTTTAATAAGGGAAGGTAATTCCCATGCAATAAGGATTATTGCAAAAAATGCAGGGAATTCAATGATCAAGAAAAATAGATCATCCAAATCTGCAGAGGGTAAAGCACTCGCCAAAACCAGCATTGTGATTATACTCGCCAGGATGTTAGCCCACTTGTTAACTTTGGCAACTAATATTCTCGAGAGAAGAACCATCAAAATTGGTAGTTCAACTAAAAATCCTCCAATCAACATTAATTCGTCTGTAATCTCTATGCCATTGACTTTTCCTGTCATTATTTCTTCTATAAAACTCTTTTTGCCGAATTGATGTAAATCTCTAAAAACCATATTTAGCAATACAAATATCCACAAGGTTGAAAGCAAGATTTGAGGTTGAATTTTAGTTTTTATCACAAGTATACAATTGTAAGGTTACTTAGAAGTTGTCTCTCTTATGTAATCCAGTCCTTTTCTTAAAAATTTTGTTACCATTGGAGTGACAAGCCATTGAGGCATTTTTTTTGGGTTAAACTGGACAATATTTACTGCTCTACTTTGGTTGTTAAGAATTGGCAAAAAACGCCATGAACCCCTAAAAATTTGAACTCGAGAAAGTTTTTTGGAAGGAGGGGGAACAGAACTTTCTTCCCAAGTTTCTTTCCATCTAACTTCTTCAAAATTACTTTCGGAATCATGAACGAAATAGTAACGAACACTCATTTCCGTGTTTTTAAATGGAAAAGGCTCTTTGTGAATTACATAGGTGAGAAGACTATCTTTAGACTCATCGACTATTTCATAGACAGGGTACTTTTTGTTTTTTAAATCATTAGCTTGATTACGGATATCCCGTTTAAAAGCAGAAATAGATTCTCTTGGAGATGATTTTATATCTCCTTCAATTTTATATTCCATGAGATTAGTACCAACAAGTTCTCTTTTATGAACTTTCCAGGTTGGTTCGTCATTTTTGTCCACTTTGATTAGCTGCCATTGACGTTTTTCCCATTCCTTGATGCTTAAATCTCTAGACGATATACAGCTTTTCAAACTGAAACCTATAAGTACTACTGCGAAAATTAAACTAAAGCCAGGAATAGATATATTCTTATCATTCATATTAACGGAAGTTTTATCTGGGACAAAATTATGTCATTACAACAACCTTGTCATTCACTTAAGTTAAAATCGTCTTGGCAGTAGAAAGTAGGATGGTTTAGACTTTTTTGTTTGCTAACCTTTTTCGAATTCTGCTTAATGACTGTGGCTTCATACCAAGATAACTTGCTATCTGATGCTGGGGAATTCTGTTTAGGAGAAGGGGCTTTGTTTCGAGCAAATTAAGATATCTTTCTTCTGGTGAAGAAGTAATAAATTCGCTCCATTCCTCTTTGGCTTTGTTTATTTTTTGGATAGCTATTTCTTGAAAAACAGCTTCCAGTCTTGGAAGTGCAGCACGTATCTCTTCTTCAAAACTCTTGTTGCTGATGGTTAAAATACAATCTTCAACACATTCCCAATAATGTTTTGAGGGTTTGCTATCATGCGAATGAGGTGTGAATGTATCGCCTTCCATAAAGAAAGCTGTAGATTTTTCTTCTCCATCTTTTATCAAATACTCTCTAACACAGCCTTCGACCACCATATAGCACTTTGTTGGAATTTGCCCCTCTTTCAGCAAGAGTGTATCTTTTTTAAATGAATCCACAACAGTTTTTTCAACAAGAATTTCCACTTCCTCTTTGTTCAATATTTGAAATTTGCTGATAAGAGCTCTTATTTTTTCTTTTAAGACCATTGATTTATCTTTTAATTGGCACCGATTTCGATTTGCAATTAGTAACGAACTTCTTGAGTGTAAATGTTTATTGCCAGATTGAGGTTAATTATGGAATAAAACAAATTTAAGTATAATGAAGGACCAAATAAATCTTACTCATATTTGACTACATCATTTGTGTTTATTTAGCAAAGAAATTGTAAAGAGGTGTAAAGCCATAAATTAGCAATTTAAAATATTGAAAATCAAGGTGATAATATCCTTATTTTAGTGCCTGCCCCAACACAGCTCCCCTTGAAATATTAATAACTAAATCATTTGATGTTTAGGTAAATTTCTATTGTGACCAATCTTTTCATTGGCAGGTTTTTTGTTTTTAAGACCTTCGTTATAATAGTTCTATTTATATTTAAAAAAAACTCAAAACAACCTGCAGAGTCTCCAAATTCCAACCTTAAATGAAACAGTTTATTACGTATACATCATGGTTAGCAATTTTCGTTTTGGTCACTTTTCAAATGAGTTGCAAAGAGCAAGGTGTAAAAGAAAGCAAGGGTGAAAATTCAAAATTAATAGAGAAATCAGATTCTAATAATATTGAAAGAGACCCATACACGGAGATTCCTGAAGGAATGGAAACTCCTACAGGTATGGTTTGGGTTCCTGGAGCTAAATTTACGAAAGGCGCAGTTATCCAAGACAAAATGGCTATGAATCATGAAGGGCCAGCACATAAAGTTGCCGTGGATGGTTTTTTTATGGATGTATCCGAAGTGACCAACAAAGAGTTCAGAAGATTTGTGGAAGAAACAGATTATATCACTGTGGCAGAAAGGGAAATTGATTGGGAAGAGATGAGAAAACAGCTACCAGATGGAACGCCCAAGCCACATGATAGCATTCTAAAGCCTGGGTCACTAACCTTCAAAAAAACTAAGAATTCAGTACCCAATCTTTATGATTTTTCGCAATGGTGGAGGTGGACCATTGGAGCAAATTGGAAACACCCATATGGTCCCGAAAGTTCCATTAAGGGAAAAGACCATCATCCTGTAGTACACATTTCTTTTGAGGATGCTATTGCCTATTGCGATTGGGCAGGGAGAAGGCTGCCCACCGAAGCGGAATGGGAATTGGCAGCGAAGGGAGATAAAAGAAATTCCATTTTTTTCTGGGGCGATGATATCTCGCTTTTAGGTGAAAATGCAAATACTTGGGAAGGAGAGTTTCCTGTAGAAAATACTCAAAAAGATGGATTTGAAGGAAGTGCACCAATAAAATCATATGCTCCCAATAGTCTAGGTTTATATGATATGGCAGGAAACGTATGGGAATGGACTAGCGATTGGTACAACACTCATCACTACCAGAACAGGCCAACGCTAAAAAAGTGCCCTTAAACCCAATGGGAGCAATTTCTCCCTATAACCAACAGAATCCCTATGCCAAAGAAAAAGTAATGAAAGGAGGTTCATTTTTATGTAGTGAGTCTTATTGTGCAAGTTATAGGGTTTCGGCGCGAATGGCTACTAGTATTGATTCATCACTAGAACACTTGGGATTTAGAACTGTAGTCACCGCTCAAATGTTACAGGGGCAAACCAAGGGAGAGTGATTACCTTAATATGATTATTTTTGAAAAATACAAGAGGTTTTTAAGTAGGTTTTACAAATCACTTTCAACTTTAAATTCAAAAATGGTCTCTTGCAAATAAGTTTGATCTGGTTTCAATACACTTGAGGGAAAATGAGGGTGGTTTGGAGCATCTGGAAAATTTTGAGCTTCAAAACAAATAGCAGGAAACTTATCATAACCACTACGGGAATAATAATTAAGAGCTGGGAAAGATTTTGGCGTATAAATCACCATAGCGGGCTGATTTGTGTAAACATTCATATAAATACCGTTAGATTTGGATAGAAGTGTCGCCACTTTGGATGGAGTTTGTTTTAGGACAAACGTATCGTCAAGACCAACAAAGTTTGAATTCTCAATTTGTGATTGGCGATTAAAATCAAATCGGGTATTCTCCGAGGGTATTATATTGCCCGTAGGACGTAATTTTTGGTCTACTTCTATATGGGAATCGCTATGAACCTGTAAACAATGTTTTAGAATGCTTCCTCCACCATCTAAGTTAAAGTATGAATGGTTTGTTAAGTTGACCAGTGTGGTTTTATCCGTAGTAGCTTGATAAGTTATTTTTACGGAATTGGATTCCATTAATTCATAGACTACTGAAACATTGAGATTTCCGGGGTAATTTTCTTCTAAATGCTCGCTTAAATATGACAGTTTAACTGATGGGTTTATATGCTTAGTCACCTGATCAATATTCCAGAACTTTTTATCAAAACCCTGCTTTCCTCCATGCAGGTGCACGCCATTTTGGTTATGAATTGGATATTCTTGGTTTTCTATTGTAATTGCCCCTCCAGAGATTCTACCTGCATATCGTCCAATAATAGCACCCAAGAATAGTTGACTGTCCAAATGACTTTGCTTGGTATACTCTTCTGGTGATTCAAGTCCAACAGCAACGTTTACAAGGTTCCCGTTTTTATCTAGTGTTTTTAAAGATAGTATGGTGGCTCCATAGTTGGAAATTTCCAATTGCGCTCCGTTTGAATTGCTTATTGATACAACTTCTAACATAGTAGATTTAAATTTTAATAGAACAAGATTTTATTAAAGGAGAAGAGTTATAAAATTTTCAAGATAACCATATTTAGGCATTTGGTTTTTAAAAATGATAGTTCAAATAAGTCGTAGAATTTTTTTTTGGATGTATTTTAATAATTGGTTTTATTTAATTGGACATTAATTAATGTTAATTGTATATTTGCACCCGCAAAATAGGTCGCATAGCTCAGCTGGATAGAGCATCTGCCTTCTAAGCAGACGGTCGCAGGTTCGAATCCTGCTGCGATCACACCTTAAAAGCCCTGTATTTCGGGGCTTTTGCATTTTATGTATTTAATTGGTTTGAATAGATTTCCTAGAATCCCTACCTTTTGGGAAATATTTCCGAAACTATTTCGAAACCAAAATGAAGCTATCCATTAAACTAGACAAGTCCCAAAGGGCGTTGAACCCTTATGGACACCCGATTATCATCTATATTACCTCAAATTATGGTGAAAAAAAGGTGAGAACGGGGTACAGGACAGAAAAAAATCACTGGAACGAAAAACTTTCTGAACCAAATAAAAAACATCCCGATTACTACAATCTGTTCCGGTACATTGAAGAACTTAAGTCTAAGATAAGTAAAATCGGGTTTGAATCCACCAGAACCAACCTTACAATAGAAGATGCTGTTTCAATGTTGTTTCGGAAAAGCTCCGATTCATTCTTTGAAATGGGAATTGAAGGCATTGATAAATACAGTACAAAGGCCAGCGCCTTGAAATCATTCTGCAAAAAGAACCCTGATATTAAAATGCACGAGGTAACTTCAAAAGTAGTGGAGAAGTATTTTAAGAACGAATTAAAGAACAGGAGTCCAAGAGGGGTTGATTCTTATAAACGTTCCTTAAAAGCGATATGGAACAGCATCAGCAATGAGCCAAACCCTTTTAATGTAACCATAAAGATACCGGACAAAGAAAACAGGGTTGCCACTACAGAGGATATTAAAATACTTGTGAATGCTGAATTGGAAGGTATGTCCGCTTTTTACCGTGATTGCTGGTTGTTGATGTTCTATCTAGGAGGTATTGATCTGGAAGTATTGGTAAGATTGAAAAGTGAAAACATAGTAGGGGATAGGGTGAACTTTAACAGAGGTAAGGGGAATTCAGAAGCTTTTTGTTCAAATATCATACTGCCGGAGGCAAAAGCTATCATTGATAAGTATAAAGAGGATTACTTCGTTCCAATACATAAATACATTTATCGTGAGTTTAGAAGCAATTTCTCCAGAAGGTTCAGGCCTGTATGTAAAAAGCTTGGTTTAACTGTGGAGCTTACACCTAAGAACGTTAGGCATACTTTTATTGATAGGGCACAAAATCTATTGATTGATGAAAGGATTGTTGGGCAGATTGTGGGTCATAAGTTCAAGACTACCACAAGTCTTTATACGAATCAATTTCCTAAAGTTGTCCAGGATGAAGCACATGCTAAGATAATAGCTCTTTAAAATGATATTCCAGAACGGAGGATAGTTCGTACTTAAAATTACGCCCTTGTTCATCTATTAAAAATAGATGTCTATTATCTCTTACCCACCTATCAGACTTACCAATAATACGGGCAGCTCTTGCACTGGAAACAAACATTTGTTCATTCCTCAATCTATGTAATGGCGGTATGTCAGTTGAAAATTTCAATTAACTTTTTTAAACGAATGTTCCTTAATAATATCTTCAATATCCTGTCCACTAAGATTAAACCATTCACCTCTAACCCTTTTTGAATCGTATTTAATATGTAAAGTTTTTTCTACTTTATTATCAGAAGTAGCGTATAAGGTGATATCTGGTTTTTGAGACTGAAGGGTAGTTTCGCGTCTTTTTGGGTCTTTTGAGATACCTATCTTACAAAACCCTGTTGATGCCTCTAGCATTAAATAGGTTTTCTTTTTTATAGGTTTATAGGGCTTAACCCCATTTGGATAGTTTGGTTCTTCATAATAACCCCATGAATTTAATAGCTCTTTATAAAACTGATATTTTGGTATTTGTATTCCCTCTTCAACAGTATGGAAAGCTATTATCTTATTGTGCTTATTTTTAGACTTAATGCAATTTTTAACGGTATCTGGATGACAATTCAAGAACTTTGCACATTCGTGAACATTCATCATTTTATTCATGGCATCGTAAATGGTCAATGCCTCTAATTGTGCCTTTATGAATTCCTCTCTAGTCATTCCTTTGTAAGTGCTTTAAACTATTTTAGCATTCCAGTTTTCATAATCCTCCAGTACCAATTCCTTTATATCGTTTATAAATACTGAATTGTATCCGTAGAGTTCTTCTATTTCTTTTATTATTAAATCACGGTTGGGATAGGTTTTGTGTTCCAAGCTTATGTTTCCCTTAAAAGTGTCCTTGCCCAATTTTCCTTCATAAAGGATTATGAAGTATCTCATTACAGAATTACTCATACTTTCTTTGAAAATAAATGTTGTCACTATTCTTATAGGATATTCTTGAAAACAATGGGTTTTGATAATCAATATTATACCAATAGCCTAACTGAAATTTCATTTTCTCTTTAAATACTCTCCAATCCCTTGACCTACTTCTTATTACTTTAAATTCTGTTGATTTAAATTGTTTCTTACCGTGATGTGATGCTACGAAAATCCAATTAGGATTACCATACTTGATGATGAATTCTCCTGTTTGGTGTTTGACCTTATCGTAAGAAGTGGGATGCTTCAATTGTGAAATTGCCCATAAAACATATCTAATTTTTACTTCTAATTTTCTAAGTATTTGCATATCAAAAAAATCTAGGTTTGTTATCGTTCTTTAAAAAAGGAATGTTCACTACGAACAAATAGTAGGTTTCCCTTCCACCTAATACCTTGTCCACGTCCATTCCCATCCATACACCGTTTATATTGAAAGTGTTCCTGATATGTACAAGTGGGTTGAATTCCCCTGTTTCATGTTTCCATCCATAACCACCGCCAAGATTCAATCTGTACTTTTTGTTTCCTATCCGGTACTTTGTAAGTGCTTCTAAAGTGTAGTGGTTCACAACGGACGAATGTGTCAATCTGTAGTTTATCCCGAAACCAACTTTCTTTACGAAATGGGTATAGCCAACGTTCCAAGCGAGTATAGGGCCATCTTCCTCTAGGTCTGCCGTTCCCCCTGCAATATGTAGTTGTGCGCTTGCGAATAATGAACAGAATAAAAAGATGAACAATACGTATGCATTTCGCATTGATAGTGGTGCATATATGTATGGTTGTTTTTTCATTGCTTTATCCTTTCCATTACTATTTCATAAGATGTTTTTGGTGGTGGTGGAGGGAAAATCCATCCATGTAACACCCAATCGGTTTTATCTTGATGCCAACCGCAAGTTTTGCATACTCTATTCTGTGTAATTGAATATTCTGGTATTGAGCAGCAATTCAAGCAAGCTAGTACTGTATTCGAGTGATGCGACTTTCTTTCATCGTATGCCCATTCGTGAACATCGTAACCTTCATTAGCTACATATTGTGTTTCTGAATCCTCCCACTTTCCGTATTGTGTCTTTGATTCGCAATGACCTGTGTTTTGAGGAAAACTACCCCCTAATGTTGATACGAAATCACCTGTAATTATTGTTTCGTTATAAGTAGTTCCGAATTCTATTAGTTGCGCCCTTGCCGTCAATGATAAGAACAATCCCCAAATCAGTATAGCAAGTATTGTTAGTATGGTGTTTGTCTTTTTCATTTTATCCAATATTTTTCCTTTAATGGTTTTAAACTGTAGAGCATCGTGGAATAAGGAGGTAATTCTTCATACTTCCCTTTTACAATCATTTTAAAGCAAAACTTTTCAACTTTTTCATTGCGGTAAAGCAGATAAAAACAAATTAATAATGCCAGTATCTGAATTGATATTATTATTAGGATTAGATTAAAAATGATTGTTTCCATATTACTGTTCTTTACTCTTTTGTTGTGGTGGGTTAGTTATCAAACCAGAACACTATTCTGACCCTATTGTTGAATTCCGCTAATTTTTCCATAGCTGATAACAAAGCCTCGTACTCTGGTTCTTCTACTGCATTTTCTTTGTTGTTATAGATTTCCAAGGCGTTTTTATATTCATTCAGTGTTAGCCAAGAATGTGAATGCCAATCTGGATCATCACATGCATATGCTTCTTCATTTCTGAAATAGATTTTACAACCATATGACTCTCTCCATTTTAATGCGCTTTCCAAAGTGCATTCTCCTTCTCCTTCACCATCTTCACTTATGTAGCACCTACTATCCCACTTAGAAGCATATGACATATCTTCTGGAAGTCCTTTAGCTTCAAATGAATATTCTTGTTCGCTTCGAACCCCATTTGACAGGATACCAAACATCCAATAATTCCGACCTGGATTAATTCTTTTACCGAATCCGCACCAATAATCTCGGGCAGTCTCTTTTTTCTTGTACTCAACATACATATGTATATCACATCCCATAGTTCTTTTCTTTACTCTCCTAAAGCGGAGGATATTGCTGATTCATTTATTTTTAATCGTGTTTTGATGGATAACCTATAGTACTCATCATTTTGCCTTATTTTGGGTTTGCTTAATAGTTCAATAAGAAGATCATTAGTTTTACTTAATTCTTTAAGTATTATTGGAGATGACGCTATTAATTGTGCGTTTGCTTTCCCTTCTTTTAAGTGTGTTGCATTAATTGTACAAACAACTTTATCGAATGTTATACCAGATAAAATTTTTGTTTTAGAGGCATAATCAAGAGGCTCCTTAAGTTTTTTTATAACTTTCGTCCATTCTCCCTTTGTCCCCTTAAACTCTTTTATAGTTGTTTCCATGATTTAATCAATTAGGCTTTCGTATGCCAGTTCATGTATGTTATCACACTGTTCGTTGATTGCGTCCAGTTCCTCTTCAGTTGCTTCTTTACCCTTATAGTCACATCTTGCTATAAAAGCATCACAGAAATCGGGATAGTCCTTTGTATCTACTCCATCAATCTCAATATCTTGTACTTGGTTAAAATCTATTTTCATCTTTTCGGTTTTTAGTTTCTAAATATCTGCGCTACTATATTCCCCGATAATTGTGTAAAGGGAACCGTTGTCAACACCAATCCGTTCAATGCGTTCTGCTGTGACGAATCCTTTACATGGTACACGATATGCCCCTCGTCATCGAAAATCTCTATACGTGTCACCTCGTTCTTTCCCAAGGGAAGTTCAAAAGGCTCACTGTAGATGCCACCCCTTACCGGATATACCCCTCTTCTTATTGTTTCCCCGTTTACATCTATCTCTACCATTGTTCCCAAAAATTTGTATTCGGGCAATGCATATCCACCACAGAAATTAGCTGTATAGGTTTCCTCTTTTGAGCAGCTTGACATAATGATCAATATTAGGATCAGTTTTTTCATTTTAAAGTGACATTACTATATCCCTCTGCTTTTTGGAAAGGGAACTTGTTTTGGTCTTGATTTTGTTCTTCTCAACTTTTAGAGCTAGTCCTTTAGGCGGATTCCATCCATTTGTAATGATAGTTCCAGGACGTATGCCGTGCCTAGCCATGAATTTTAAAGCTGAGCCAGAAGTTGCAAATGGGATTCCCGTATGTCTTATCTCTTTGGTATCTCCGGTCTTTTTATTGACCACCATTTGTCTTTTACTGAATCTGGAGATTTTCCCTTGACCCCTTTGCCTCTTCCCTAGTTCTCTTAAAAAACTTCTTTGACTTCTATCCGTTTGATACATATAATGTTTTTTATTACCCTTTTAAATTTTCCCTCCCATCGGCTCTCACATTGCTTCAGGGAGAGAAAAAGTTAGCCCCTGACTCTAGGGGAGAAAGGGGCTTGAACTAAATAACCAACCAAAAAACTTTTCATCTTTCCATGCCCCTAGCATGATTGCATGAAGCTAAGATAGAAAAAAATCTATCAAAAAGAAATAAAAATCTATTTAAATTAGAAAAAAGTATATATTTGTATTGTCGTTATGATGGGGCGATAGGAAAAAATCAAGGTAAATCCTAGACGGGAAACCTTTTGAAGCCCCTTCGAGCCATCATCTCGCAAGGGGTTTTTTAATGCCCGGGTGTTTACAATGGTTAGACCCAAACTCAAACAACATTTATAGGCACTCTTGAAAAAGGAAAGTATGGAAAGGCCTATAAAATACAGTTGACGTGATGAGCAATGCTGGCAATGCCCGAGCCTGTAACCAGCGACATTGGTTCAATACTTAAGTCTCGCTCCGTTGAAGAATGGGGTACTTCACGAACGCTAAAACAACCTTTTTATAGGTTTTGAATGGTTTTTACTGTTTTTTCTTAATATTTGTCTTACAATCAAATGAAGGAAAGGGAGTATTACCAAAGGGGATGGCTCTTTTCAAAAATCAACTAAAAATGAATGAAATTGAAATTTGGACAGATGGAAGCTGTGACCCGAACCCTGGAAAGGGAGGTTGGGCATTTGCTCTGAATAAAAAAGAATATAAAGCAGGACAAGTTGAACATTCCACAAACAACAGAATGGAGATGACGGCTGTTTCAGAGGCTATAGCATACGCAAAATACGAATTCCCATCACTACCGATTAAAATACATTGTGACAGTCAATACGTTGTTAATGGATTCAATTCATGGATGCACGGATGGAAAAAAAAGGGGTGGACGAAAAAAGGGGGTGAGATAAAAAACTTGGATATCTGGAAGATTCTTTATGAAAACCACCAAGATGTAGAGTTGGTGTGGGTGAAGGGACACTCCGGTAATGATATGAACGAGTTTGTTGACGTACTTGCTTCAGGTGGCGACCCGTCCAATATTGAAATTGGATCGGTTGAAAAAATCAACCCTTTGTGGGAACAGGTGTTTAAGGAGTTTTCAGGATGGACACGGGGCGGTTATAAGAACGAAGACAGGGATTCCCTACTTAGACGGATACAATCTAAATATTCAATTACATCAGTTGCAGTGCCTATAGAAATTAAAAAATCAAAAGAGATTGTACCCGAAACACAAACGACTCTAGTTGGAGATAACGAAGTATTAATAACATACGGGCTGATAGAGACATTAAAGACCCAAGCGGGAGGTTTTTCAAAAAAAGGTCTGGAACTTATAGGTGTGTCTTGGCCTCCAGAAAAAGGATGGAAAGAACGCGTAATCGGAAACCCTATCGATAAGGAAAAATATAATCTATTGATCCGTGACCCAAAAAGAGGTGGAAAAGGAAAATAACATACTATAAACGAAAACGTTCTTTGAAATTGTAATTATTCTTTCACAGTCTCCAGAAGGCTTATTTCTTCTTCGTAGGCTGTTTGGATATGTTGTTCGTTGTAAACTTTAGGATCAAAAATCAGGCAAGTATAAATGGTTTGGTCTTCACTCTTTATCTCTTGTGGCAGTGCCAAAAGCGAACCGTTGCTATGATGTTCGTACCAACGTAAGAATTTAATTCGTCTTTGATGCCCTTTGCCATCTAGGTCATCGCAAACATATGTCAATAGTTCATCCGGATGATTAGCTGTGTATTCTTCTAGAATTTGACAAATTGTTGGCCCTACTTTTGGGTCAAGAGGAGGTAGTTGTTTGCAGTTTACAGAAACGCTAATTTTTCTGATAATAGGTATCCCCATAAATTTATATGGAAAACTATTCAAGCGAACCGTATAGGTGATTTGAGTAGAGCTAATGAATAAAAAAAGAGGGTAATCTACCCCCTCCGCTAATTGATATTGGTATATCTTATTGCTCGGCAACGGTGATTTCCCCGCTTTTTATTTTGCGATTGACTTCTTTGTTTTGCTCACGCTTCTCCTCCATCATTCTGTAGAAGTACTGAACGACCTTGTTAGAGGCTTTTATTTCGGTGGCTTTTTTCATTTTAGTTTTAATTGTGCAACACAATTGTATTGCAATACAAAATTAGTAAAAAATAGCTATAAACAACTATAAACACATACAAACTAACACAAAATACATACCAAAGTAGCTATATGTATAGACGCATATGTACATAATAAGACGAAGAAAACCATAAAATATTACAATTTTAACCCACAATTTCGATAAACGACAATAACGAACAATACAACGAAAAGACGTAAGAACGCTATTATAAAGATGAAAGAATGTAATTACAAATACAGGAACAAACACTATATTGAAGTACCAAAAAACTAACTTGATGAAACCAGGCGATATTAAAGAAGTAAGATTATTTTTAAATATGTCTCAACCTGAATTCGCTAAAGAGTTGAATATTACTGGACGGACACTATTAAATTATGAAAAGGACAAAACGTCACCTACCATTGAGACAATTCAAAGAATAAAAGAATTAGCTAAAAAACATGGGTTCAATGATAATCGGATGGTCAATCCAATTGAAGGTTTAAAAAGTGAATTGTTAGAGCTTTTTAAGCAAAAGAAAAATGAAAGTAATTCAATGATAACCGATGAAGTGTCATCTGTTTATAGATTGTGTATCAATATAATTGAAAGTGACGTTAAAAGGATTATGCAGAAATACTAGTATTATCAATATGAGACATATCATAGAACGGACAGCTATTAATGGTTAGTTTGCGCTGTTTTTTGTGATAAAAGGCATAAATTAAATAAGAATCGAAGTAATTGTAGAAAATTCCCAGTTTTAACAAGGGAAAAACACAAAAAAATTAAGGTTTTCGTGCATTACAATTTTAATATTTTCATATACATTGTACGGCACTTTATGTAGATAAAACATTGATAAGTTTATTCCCCCCGAACTTATAAGTATTTGGATATGAGGTAATTTAAAGTACGTATAACTTTAAATTATTTCAGAATGAAAAAGGTATTTTTAATTGCATTGATGTCAGTATTTACATTAGGATTTGTTTCATGTACAAATGACACAGCAGAAGAAGACGAATTAATAGATGTACTCGCAAGCGACAAGGACGAAGAGCCGGACAAATAGAATCTTTTCTATTATCATCTTATTTTTAGGGGTGGCAATAGCTGCTGCCCCTTTAATACATATCTATCTTCCTAAGAAAAATGCAGAAGTGGTTGCTTACTCAAAGCAACTAGATAAGGATATTGAGAAATATAATACTCAATTAACGAATCTGCGCACACAATACAATAATTACGAAATTGAAGCAGAAGAATATATTGCAAGCAGTGATGAAATACTACTAGCAAGAGAAAAACAACTTGAAATCAATGAAGCTCTTTACGATAAGAAAGTTGATGCATCAAGGATTTTTGGGTTCAAAACATTAAGAGTGTTCTTAGTGGCCTTTGGGATAAGGATAGTGTATCTCTTTTTGTCGATTGCGATTTCTATTATAGTTGTTTTATTAGTAAAGCCTGATAAAGGACTGCTAAAAAATTCATTGGTGGTGTTCCAAATATTTTGTTACTCAATTTCACTATATGAAATAGTGTGGGTATTCTGGAATGCTCAAGACTATCCTATTCAGACTTATTGGTGGGGTATATTACTCTCCACCACTTTAATATCAATTGCAATAGTGACTTTTTTAATGTGGCATAAATTTAAGATGGAAAGACAAACGTTGACCATCGTTAAGTTATTTGATTTCATGCATTTTGATGTAAAGAAACTTGGATTTATTAACTCAATCAAAGAAAGACAATACGATAGTAAGACTCAGGAACTAGTAAAAGAAGCAATAGAAAATGAGTAAGAACGGGGATAAAAAATATCTCAAAAAATTAAAGAAATCTCAGTATCTCAGTCCTGAGCTTAAATCAATATATATTGATAAGGTTGAGCGTGAAATAGAAGAACGTCAAGAAGAAAGGAAAAAAGAAGGTGAGGATAAAATTACCGGACTTCTATTAGAAAGAGAAATACTAAAGATTCATTTAAAGACTCTTCTTACCGATTAGCTTAATCTGTTCTTGCAATCCTTTTATCTGTTCCTGTATTTTTAATTCAAAGTCTTTTGATTGCAGTTCAGTAACTATTCTCTTAAAATATTTGTTTTCAGAAAACCTATCAAGATTAAGATCAATAACATTTATTATATCAATTAATTCTTCTTCACTAAGATTTTTAGGGTCCACTAATATATTAGAATCCGATCCTTCCATTTCCCCTTCACCAAGCACCAACCATCTAAGACTAACTTTAGGAAAAACTTCTAACGTTTTTCTAATAATATCATCTTTTACTGAGGCATTAGCTTTAAATGCTTTTGCGTAAGCTCCATTAGAATATCCAAGTTTTCTCTCAAAGTCATTGGATTTCAATTTGTTATGCTCTCTAATTTCATCCAGTCTATGTATCGTGTCTTTTTTCACGGTAGAAAAATATATAAAATAATTAGAAAAAACTTTATTTATAATAGAAAAAGTTCTATATTCGTATTGTAATAATAATACAAAAGCAATCAAATATAATGGAATCAGTATTAATCACCCATACAAAACCACAACAAATTGACTCAAGAACAAGCCTTTTGGTTGGGGAAGCATTTAATGCTGAGAACATTGAGATCCCAACTTTTGACTTAAAGTGGGAACATGACTTCACAGAATCGGGAGACACCATTACTTATTACGAAAACAAGGAAGAGGACATTGATCTGGGAGAACACCTTATAAGATGTCGCTTGAAAGTCTCTTCCATCAATTACGGTAAAAACATTGTTTGGGTCGGTGAACTGGAGCTTTGGGGAGAAGAAGATATTATACATATCCCTGAGTCATATAAACAAGTCCTTAGAAACAAAATCAAAAAATCATTCTTATGAAACCAATATTAAAGAACTTTTCAGGAAGTGGCGTGTTCAAGTACCAAATACGTCCAGAAATGAAACCAAATATTGTATCGCTCAACATGTACGTTTACACCCCTTTCAATGAGAACTATGTTTTTATTGACAATGCAATAGGGTTGTACAATTCAGAAGTCGAATCAAGTAGTGAAGGCCTTAAAAAAGCTTTGAACAAAGCTGAAGATAAATGGGGATTGAAATTAACAAAATCAGATTTACAGGTAGCATGACTAAGAACATACTTAAAATAATCGCCAGGGTTCAGGATGAATTCGGGATTGATAAGAAAAAAGAACTGGTGGCAATAATAGCCGAGGCATTCGGCATGTCCACCCATTCAGTAGAATCAAACTGGATATCGAGGGGAATAATCCCTGAGTACCGGCTACGGGAAACCTTGAATATCTGCCAGAATTTTTATCTAAAAACTTCTACAGAGCTACAAAACCAAGAAGCATGATAGTGTACTCAACAATATTATTACTGATTGTATGGACACTACAGATAAAAGTAACGAGGGACAAGAAAAAACTAAAGAGATGACCATCGAAAAATACAACAATTACGCAAAAGGCATGGACGCAAACCAAGAGGTACAAACTTGGGTATCCACAAACCTTTACAACCACTTGAAGAAAAGTGAAGAAAACCAAAATGAAATAGAACACATCATTGATTACCTGGTTTCGGACAAAGCCCCAAAGAGACTTAAAAAAATGAGTTATGCCCAAGCTAAATCCAATACCGATAAATGGAACAAAGCTCTTATCAAAAAAGGCGCTAAGATCAATGAAAGTGAAAAAGATATTGAGATTGTCCTAGAACTGGATAACGGGTTTAAATGGGTCAAGCTTGTAGGTGAGAACGCCTTTAAGAGGGAGGGGGCATTAATGAGACATTGTGTATCATCCTACTATGGAAAAGATGTTGATATATATTCTCTTAGGGACAAAAAGAACGAACCCCATTGTACAGTTGAAAAAGACCAACAGATAAAAGGCAAGGGCAACGGGAATATCCATCCTAAGTATATCTCCTATGTAGTTTCATTTCTCGAATGGACGGGAATGGAAGTGTCCGACAATGAAATGTTGAACCTAGGCTACATTAACATATCCGACTTCAAGGAAGATCTTTCTGAAGAATGCATCAAACAAAGTTATAAGGAAGTCTATTTACCAAAAGATTTCAAATTCAAGGATAAAGAGGGAAGTGATTTCTGGTCATTGGACATAATGGATAAGGTTCCACTATTGGATTTAAACCTTGATATCGCAATTCCTTTGGAGTTAATAGGAAAAGGATGTTCTTACTTATTGAACAAGATATTTAAGGCGGTCAAAAAAGATTCAGGAGACTACACCCAGAACGCAAGCTCAGGATACAACACCAAGAACGCAAGCTCAGGATACAACACCCAGAACGCAAGCTCAGGAGACTACACCCAGAACGCAAGCTCAGGAGACTACACCCAGAACGCAAGCTCAGGAGACTACACCAAGAACGCAAGCTCAGGAGACTACACCCAGAACGCAAGCTCAGGATACAACACCCAGAACGCAAGCTCAGGATACAACACCCAGAACGCAAGCTCAGGAGACTACACCCAGAACGCAAGCTCAGGAGACTACACCCAGAACGCAAGCTCAGGATACAACACCAAGAACGCAAGCTCAGGATACAACACCCAGAACGCAAGCTCAGGATACAACACCCAGAACGCAAGCTCAGGAGACTACACCCAGAACGCAAGCTCAGGAGACTACACCAAGAACGCAAGCTCAGGAGACTACACCAAGAACGCAAGCTCAGGAGACTACACCAAGAACGCAAGCTCAGGAGACTACACCAAGAACGCAAGCTCAGGAGACTACACCAAGAACGCAAGCTCAGGAGACTACACCAAGAACGCAAGCTCAGGAGACTACACCAAGAACGCAAGCTCAGGAGACTACACCACACATGACGTAAAAGGTGAAAAATGTGTAGTCGTTGCAATCGGTAGAAACAGCAAAATAAAAGCCTCTAAAGGCACATGGATAACCTTGGCTGAATATGATGGAAGTTATGAAATCAAATTGGTAAGGTCAGCACAGATAGACGGTGAAGAACTAAAAGAAAATGTCTGGTATCAATTAATAAATGGAGAATTCACTGAAGTAAAAATATAAATCATGGAAAACTACATCATAGTACTTGGAATGTATTTAGTGTTGATGCTATTCTTCAAGATATACTATGGTGGTAACAATAGGGACTAATCAAAAAAAATCATGAATACACTGACAATTAAAAAAACGGAGGACTCAGCTTTCTCTAGTATAGAGTCGTTCGAGAACGCTCAAAGAATGGCAAAGGTATTGGTTCAATCAAGCCTTGTGCCAACAGCGTATAAGAACAACATACCAAATGCAATGATAGCACTTGAAATGGCAAATAGAATTGGCATAAGCCCTTTTATGGTGATGCAGAATCTTGATGTTATACAAGGTAAACCAAGTTGGAACAGCACATTTATAATTGCTATTCTCAATTCGTGCGGGCGGTTCGCTCCCATAAGGTTTGTGTTCGATGGCGAAGGAGAAGATTATGGATGTAGGGCAGTTACCAAAGATACTGAAGGCAACAAACTGGAAGGAACCAAAATAACTATGCGAATGGTCAAAGCTGAAGGTTGGCTAAGTAAGGGTGGGAGTAAATGGAAAACCATGCCGGACCAAATGTTTCAATATCGGGCAGCTTCATTCTTTGGCAGAATTTACGCTCCAGACCTTCTTAAAGGCATGCATTCATCAGATGAAGTCAAGGACATAATCCCAGAACCCATTAAACCTGACAATTCGGAGGAAGCAAAAAGGATAATGGGATTTATCGAAGGGGCTACCACTTTAGAAGAACTGGAAGAGGTAAAGAAGAAACTAAGTAAAGAGCTTTTGGAAGAATATGCAATCATTATTGAAGATGCAGAAAACAATTTAATACTAAACCAAGATGGATAGAAGAACGGATTTCACGGATTACAAGTTTAGGTGTTCGAGCCTAGGAAAGCTTATGACAACTTCTAGAAGTAAAACGGAAGTGTTATCAAAGACCACACAGACCTATTTAAAGCAACTACATACCGAGGAAGTCTTTAATAGAAGATTTGAAATCAAATCAAAGTACCTGGATAAGGGAATCATGGTAGAGGAAGAATCAATTACTCTTTATAGTAAGGTGAAAAATGAACTGTTCATTAAGAACACTGAAAGATATACCAATGAATTTATCACTGGAGAGCCTGACAACATAGACGGAAAGATCAGGGACATTAAATCTTCATGGTCGTTTGAGACGTTCCCTCTTCATGCAAACGACATTCCAAACAAGGATTATTACTACCAATTGCAGGGATATATGGCTTTGACCGACATCAAAGAAGCTGAACTTATCTATTGTTTGGTGAACACTCCAGACCTACTCATTGAAGATGAAAAAAGACGTTCCAGTTGGAAACTTGGTTTTCTGGAATTGCCAGTTGATTTAGCAATGGAGATCGAAAACAACATGAGG
Organism: Flagellimonas sp. CMM7; assembly: GCF_021390195.1. Lineage (NCBI taxonomy): Bacteria > Pseudomonadati > Bacteroidota > Flavobacteriia > Flavobacteriales > Flavobacteriaceae > Flagellimonas > Flagellimonas sp. CMM7. Next base: position 121,521 of record NZ_CP090003.1, on the reverse strand, counting down.
TTCGAGGATATTCCAGAACAAATGAGGGTTAAGGTCTTTGAGGTAAAGAGAGATGACGCGGTAATTGATTCCATATATGAAAGGGTGGAATTGTGCAGGGATTATTTGAATGACCTTTCAATTGAACTATTAGAAAAAATACCATTAGCAATATGAACAGAGTAACACTAGTTGGAAACCTTGGAAACATACCTGAGGCAAACCATACCACTTCAGGAAAGAAGGTTGTGAATTTCACAATGGCAACGAACAAAAATTATCTGAACAATTCAGGTGAAAAAGTAACGGATACGGAATGGCACAATGTAGTCGTCTGGGGGAAACTTGCGGATGTTGTGGAACAGCATTTCGAAAAGGGAAAAAAGTATTTGGTTGAAGGGGAGATCAAAACAGAAACATACGAAAAGAACGGGGAAAAGAAATACTCCACTAAAATCGTGATGAACAATTTTGAGTTTTTATAAATGAAGGTGAACCTTAAACCCTGTAAAGGAACTAGACCCGAAACAAAAGGCTATGGATGTGGAAAAATGACAGTACACAGGGTTTATGGTTTAGGTAAAATGTGCGGGTGCTATTCCAATTGGTTGTTGAACTCGGAAGCGGGTAAACTGAAACTTAAGAAAGCAACCTTGAAAGCAGCAAAACCAAGATTGGATCTAAAGAAGGCAGAAAAAGAACACAAGGAAAGAATGAGACTCCCAGAAGCTATAGAAAAGACCCAGAAACTATTCAATCGGTACATCCGGTTAAGGGACACTTTTAAGCCCTGTATATCATCTGGGATACTATGGAAAAGGGATTTTGATGCCGGACATTTCTTTCCGGTAAAGCAATACAACGAACTCAGATTTGATTATGACAATTGCCACGGACAGAGCATTATGGATAACAGGGGCAATGAGGGCAACTTTCATGGATACGCTGCCAATCTGCCATTAAGGATAGGTGACGAACGTTTCGCAGAACTCCTAAAAAGAGGTGAAAGGTCAAAACGGAGAATCAAAAAATGGACTTTACATGAGCTTGAAGAAATAAGAAACGAGCTTAAAATTAAGATTAAAGAACTGGAAATAAAACAGTTATAAAAAAGTACCAAAAAAAGTTAAGGGAATGGAAGTAACACCTGAAACTATATGACACAGGGAAGTGTGTTCTCAGGATTTGGAGGTTTTGATTTAGCTGCTGAATGGATGGGATGGGAGAATATATTTCATTGTGAATGGAATGAATTCGGACAAAGGGTACTAAAATATTATTGGCCTAACGCAAAAAGTTATGGAGACATTAAGACAACAGACTTTAGAGTTTACAGAGGAAAAATCGACGTCCTTACAGGAGGGTTCCCATGTCAACCGTTCAGTACAGCAGGAACAAGGGAGGGAACAAACGATAATCGCTACCTCTGGCCTGAATATTTACGAGCAATACGGGAAGCTCAGCCCCCTATCGTCATTGGTGAAAATGTTACTGGTATCCTCTCAATGGAACAACACGAGATGTTCGCTAGAGTGGACAGTAGACGCATTGTACGCTTTGAGAACTACGACGAGTACGAAGCTGTATACACACGACAAGCTACTTTGCTCGTCAACGACATCTGCGAAGACCTTGAAAAAGAAGGATATGCAGTACAAACGTTTGTTGTTCCGGCTGCGGGTGTCGGCGCTCCCCATAGAAGGGACAGGGTCTGGTTTGTTGCAAACGCCATCGACGGTAGAGATAGTGGATTCTCCGGAGAACATGAGGGCAAGAGCGGAGAAGCACGGTTACCAGAACGGCACAAAATACAACGGATTGAAGAGCCAGTTGATGTACGACCCGAAATGGATGGGGATATTGCCTACACCTGTGGCAAGCGATGCCACCACGGGCGCGATAATAGGAAAGAACGATGTTTTCAAGGAAACCAAGGGTCTACCAAGAAAAGTGAATCAAAACGGAAAGGACGGAAGTGTAGGACTAGGGAGACTTGTGAAACTTCTACCAACTCCAACAAAAAGGGATTACAAAGGTGCAAGGACAAAGGAATCTTTGAAGGATGCCGGAAGAACGGAAACCAACAGTTTGCCAGATGCATTCAGTCAAATTGGAAAGAGTTCCCAACTCAACCCCCGATTTGTGGGCGAGATGATGGGCTTCCCGCCGAACTGGACGGAATTACCTTTTCAAAATGGAGAAACGAAAGTATCAAAGGATATGGTAATGCAATAGTTCCACAAGTAGCATATCAATTTTTTGAAGCAATAGAACATTTAAAAAATATACAATAATGGAAGCAACAACAGGACAAAAACAAACAAGCGTTTTAAGTTATCACGACCCAAAAACGCAACAGCTCATCAAGAGCGAGACAGAAAAGATGTTAGAGACTTTTCAAGCGTTTCCAGAGCAAGAATTTACGGCATACCATGTAGCTGACCTATCAGATCTAGACTACTATGTGGTTCAAAAAAGAATGGCGATCCTAGAGAGGAGAAAGCAAATCAAGGCGGTGGGAATACAAGAGGTAGGGAAGTACAAAAGAACTTTATACAAGTTGGCGTGAGTAAACTGGAAACCATAATAGAATGTGTCGAGGCGGAATTCGGTTTGGATCTTCAAACCAAATCACGTAAAAGTCAATTCACCAATGCGAGGTACATCTATTATATGTTAGCTATGAAATTGACCAAAACATCACTTCACAGGATAGCTAGCAAGATAGGTTTTGACCATGCAACCTTGATTCATTACCGCGACAACTTTGTACCGAGCCAAAGGTTCAAATCTTCATATTTCGATATTCTGGAAGCATTTAGATCCAAGGAATATGTGCCGGAGAACTTAGAAGAAGTGGACGTACAAAAACTAATGTACCAGAGGGATGAGCTTAATGAAAAGATATTCAATCTAGAATCCAAGATAAGGTACTTAATGAATTCAACAAAAAGCCCAGAAGAGGAAAATCTTGTAAGGATATTCAGAGGGCTGACCAAGAAGAAAAGAGAAGAGTTAATGTTCAAAGCCAGAACAACTTTAAAAGTCCAACAAAAAATGAGTGCAGCATGAACCTCCAAGAGAAAAAACTTGAATTCATAGCTGAAGTCCATACCAGCGCATTGAACAAGTATCAGGATGAAATGATATTGGATTTCATAGAATATTGGACAGAGACGGACAGGAGGAAAAAGAAGATGCGGTTTGAGTCTCAAAAATTCTTCAGTATGGGAAGAAGATTGTCCACTTGGGCAAGGAACGACAAAAAATGGAACGCCCCCAAAATCTTGAATACACAAGTAAGGGGAGCAACAACAATAACAGAAAGGCTATTAAATGGACTTAGTAACGATTGAAAGACCAAAAGGGCTATCAATGCCAGCAAGGACATTACCGGAAGAAGCTCTAAACACTCAGGTGGGCTATTTACTGGTTTGGCTTGAAAAACTTTTAGGGGTAAAGGACACCCCAGAGAACGAAAAGAGAATCAAGTTTCTGGTAGGCCAGATAAAAGAAACTGCATGGGGTCTTTCCATAACCCAGATAATGGATGCATTTAAGCTTTATGTGGATGGAAAACTTAGCGAGAACGGTAAGTATCTAGAACCTATTTCGGGATTCATAGACACTATTCATTTCAAAAAGGTAATCAGGGCTTACAAGAATGCAAAAGCTCCAAAGATGGATTTAAAGGCCATAGTAATAAGTGTAAACGAACGTTACAACGAAAAAGGTTCTTTAAGGGACGAGTCGCAGAAACCAATAAACGGGGTATCAGAAACATTCGATCATTTGTATGAAATTGGATTATTGCCGGACAAGAAAAAGAGCAAAGAAGTTACTGATGCATATCACAAAAGAAAAATAGCTGCATGTGGTTACATCATAGCCCCATTGATTGACAAGAAAAGATGGTTTGAAAAAGAAGGACTTAAGGGGGTGCCTGGTCACAAAGAGGTGATTGAAAAAATCGAAACGGTAAAGAACTATTCCCATCCTGAAATACTTCCATTATTCAAATTACTTGTTCTGGAGGGATATTTCAAAAAGTTAAAAAAAGATGGAAAACATTTGAAAGAACTGATATAAAACAAAGAACACAAAAAGTAAAGAAAGATGATAATAAAGAACGGGGAATGGTTTACGGATTTGGCAATTACGCTGTTTGTAATCTGTGCCATAGCAATTGTGATAATGGTGGTAAGAGACTACAGGAACAAAAAATAAAACAAAGCCCATGAGCGAGAGAGCAAAAGAGTATTTGAAATCTAAAAACATGATAAAGGAAGGTTTCAATGAATTTATCATAAAAGGTGATTTTGGAACAGTGGTTTTAAATGAAATATTGGAGGAGTTCGCAACCAAGGAGAAGAGGGAGTTGTTGGAGGGACTGGATGAAGAGACAATCGACGAGATAGGGTTTAAATGGGCAGGGATGCATGTAAGGAAAATTGATGAACGATACTCTTATCAACAAGGATGGGGGGATTGCATTAATCACCTCAAAAACAAACTAAAAGAACAGTAGGATGAGAGAAGAGTTACCACCTGAATATACTGAGAGCTGTAATGTAGATTTTGCAAACGGGGAAGAATTTTTAAAGAACAATAATTAAAACAATCGCCTTGGAAAACAGATGCCGTAAGAAACCTGTATATGGGATTCAAAATCCTTGAAAGAGTTGTGGATAGTTCCACTAGCAATAGACATTGCAGGGCAAGGAAAACAGATGGGCGATTTTAAAAAGAACAACGATATGAAAACAGTAGAGGAACAATTGACCGAGCAAATATCCGGTAGGTGCATACACTTTACAGGTATAGCGAATAATACCTGCGAGTTAGGCATCAGTTATAAAGATGTCAGGGATGAGACCCAGCGCCCGTATAAGTTTCCATGCCTTAAAAGACATCATGGAGGGGATTGCTCGAATGCGCAGTTTCCCACCAAGGAAGACTTAAAAAGGGAAGTAGATGAAATAATCGAAAATCAAAAAAAAACTGTCAATGCTATGGTCATGGTAAAGGAGCATATCGCGAAAACAGGGGAGAAAATAGGTTCAATCGAATGCCCATGTTCTGAACGAGAGGGAAGGTTGGAATATTCCATGGCAGAAATAAATGGGCATGTAAGGTCAAGTTGCACTACTTGCAAAATGGGATGGATAGAGTAAAATAATTGATTAACCCAAAACAAAAGCAATGGATAAAAGACAATTTAATGAAATTTCAGAATGGCAAAAACAGACTTTCAGCCATGCAACGCCTTTAAGTAAAATAGCACACTTAAAAAAAGAAATCGATGAACTTGAAGATGATTTAAAAAGTGATAATACAGACAGGAGACTTGAATTTGCTGATTGCTTTTTTCTTCTTTTTGGGGCAGCACATGCGGATGGGATGACCTACGAAGATATTTGTTCGGCCATACAAGAAAAGTTTGAAATAAATAAAAGCCGTGATTGGGGAAAACCTGATAAAGACGGGGTTGTAGAACACGTTTAAGTTAAAAGCAATGGACTCTAAACAAATAATATCAGCAGATCAAATAGCAAATTTTGCCACTAATCAACCTCTTAATCTTACAAGAGAAGGGAAATCAAATCTAAGAAAGACCATTAAATCAATGGTTTTGGAATACAAAGATAATTTCGCCAACCAAGAAACCAAACAACTCAAAGAGCAGAATCAAAGGTTGAGAGAAGGAGTGCGAAAAATTGAAGAAATGTTAGGTATTGCTATATCATATCAATTAAAGGAAGATATGCCTATAACATTTGAATTTATTGATAAATCATTGAAGAAGGCTGAACAACTTTTAAAAGACTTAGAACCAACAAAGGAACAGTAATGAAGATTGAAAAGAAAATATTAGATCCGTGCTGTGGTAGTAGAATGTTCTGGTTTGAGAAGGATAATCCTGATGTTCTTTTTTCAGATATAAGAGAATTAGAAGATACTTTATGTGATGGCAGAAAATTAAAGGTAAGTCCAGACGTGGTAGCTGATTTTAGAAACCTTCCATTTGAAAATGAATCTTTCAAACTAGTTGTATTTGACCCACCACATATGGAAAAGTTAGGAGAATCAAGTTGGATGGCCAAGAAATATGGAGTGTTGGGGTTGGATTGGAGAACTGATATAAGGCAGGGTTTTTCTGAATGTTTTAGGGTTTTAAAAGAAGATGGAATCTTAATATTTAAATGGAACGAAGCACAAGTTAGAGTAACTGAATTGTTAAAGCTAACCGACAACAAACCATTATTCGGACACAGAACAGCAAAATCAGGAAAAACAATCTGGCTTTGCTTTATGAAAAGAATTTAACAACAAGGGAACAGACCAAAAACCAAATAAAGATGGGTAATACGAAATTTAGAGCAAAAGATTTATCAAATAACCAGTGGGTTTATGGATTCTATTTTGAAACAGGAAACAATTCTGAGGGTTGGATAGTTGAACCAGATTATGAAGAACATCCAGAGCTATCAGGAAATCCAATAGAAGATTTGACAAGTTGTTATCCAGTGGATATTGATACAGTAGGTCAATTTACAGGCTTAAAGGACAAGAAAGGAAAGGATGTATACGAAGGGGATATTGTTGGATATGGCCCAGATGACCCAAGTATTGCCAAGGTTGTTTTTCACAAGGGTTATTATGGCTTGATATACAATACATGGAAACCAGATTCTCGCCCTTCTATAATAGATGATTTGGACACTCAAACAATGGAATTGATTGGTAATATTTATGATTCTCCAGAATTATTTGAACCCCAGAATTATTGAACAATGGAAAGGAAGTTTGAGGAAACTATTAGCTGCCCAGAATGTGAACAAGTACAACAAGCAGAGGTTATTATGACAGTACCGTTTTGGATCTATGTTCATGAATGTAAAAGGTGTAAATACCTAATAACAGAAAGCGAATGGAACGGTGCTTCCCAAACAATGTGAAAAAGCCAAAGAGCTATTCAATAACCAAAGTAAATAAGAGATATGCCACAAAGTCCAATTATGATGCCAATTCCACAGACACGTAACCAGATATTAGAAGGAGTACAATGGTTTAGACAAGGTGATGAAAATTACAAGGTGGATTTAAGGTTAATCAAACACAAAACAAAATCAGTTGAACACCAAAACAAAGGATAGATGAAAAAGCAACATCAAAGTGTAAGACCGGATTGTTGTGGCAAAAAAAGAAGCCTCAATCAAGTATATCACTATGAATCTTACGATGGCGCAGGGTTCAAATGTAAAGAGGGTAGAGGCTGTAAAAAATCAAACAAAGGATAGTATGGAAGAGCAATTGAATAGCAAGATGGTCATTGAAAAAGGAATTGAACTTCGACCTGCGGAAAAACTAAAACCCCTTTGCAAATATCCTTGGAGAGGAATGAAAGTTGGCGACAGTTTTATTTGGCCCAAGAATTACACAAGAATGGAAATGAACAAGGCTAGTAATGCAGGGCGGAATTTTTGTAAGGGGTCGAAGGATTGCAAGGATTGGAAATTTTCCACAAGGAAGGTGGACGGAAATAAAATCAGAATCTGGAGAATTAGATAAAAAAATTGAACCAATAAAAACAATATAGAGATGGAGACACCATTTAACATTTTATGCAAAATCGAAAAGTATAAGGATGCTATTCCACAATTGGAGAGACAAATGCAGTATTATCTCAGTAAGGGCCACTTGGGCAACTATTGGGAGATTAAGGGAATGATATCTGCCTATAAAAAGGTTATCGAAGATTTTAAGGAATTTGAGAATGTCCATTTTCCTAAGAAGGAGTGCTAACCCAAAGACAATAAGAAATGGGAAGAAAAACAGAATTATATTTTGCCTTGGAACATGATGAGGAAAGGTGCTACTCAATTCTTCATTGGAAACAGTACATGGAGAAGAATTTCTTGGACAGTCTTGTACTACACGTTGCCAAACCGGAGAAGATAGCTGGAATATTTTGGTGCAAGGAATTCCAATCGATAAGTGAGAAAGGCGAGGGATGCGGAAGTGAATGTGTTGAGTACAACCCTCGAAACGGAAGGTCTGGATGCTGTAGGCACTATTCAACCAAGTTCTATGAACCATCTGAAAAAACGATAACTATTTAAAGCAACAATAGGGAGATAACCAAATGATACCCAATTACGAAATAGAAAACCTGATAAATGAATACGAGGACATTCTTAGCAACCTAAAATGTGAAAATAATCTGGAAACAGGAGCTTACACCGCATTTTCTGTAGTAATAAGGGGTTTAAAGAACCTTTTAACTAAGTAATAAAGAGATGGAAACGATTTTTCAAAATACCCGAAAAGCTAGGAAAACCCATAAGTGTGATTGGTGCGGTGGGGATATTGAAAAAGAGGAGGATTATGATTATTCCTTTAATAAGGACGGTGATGTTTACGTATGGAAGAACCACAAAAGATGCATGGCCATTGCTCATGAACTTGACATGTTCGATTATGATTACGGAGTGGGTGACCAAGACTTCCAAGAGCATATCAATGAAGAATATTACATTTTGGTCAATGAAGATGATATGACTAAAAGAACCTTCTTGGAAAGACTTGATTATGTCTGTGAAAGAAAACTAACCCCTACCAAATAATACAAGATGGAAAAGCCTAAAACGAAAAATTGTAAGACTTGCAGACAAGATAAATCGGTTGAGGATTTCCATAATCAAAAAGCATCAAAGGACGGAAGGCAAAATAATTGCAAGAAATGTGCGAACCAGTTGAGAAGAGATTGGGCCAAAAATAATAGGGAAAAAGAAAATAACAGAATGAGGGAGTATTATAAGAACAACCCTGAAAAACTATCCGAGAAGAACAAAAAATATTTTGAAAAGAACCCTAACTACCACAAGGATTATTATCACAGAGTTAGAAAGAATAAAAATTCACACTAAAAACGCTTCAAAGTATCATAAATAAAGAGAGATGAAAGTGGAGGTTAAAAAATGTAAAGTTTGTGAAGATGAAAAGCCTCTTGATGAATTTTATAAAAACAGAGCTGCCAAAGATGGGAAAAACATCTATTGCAAAGACTGTAGCAGAGCTTATAAAAAAAGATACAATTCTGAGAATAGGGAAAGGGTCAACAAACATCAAAGAGATTGGGCCGAAAGAAATCCAGAAAAGAAAAAAATTGCCCAAGAAAATTGGGAAAATAAAAACAGGGCATTTAAACAAAACTAAGGGAATGGAGGTAAAAGAACTAAGGATCGGAAATCTAGTAAAAAGGAGTGGATGTATTTTCCAGATTTGGAGTTTAAAAAAAAATGAGCTTGAACTGGATTCAAAGGAATTGGATAGGCATGTTAATTATGAAACGTACGACAATATAGAGCCTATAGAGTTGACTGAAGAGTTATTAAAAATGTTTGGATTTCAAGGAAATGACATGGATATGTGGATTGTTATGCCAACTGGTGACGGAGTAGAGCTACATATGGATTGTATTAAAGAAGGAGTGTTTTTGAATGCTTTATTGACGAAGGGCCGAACAGATAAAGGAATACCTGGAAAAGATTATACCTACATCTATTTGAGACAATGTAAATATGTCCACCAGCTACAAAATCTTTTTTACAGCTTAACTGGATATGAATTAAAACTTATAAAATGAACCCTTTACAAGAAAGACTAAACAAGCTGTTGAAAATGGTAACCGTTCCAATCAAAGGAATCACCTTTCTGGAACTGTCTATAGTAGTACTGGTAGTTGCGGGCCTCTGGTTCAACGTTCTGAAAGACTTTGATAAAATCGGCCATATTGCTCTCAAAAGCGACCGTAACGTTGTCCTTGTTGGCGACAAAGAAGGATGTAATGTTCTTATTCATACTACAAATGTAAACAAACATAAGAATATTTACAAAAATACTTGTATATGTAAAATAACATAAGTATATTTACATTGTAATACAAAAACAAACAATCATGCCTTACATCACTACAGAACAAGTAAAAGAAAAAAGAATTTTAATTAAAAAAGCATTGCCAGAGTATAAATTCTCTATTAGACGTGAACATGGAACTTCAATAGACATTAGCATATTGGAAGGCCCAATTAATTTAATGGATGGATCTGAGCATAGATCTTATGTCCAGGTGAATCAATTCTATATTAAAGACCATTATGCAGATAGACCGGAAATTGCAAAAGTACTTCAGACCGTATACCAAATTGCAAGTAGCGAACAACGTGAATTGGTGTATGACGGTGATTACGGGTCAGTCCCAAATTACTATGTAAGCATCAATATAGGGCAATGGAACAGACCATTCAAACAAATTCAAGCGTAATGAAAGTTACTGAGATTATTGAAGAACATAGATTAAAGCTTCCCCTTGAAAAAGGGGAGCTAACCTATTATAGTTCATGGGAACAGATTTTTGGTACAAAAGGGAGTGATTATTCACATGAAGAAAGATTTGAAAGGTGGACATTGGTGTGCGAAGAATTAAAGAAGTTCAATCCAGAAATGGTCAAATATTGGAACGACCCAATAACCAGTAATGAGACTTGTTTAGGCTGTATCCATAGAAGCGAAAGTAAAATTTGGTGCAATGGAATGGGGCTGCCATGTAATTTCAACCCAATAACCCAGATACTGGGCATGGCCTGTATGGGAACTGGATATCAAAAAGAAGAATAATGTTCAATAAAGATTTTTACCCCACTCCAAGGGAGGTCATTGAAAGAATGGTCTTAGGGCATGACCTGAAGGGTAAGCACATATTGGAACCATCGGCAGGCAAGGGAAACATATTGGATTTTCTCAATGAACAAGGAGCCAATACAATGTGTTGTGAAAAGGAACCGGAATTGGCCAAAATATCAGCCTCAAAGGCCAGGTTCCTAAAAGATGATTTTTTAAATGTTCAGCCAGAAGAAGTAAGCCATTTGGATTACATCATCATGAACCCTCCTTTTTCAGCAGATGAAAAACACATAATACATGCTTGGGATATTGCCCCAAAGGGATGCACCATTATTTCATTATGCAATTGGGATACTATAGGTAATAGCTATAGTTCTTACAGAAGAAGTTTAAAGCACAGAATAAAGGAGAGCGGTCAAAAAGAAAACCTTGGAGATGTTTTCTCACAATCCGAAAGAAAGACAGGAGTGGAAATTGGATTGATAACCCTTTACAAAGTTGGTAGTAAACATAGCTTTGGTGATTACTTTGATATGGAGGAGGATGAATTTCAGGACGGTGAGGGACTGATGTCCTATAATGCGGTAAGAGATGTCGTCGAGCGATATGTAGGGTCAATCAAGCTCTACGATGATGTTTTGGAGAACGCTGTAAAAATGAACCAGTTGTCAGGTGTTCTAGGTGTCAATTCAATTGCATTTGCTTGCACCCAAAAAGATAAACCATTAATAAAAGAAGAGTTTATAAAAGGTTTGCAAAAATCATCTTGGAAATGGGTCTTCCATAAAATGAACATGGGCAAGTTCATGACCAAGAACCTTAAAGAGGAACTGAACAATTTTGTGGAGACCCAGCAAAATGTCCCTTTTACCATGAAGAACATTTATAAAATGATCGATCTAGTGTTCCAGACACACGGGCAGCGAATGGATAGGGCCATCATAGAAATCTTTGATAAGTTGACACACCACTACCATGAGAACAGGTACAATTTAGAAGGATGGAAGACCAATAGCCATTACCTAGTGAACAAAAAATTCATATTGAACTCCACTACTGAAGTGGGCTGGAATGGTGAGATGAAAATCAGGTATAATTGGGGCGCTGAGCAATTGGATGATATGATAAAAGCAATCTGTTATTTAACAGGTGAAAAGTATGACCAATCCTTATACGTCTGGTCGCATAAAAAACCTTTGGAATGGGGCAAATGGTTTGATTATATGTTTTTTGAAATAAAGGGATTCAAGAAGGGTACGGTACATTGTAAGTTCAAGGATGATAAGGTTTGGGAGCTGTTTAATCGACGGGTGGCAGAAATCAAAGGGTATCCACTCCCTGAAATGGTATAGTAAAAATTCGAGTAAACACCTAAAAAATGGTATAGAACTCGAAAAACTACTAAGAAAAGGGATCAGCAATAGAGAAAACAAGTAAAGGGTAGAGTATGGAAAAACCTTTGGACAGAACCAACCGTGATGAAATCCTGATACAGATAGGAAGCGTAACCGAGAGCATAGCCCATCTGAACCGGAAAGCATCTAAATTCCAACATGAAATAGATTCAATGCCCAAGAGACTTGAACATCTGAAATTTCGCAAAGAAAAAACAGAGGAAAAAATATCCAAAAAACAAAAGTACATCAACGAACTCAAATTAGACTTTGAGAATGCAAGCGACCGACCGCAGAACAAAAGAGATGAATGATTAAATTTAATTATGGAAGAAATAACACAAGAACATATAATCAATAATGCATTAGAGCTTTACAAGAAGCCTAAAATAAATGGACTTTACTTTCTTATATCATCAAAGGTGATAGTCTACATAGGTTCTGGAAATGATGTTTATAAAAGAATAGCTGCTCACAAACAGACTAGGGTAAAGAGGTTTAGTAAATATTTCATTCTAGAGACGAAAGAAAAAGCTTTGCAACTGTATAATATGGAAACAGAGTACATCGCCAAATGGAAGCCCATCTATAACAAAACATCAAACCCAGATTACCATAACAACACAAAGCCCCTATGGTTCATATACATTTCCCAGGACAAATCAATAGCGGATATAAGTAAAGGATTGGAAATACCATTCCAAAAGTTGTCCGGCATAATAAAAGGAAAAAGAATGTTGAGGGATGAAACATATTACAAAGTTGAAAAGTATATGCTTGAAATTGAAAAATAATTAATCACAAAACGTTGTATAAATCAAATAATGTTATATTTGTAACAATTAATGTAATATTGTATTTATAATGATTCAAGAAAAAGAGTATAATTTTAGTGTTCAAATGCCTTTATCAAATTACATAGCTTATAAGCTAAAATACATAAGGAAATCAAAGGAACTTTCAAGGGCTGATTTAGCTAAAAGACTTGAAGTTACAGCAAATAACATTGGTCAATTGGAAGATGGAAGTCGTGGCATCAGTATTAACAAGCTTCAAAAACTTTGCAAAGCCTTGGGTATAAAATCAAGTGAACTATTACCTTTCTAGACTAATTAAGAATTATTTCGCCAGATTTAATTGCATTCTCCAAATCTACCATAAATTTGGCCTTTCTTATCTTAAAAATTGCTGCACCACCTCTAAGCCCACCGACAGGCTTTTTCAATTCTTTCAATTCATTTATTTCAAATACCCCTCCTTGAACACCAACACCTAATGGAATTTTCTGTGAAACAACAGCACTTGGTTTAATATATATATAAAGATATTCAGAAGAATTAGAGCTAGGCTCTCCAATTGTCAGTTCATCCCCGACATTCACAATAAATTCTTCGTTAATAGTATAAGAATCTATCTTTTTGTATTGAGAGTGTGATATCAAAGAAAGGCTAAGAGCCGAAAACAGTAAAATGTATTTAGTCATAATTTTTATTTGTATTTTTTATTTATTCCCAACCATTCACCTTTATCATACCAGTGTGCGTATTTTTCTGATGTCTCAAACAATTCATGTATCTCCACATTAAGACCAAATGCTAGGTTTTTTAACGTATCTAGAGTTGGGTTACCAGTTTTGGTTCTGGAGTACAATTTTTGTTCCGACCATCCGATTTTTTGAGCAACTTGTTTCTTTGACATGCCCTTTTCCCTTAAGATTTCTTCAAAACGTATCAATATGGAAGGTTGGTGTCAAATATATCGAAAAGAACCGTTTGTTTCATGAAAATGAATAAAAAGAGATATTAAATTACGTAATATAAACAAAAATGTTTATTTTTACTTTGATGTGAATGGTTATAATTCATTAGTGTGTTAGAGGAATACGTCATCAATGACAAAAAGTATAGAGCTTATGCCTATAAAATATGTGGCTGTAATGAACTCAAACATGATTTAGTGAATGAAATGTATCTGAAGCTGCATTCTATTCTAGAGAATGATGCCAGTAAAGAAATAACCGACGGATATATCTACATGATGCTCAAATCTATATTTCTAAACCAAATCAGAGACAATAAGGAGTACATTTTTGACAACTACACTTTTGAGGCGATTGATGACAGTGAGAATTTAATGGATAGAATGCAAATGAACGAAGCTTTAGGAAAGTTGACATTCCTAGATAGGGAAGTACTTCTGAAGTGCAGTGAAAAATCAATCCGGCAAGTAGCAAATGAAACAGGCATACATTACCTACAGGTGTATTATCAAAAACAAGAATCATTGGAAAAATTAAAAGAGGTATATGGCTAGGACAAAAGGAGCAAGAAACAAGCCTAAAGGATTAGGTGACACGATAGAAAAAGTTACCGAAGCAACTGGAATAAAAGCAGTCGTCGAGACAGTTTCAAAAGTAACAGGAAAGGATTGTGGATGCAACAAATTAAAAGAGTTTTTCAATAAGAAATTCCCCTATATCAATACGGAGGAAAAATGCATGAACGAAGAGCAAATCGAGTTTTATGAAAGGATCAAAAATGATTATCTTTCTCAAAACAGGTCATCGGTAAATATTAAAGGGGAAGATGCAGAAGGAATAATAAGTCTATACAATGCAATCTTCCGTACAAACCTAAAAGGATGCACTAGCTGCCAAATGAACGTTTACACAGATAAGATCGAGAAAGTTTACCAGAATGTCAAAAGCCAAAACAGGGTCGATTGAGGGGAATCTATCCCATCTAAGCATTAAAAGGCCAGGTCAACACGTAGGTATCAGGAATACGGAATCTTTTATGGAACACTGTATTTTGTATGACACCGAAAGAAAGCCATCAGTAGGGGAGACTTGGTTATTGCCAGAGGAGATAAGAGCTGAATTGGCATTCAATGTATTTAACCATAGGGAAACGTATTATGGCATCATTTATCCAGACGATAAAAAATATGACCCAAAAAAATGGAACGAAAAGTTTATCGAACAGGAACTTGCGGAATTCACCAAAGTAAGTGAAGTTATACAATGGGGCGAAAGTACATATATCACCCTAGTAAGGAATTATGACGATAAGGATTTAAATTATTTATTCAGTACTGCATGGAATTGGAAAGAGTGATGAAAAGAAAAATAAAAGAATTATCTACACCAAAAGAAATTGAAAAGGACATACCAATTCCGTTTGGAAGAAACAGGTACACTTCAAACCATGTTCCTGAAATGAAGGTTGGGGATAGTGTATTTTATGAGCATATAGACGGAAGGTCAAAACAAAGTCTTCAAGCATATGCATATAATTTACATAAGACTTTTGCGGAGAGAAATAAAGATTACAATTATTGGAAATTTACTTGTAGGCAAATGGAGAATGGCGTGAGGGTTTGGAGGATTAAATAAAATCATACAACTAATAATTATATCAAATGATAAAGCATTTAATAAAAATAGAATCTCTTGGGGAAGAAATAGAGACACAACTTCCATTTAGATTAATAGAAGGGGATTTACTAAATGAAAGTTTTTTTACCCAGAATTTAATTCAAAAAACTAAATGGGATAAAGATTATTCGCCAAAAATACTTGCATTAATGCTGGATGAAATACAATTCGAAGTAAGGAATTGTCTTCCTACTATGACCTCAATTGAGATATGGATTGAGCCTAATGATAAATTTACCAAGAATTTTATTCAAGAACGAGATACAATTATCAATGGAAGAAAAATTTGAAAATAGAATATGCCGATTACGAACCGATTTGGCTGTTGAACAAGTGTATCATGAGTCAAGACTTGAAATCTTAGAAAGAAGGTCAGAAAAGTTAACTGAAATTTATCAAGATAAAAGAAAAAAACTTGATAAGTTAACTAAAAGAAAATTAAGGATTAGGGATTTTCTTGTGTGTTATGGACATTTAGAAGACGCACAATTAGTTGAAAAAGCTATTAAAGAAAGACTCTATAATACTGGAGATGCAGATGAAGTTTTAACTTTATTACACTCATTTGATAATGAGTTTAACTTTGGGCTCACAGAATTAAGGGAGTTTAACTCTAAATTCGATTAATAATACATTAAGCGATAATGCCTAAAAAAAAATACATAGAGACACCAGAAGAGCTATGGAATCTTTTCACAGAGTATAGAGATGAAAAGAAATCAGACCCTATAATGGTTGTTGACTTTGTTGGTAAGGATGCGACTAAAGTTTTTAAACCACATCAACGGCCTTTAACCTTAGAAGGTTTTTCTTCATGGTTGTTTGAGAAACAAATCATTAAAAATGTATGGCATTATTTCACTAATGCTGATGGGAAATACGATGAATATTTAGATATCTGTCGCGCAATAAAGGAGATCATAAGGACTGATCAGATAGAAGGAGGTATGGTAGGAATCTATAATCCTTCAATAACCCAGCGCTTAAATGGCTTAACAGAAAAGTCACAACAAACGGTGATACAAGAGCAACCATTGTTCGGAGATGAGTGATTTTGTCTACACCACTGCAATTAAAAAGCTCCGTACCCTAAAAAAAAGAATTCGCAAAGTACCAGGTGGAACATCTGCCGGAAAAACCTTTGGAATACTTCCCATTGAAATAGATTACGCCATAAAGAATCCATTGACAGAGACCAGTATTGTTTCTGAATCAGTACCCCATTTACGGAGAGGAGCGCTAAAGGATTTTCAAAAGATAATGTGGGATACTGGAAGGTGGGTCCAATCCAATTACAACAAGTCACTGCTTAAATATACTTTTTCAAATGGTTCTTATATTGAGTTTTTTAGTACCGACCAACCAGACAGGTTGAGAGGAGCTAGACGACATAGATTATACGTCAATGAGTGCAACAATATCACATGGGAGGCTTACATGCAATTAGCTATAAGAACTAGGGATGTTGTATGGCTGGATTATAACCCCACTCATGAATTCTGGGCAGATACCGAGTTAGATGATGAAGATGTTGACCTATTAAGACTGACTTACAAAGACAACGAAGCATTGTCTCCTTCTATAATCAAAGAAATAGAAAAAGCGAAAGAAAGAGCAAAAACATCTACATACTGGGATAATTGGTGGAAGGTTTATGGACTTGGAGAGCTTGGCTCTTTGGAGGGGGTTGTATTCAATAACTGGCAAATAGTTGACAGAATACCAAAAGAAGCTAAATACATTGGCTCAGGAATGGACTTTGGATATTCAAACGACCCTACTACATTGATTGATGTTTATCAATACAACAACCAATGGATATTTGATGAAGTCATTTATCGGAAAGGGCTTCTCAATAGTGAAATTGCTGCGCTTATTAAAAGAGATGGTAAAAACAGGCTTATCTATGCTGATTCTGCAGAACCAAAATCAATAGCGGAATTAAGAAGGTACGGAATCAGTATATTACCAGCACAAAAAGGTAAAGACTCAATATTATACGGGATAGATTTATTACAACAACAAAACTTTAAAGTAACCAAGAACAGCACAAATCTTATCAAAGAATTAAGGGGGTATGTTTGGGATACTGATAAAACAGGAAAAAAACTGAACAAGCCCGTGGACTTTCTGAACCATGCAATTGATTCCATTCGTTATTTCGCAATAATGAAACTTAAAAAGAATATCGGTAGCTACGACATCCGATAAACAAAAAACAATCTTTCGTGTTACATTAACATGGAAGTAACGTTCAACGTACCTACAGACCTATCCGAAATAAAGCTTTCGGACTACCAGAGATTTATAAAGATTGCCGAGGGCAAGGAGGAAGATGTTTTTATCCGTCAAAAGATGGTGCAGATTTTTTGCAACGTGCCACTACTTGCCGTAAACAATATGCAGCGCAAGGACTTTAAAGAAGTTTCAAATTCCTTGATAAGCGCACTTCAGCAAAAACCCAAGTTAACACCAACATTCACATTAAAAGGAAAAGAATATGGGTTCATTCCCAATTTAGATGCATTAACTACTGGTGAATATATTGATTTGGACAAATACATCCAGGACAATGAGAACATTCACAAGGCTATGGCCGTCCTGTTCAGGCCCATTACGAATAAAAAGAAAGATAAGTATCTCATAGAGGACTACGAGGGCAGTGATAAATATTCTGAAATATTAAAGGATATGCCTATGAATGTGGCTAGGGGGGCAACGCTTTTTTTTTGGACTATAGGGATTCAATTATTGAAAATTACCCCGAAGTTTTTAGAAAGAAAAGTAGCGAAGAACAAGAAAGTGCAATCGGATTTGGAGAAAAATGGGGTTGGTATCAGCACTTACATAAGCTCGCTTCAGGAGATGTGCTTAAAATTAGAGATGTCGTTAAGATTCCCATTGGCGAGGCTTTGACCTTTTTGGCCTTTGATAAGGAATTCAATGATGAGATGATAAAAAATATTAAAAATATATGAACGGGTATTACAAGATAACAGAGAAAATAGAGGAGTTGTTGCTTGCCGACCCAGATGTAAACACTGTAACCAAAGGGAATGCTAATGAGATCGATAGTTACAAAACAACAATGTTCCCATTAGCACATGTTGCAATTGAGCCTGGCAGGTTCACAACCAACACGATTACACTAATTTTCGCCATAACCACCTTAAACCAAAGAGAAACCTATAACGAACCGACTTTGGATAAGTTTAAAAAAAACGATAACGAGGATGACAACATGAATGCAATGCTATATGTGCTTGTCCGGTTCTATCTCCAGCTAAAAAAGTTTGGGGATGATTTTGAGGTTGTCAATGACCCTAACCCAATACCCAAGCTTTATCAATTTAAAAACTTATTGGACGGATGGGAGTGTAGTTTTGAAATAGAAATTCCAATAGAAGAAGTTACGGGATGCTAGATAGGGGCGAAGTTAAAAGAACACTAACAAGATTTGGACGAGATGTCCAAGTGGCTTCACGCACAAATTTAATAGGGAAAAATGCAACTAAGAAATTAGCTAACAGTCTGGATTTCGAGGTTGATGTTTTTAAGAACTCTTTTTCATTCAGTTTTTTTATGGAGAAGTATGGGGAGTTTTTGGATAAAGGGGTGAGCGGAACAGAAACCAAATACAATACCAAATTCGCCTATTCAAATAAAATGCCACCTACCAGTGCATTTGATAAATGGAGTGTTATTCGTGGTTTGGCTGAGAGAGATGACAAAGGGAGGTTTATTTCTAGGGAAAGTCTAAAGTTTGCTTTGGCTGTGCATAAATATAAACATGGACAGAAGCCCACATTGTTTTTTACCAGGCCCTTTGAAC
Source organism: Flagellimonas sp. CMM7 (assembly GCF_021390195.1). Taxonomy (NCBI): domain Bacteria; kingdom Pseudomonadati; phylum Bacteroidota; class Flavobacteriia; order Flavobacteriales; family Flavobacteriaceae; genus Flagellimonas; species Flagellimonas sp. CMM7. The sequence continues at coordinate 102,194 of NZ_CP090003.1, read as the reverse complement.
AATATTATAAAGAGCTTCCTGAAGAATTGATAGAAGCTTACGGATTGGATGCAGAAAACTTAATGGAAACAACATTGAAATGATACTAACAAGAAGCCCATACTATTTAAGAGTTCCATTTCCAAATGATTTTGTCACTTCGGTTACATACACCATCGACATTAATACTGGCACACCAACTGTAAAGACAACAGAACAAAGCTATACTGTAACAAAACAACGTCCTTCGGATGATTTTGATTCATTATGGCTGGATGTATCCCCTTTTGTACGTGATGTATTTGAATATTCACCAATCTATACTCCTGATTATCCTGCAGTTTCGGTTCCGTTGTATTTCACTAATTCTATTTTCCTAGTTGATGTCAATGCCAATATCAATGATAGTCTAGGCAGCGACTTGACAGATGTGGTTTTTAATAAAGTTGCCACTGATGGGTATGGTTATTTTCAAGAAGGTCAAAACTATGAGCCTACAAAAAGAATACTTCTTTCCCATGATAATTATAAAGCTGATGCGGATGGATATTTTATAGTGCCATTGCGAATGGAGCAGGGATTGGGGAATATTTCGGTTAACTCTGTAGTAGTCCCTCACGTGGCTGCCGACCAACATAACAACAATGTCGTCAATCTAGTAATTCCGCTTAATCTATACACGGATAACGTACAAGTCGAATTTGAAGGTGAGAGCATAAATATTGAGCTAATTGAAGAGTGTAAATATCCAGTGCAAGAGATCCAATTCATAAATAGGTTTGGAGTTCCTGAGATTATACATTTTTATAAGACAAAAAAAGATAGTTTAAAAATTGAAGGGAAAGAATTTCACAACGCCTATACTGATGGGTTGACCTATAATACCGAGCGACATCAAATAAAACAATACAATAAGGCGGTTAATAAATCTTTCAAGATTGAAACGGGATATTTAAACGAAGACTATAACGCCACACTGCAAGAGCTATTAGCCAGCGAATATGTTTGGATAAGGGAAGATAATAGCCTTGTTCCAATCAATGTAAAAACCAACTCTTTAGAATTCAAGACAGGGATAGTTGATAAACTGATCAGTTACTCAATAGAATTTGATTATGCCTTTGATTTAATAAATAATGTTTAGAAGACAGATTTATATTAATGAACAACTCTTAGATTTATATGACGATGAAAATATCATAATCAATTCATCTGTCCAGAATATTAATGATATTTCTAGGGTGTTCAATGATTTTAGTGAAACAATTATTGTTCCGGCGACACCAAACAACAATAGAATATTCAAGCATTGGTATAATTTTTCAATTGATAATGGTTTTGATGCCAGGGTTAGACATAAGGCACTTATAGAGATTCAAACCACTACATTTAAAGAAGGCTCTTTTAGGTTGGATTCTGCAACTACAATAAACAATAAGCCAATAAATTATAAATTAACTTTTTTTGGGCTTCTTATAGAATTAAAGGAAGCTTTAGGAGATGACTATTTAAATACATTAGATTTTACAGATTATGATTTTACATATTCTTCAGCTAATGTTCTAACAGGATTAACAACTGGGTTTTCTTCTGAAGATTTTGTTTTTCCATTGTTAAGCACAGATAAACAATACTTATACAATAGCAACGTATCGGATATTACCGAACAAGAACGATTGTCAAACATAGCGTGGAATGGAAGTGGGAGCGTTCATGGTGTCACATGGACATCATTAAGGCCAGCCTTGAAGGTCATTAGAATTATCGAGTTAATTGAATCCAAATATGGGATAACTTTCAGTAGGGATTTTATTGGAAACACTTCTTTTAACAATCTTTATTTATGGTTGGCAAATCAAGACACAGAAAAAACATTGAGTAATAATGTAAGGGCTACAGATTTTGATAACGTGAGTGTATTTCAATTAGATAAAGGGAGCTTCAATAACACAACTGGCGCTTATTCCGTAACGGATAGAGGTTCTGGCTTTATGAGGGCAATGGAAGTAAGGGTTGTTAGTTCTGATAGCAAAGAATTCACCGTACAAGTAATGAACAATTCTAATGTTGTTAGTGAAAAATCAGGTAGTGGCAATGTCAACATAGACGTAAGTTTCCCAGGAGGGGTTGATAAAGGATCACAGTTATATGTCCGATTTGTTGCTACCGCAGGAAAGATTATCGATTCTATAAATTTTAGGGTTAAGGAACTAAGTGACGACACGGTTTGTTTTGTTGATAGGACTACTGATATTCTAATCTCTACAGTTACAGCGTTTACATCAAACTTTATCCCTTCAATAAAAGTTATTGATTTCCTTTCCAGTCTTTTCAAATTGAACAACCTTACTATCATCCCTACTAGCCCAATTGACTTTAAAGTCCAGCAATTGGATGATTGGTACAATGAAGGATTTACATATGATATAACCCCTTACATAAATACTGGAGAAGAATCACCAATTGATAGGCCTAAAATATATAAGGAAATTAAATTCTTACATGAAGATCCAAGAACCATTCTTGCATCCCAGTTCAAAAAAATAAATAATACATCTTACGGTGATTTAGAGACTAAGCTTAAAGATGCTTCTGGGAATACATTGGATGGTGAAGAATTTGAAATCAATGTGGATTTTGAGCAAATGGTTTATGAGAAACTCATTGATATAAATTCAGGAGACGAGACGAATATTGTTTATGGACTCAGTTTAAATGATTCCTTATCTGATGAGCTGCCCAATGCACATATTTTATACATAAGAAAAGAAAGTGTCTCTTCCAACAATATTGGATTTATAAATGATACTGGTGGGAAAGAACAGGTAAGCAGTAATGTTTTTATGCCAAGCCACGCCAACTCTTCGAGCAAAGAGTATTCAACTGTTTTTGGCAGTGAAATAGATGAGCATGATGGAGGGTTGATTCAAAATTCATATTTCCAACTTTACTATAGGGATTACATAACTGATTCATTTAGCGAGAAGAGAAGAAAGATCAATAAAAAAGCAAGGCTCCCTCTTTCAATTCTCCATAATCTAAAGTTAAACGATAAATTAATTATTGGTACTGATAGGTTTATAATAAATACCCAAGAAATAAATCTAACCACACAGGAAATTGATTTTGAACTTTTAAACGATATCTATTCAACAAACAATGAAATTGCTCCCATAATAGTAGAAGAAGAAACAACAGAAGACCCTTCTACAAATGATCCACCACCGATAGTTTCAACAGCAAAAAGTTTTGATATAAGCTCTTCTAGTTCTTCGACTGGATTAGGCTCTTGCATATTAACAGTAAATACAAAAAAATATTGGGGCGGAAATGAATCAACACCAACTTTAGGGGATGTCGTTTATAACAATATAAATAAAACGTCTGTCTTTTCTGGAAATAACAATTACTATAAAGTCAACAACAATAGATCGGTAAGAATAAATAGCTCAGGAGTGGTTATGGATTTATTTATATGTACCGCAGGAAATGGAGGTGGTAACGCATGATAGATATCATACTTGATTTATTAGCAATGGATGATTGGTACAATGTATCCAGTGAAATCGAAATAGCTAAGGGTAAAAATAAATTACCAACTAGTATCAAAGAAGGTGTTCAACAAGCAAAACGGAAAGCGAAATGGTCACAAAAGTATTAAAAATAGATGTCAAGGATGCTGAAGTTGAAGAGCTAGAGGGGAAGCTTAAAGGAGTCAATACCCAAATAAATAAAGTAGAAGGCGAATCCAAAAAAGCGGATAACGCCCTTAAAAAGGTTGGGGATAATGGCGGTGCTATATCTACACTAGACGCTTTTACCGGAGGACTTGCCACTAGGATTAGGGACGCTGCGGAAGCCTCAAAAGTTTTTAATTTCAATCTAAAAGCTACTAGAACGGCACTTATAGCGACTGGAGTGGGAGCGTTTGTTGTTGCCTTGGCTGCGATTGTAGCATATTGGGATGACATAGTTGATTTGATTACTGGAGCTAATAACTCTTTGGAAAGCCAAGTTGATTTAATAGACACCAAACTATCTTTATTAGAGACTGAGGTTTCAATTTTAGACGAACAGATAAGGCTTGGCAAAGAGAGAAATACGGATATCCAGGTATTTTTAGATAAGAAAAAAGAACTAATAAAACTACAACTTGAAGAGCTGAATTTTCAAAAACTAACATTAGAAGAACAATTTGCACAGGAAGCTTCGGAAGCAAGAAGAGCAACTTTTTTAGAAACAATATTAGGTCGAAAAGCTCAAATCACTGCAGACGAACAAAGCTCGTTAAGTGATATCGAGAAGAAAATACTTGAAGCAGAGCTAAAAGCTTTAAAGTTACAGGGTATTCTTGATAACATCAATAATCCAACAACACGCACTTCAAGGTCAACCAAAAGAACAGAGTCCAGAGAAAATGTTGATAAGGTCGATACAATAGAGTTGCCCGTTACTGGGATTTCTTCATTAGAAGAGTTAAATGCTCTAGCCTCAGAAGAAAACAGAATTTTAGCTGAAGCACAAGCAGCCAGAACACAAAATGAAATAGATGAGGCAGATGCTAGAATAAGGGCAAGTATTTACGAAAAAGAAGCAAAGGACGATATACTGCAAGCACAAGCAGGGTTATTACAGCAATTTTCAGGTTTCCTATCAACAATAGGGGAGGAAAATAAAACATTTGCCATAGCTGGAATTGTAACCGAACAAATAGCTTCAGCAGCAAGAATTATTTCATCTACTGGGGTTGCAAATGCAAAAGCAGTTGCAGCATCACCATTAACAGGAGGGCAGCCTTGGGTGGCAATCAATAGTGCTTCCGCTGGTCTTGGAATTGCAACAGGGGCAGTTGCAGCAGCAAAAGCAATTGGACAATTAGGTGGTGGTGGTTCAGTTGGTGGATTCAACTCTCCCAATGGAGGAGGAACCGCTCCAGCTTTCAACGTGATAGATAATAGCCGAGAAAATCAATTAAACCAATCTCTCCTAAGACGAAATGATGAACCAATTGAAGCATTCGTAGTGGACAAGAACGTTACATCTCGGCAAGAAGCAAGAAGAAATAGGTCTGGTTCTTCATCTTTCGGATAATCAAATAGTTACACTTTAAAACTAAACACAATCAATTCATCTGTGTTCATTTTACATGAGGACATACGAAGTCGTGTTTGATGAAAAAAATGATAAGGGTGTCTACGCCTTATCATGTGTTGAGAATCCAGCAATGGAGGATATGTGGGTTGCTTTAGAGGAACATCCAAAAGAAATCCAATTTTCAGCAGTTGACGACGAAAAAAGACTTCTTCTAGGAGCTGCGCTTATCCCAAACAAGAAAGTTTATCGAAATATTGATGGTGAGGAGTTCTACATAACCTTTCCAGAATCCACTATAGAAGCCTGCGCGCATTCATTCCTTAAAAACGGATTCCAGAACAATTCAAGTGTTAACCATGAGGTAAAACTTGAAGGTGTTTCTGTTGTGCAAAGCTGGATAGTAGAAGATCCTGAAAAAGATAAATCTACTGCACTGGGTAAAACTTATGAAAAAGGAACATGGGTTACCATGATGAAAGTTGAAAATGAAGAAGCATGGGAAGCAGCAAAAAAAGGTGAGTTAAACGGATTCTCAATAGATGGTTTGTTCAGTCTAAAAGAGGTCAACTTAAATAAAAATGAAATGGTAGATAAGAGTAATCTAAAGGACAACATTTTAACGGCCTTAAAAGAATTCTTCATTAAAGAAGAGGACAAAAAGGCAGAAGTTAAAATGGGTCAATTAAAATTAAGTGATGGTAAATCCATAGTTGAATTTGAAGGGGATGCACCGGAGGTTGGTAAACCTGTTTTTGGTCTATCCGAGGACAAGGAAGAAAAATTCCCAATGCCAGAAGGTTCACATGAATTGGAAAGCGGTGATATGTTACATGTTGATAGCAATGGGCTTGTAGCTGAAACTCCTATCGAGGAACCGAAGGTAGAAGTAAAAGAGGAAGCTAAGAATGATGTTGAGGAAAGTGCTATTGAGATGGCTAAAATCTTCAAGTCAGAGATGGCCAAAATGGAAAAGTCATTTGAGGATAGGTTCTCAAAAATGGAGCAAGGATTTAAAACTCAATTAGAAGCTGAGAAAAAGAAAAATCAAGAGTTGGAGGCTAAGTTAGAAAAAGAGCCTGCTGCTGATAAAATAGTGAAGACAGTATTAAAGGTGGCGGAACCTAAAAACGCAAAACAAAGATTGTTAAATGTGGCTTTAGAAGCCCGAAATAGAAATTAATTATGCCTACTACTACAACAGTAACAAGTAATTACGAAGGTAAGGAAGCAGGGGCGATCATTGGGGCTTCTTTTAAAGAGGCCGATACAATCTCTAAAGGATTGGTGACAGTTGCCCAAAACGTTAACCATAAATTGAACTTGCGCAGAATTCGCTACACAGATGGGACAACCGCTTATTCATGTGGACACACTCCTGCAGGTGCGATTGTTTTGGATGAAAGGGTATTGCAGCCTGTAAAATTGAAGAATGATTTTGATGTCTGTAAAGAAGATTTCAGAGCTACTTGGTCAAGTGACCTAATTGGCGATAGTGCAGCTAACCCTAATATGGCTAGCGACATTCAAGATGCAATATTGGCTGAAGTTCTAGCTGAAACAGCTCAAAGAACAGACGGCTTGATTTGGAACGGGGATGACACAAATACCGATGAATGGGATGGATTTCTTACCCAGTTTGCAGCAGACGCAGCAGTGGTTAAAGTTGGTAATGGGATTACTTCCGTTGCAGCAGCAACCACTAAAGCAAATGTATTGTCACACTTTGATATAGCAACAGCAGCTATACCAGTAGCTTTGAGAAGAAAAGAATTGAAATTCATCATTTCGCCTGATGTAGCCGATGCATATTCAAAAACATTGGTTGAATCAGGAATCACTAATGGCTTGGGTGGAAACGCAAATACCCAATTTGTTTATGGTAGATATACTGTTGATGTGGTTAATGGATTACCAGACAATACAATTGTTATCTACGAAGCTAAAAACTTAGTGTTTGGAACGGGTCTTTTAGGAGATCATAACCAGGTCGCCATTGTAGATGAGGATGAGATAGGTCTTTTAACTGGACAGGTTAGAGGAAAGATGGTATATAATGCTGGTGTGAACTACTACAACTCGGAAGATGTTGTTTGGTTCTTGACCACTGCTTAAATAAAACAATTTAATTACAACATTAAGCCCTTCCCTGATTAGGGTTGGGCTTTTTTAATATGAAATAATATGGCTTGTGATTTAACAACAGGAAGAACTGAACCTTGCAAGGACAGTATTGGAGGATTGAAGAATGCCTTTTTTCTAGATTACCTAGAAAATGCTTTTACCGTTTCTGATTCCCAAGGCACAGGTATAGCAGTTGGAGTTACCGAAGTCTTTAAATATGAGCTTAGGAGCGATACAAACAATGATGCGACTGAATCAATGATATCCAATAAGGATGCGGGGACTTCAGTAAACACTCAAACGGTGAATGTGCGATTGAAAAAACAAGATGCAGCCACCTCAAATGAAATAAAGTTGATGGCCTATGCAAGACCGATAATCGCAGTACAGGATAGAAATAATGTATACAAAGTATATGGTCTTAGCGAGGGTATGGATCTAACAGCTTCAAATATACAGTCCGGTGCAGCGAGAGCAGACTTCAATGGATATGATCTGACATTTACTTCCTTGGAGGGTGAAATGGCCCCTATTCTTGATTCTGCGACAGTTACAGCATTAGAAGCTTTGGTAAGTGCAACCAATATTAATCCGTAAACAAAAAATACGTTTTAGTGTTATAGTTGTATGAAGGTGTTTTTGCCAGTATCAACTACGCAAGAGTTAAGAGTAAGGCCAAGAAGAAAGAGTTACAATGTTGACTTGGTTTTGCGAAAAGAAATAACGGATTCCGTTGTTACATATCCCCTTACAGGTGTTTATAGCAACGGTTTTTTGATTTTGAACGTCATCCACCAATTTGAAGAGGGTGAATCATACGAAGTAAAGGTTAATGATGACAATGGGGATATATGGAGGGGCAAAGCTTTTGTGACAAGTCAACCCCCTGAAAAATACAAGTCCAACAACGATATTTTGACCGCATGAGCAGCCCTATAGTAATAGAGATGTCAAAATACATCAAGCCTGTAATTTCCGAGGAAATGAACAAGGATTGGGTATTGAATGGCAAGAACAACTATTTCTGGGACTACATATTGGATAGATACAACGGTAGCCCTACCAATGCTGCAATTATTGATGCTTACGCTGATAGGATTCTTGGTAAAGGGCTAAGTATAATTAACTCTAAAAGCAATGCCCCTGAGTTATTGAAATTACTTTCAATCCTAAACCCAAAGGAAATAAGAAAGATTGTTTCTGATTTTGCAATGTTTGGGTCTTCTGTAGGCCAAGTTAGGTATTCAAAAGGCTCAAAAAGAACTATTGCTAAGATTGAACATTTAGAAAGAAAATGTGTTGCTCCTAATAAAACAAACGATAAAGGGGAAATTGATATTTATTGGTTCTGTCCTGATTGGAAAAAATCAAACATAATAAAACCCGAACCACATCCCACATTTGGAACATCAAAAGAGGATATTGAAATATTTGAGATCAGACCATATAAGGCAGGGAAAGATTATTATGCCGACCCTCCATATTTAGCAGGACTACAATACGCTGTTTTAGAAGAGGAAATAGCAAATTTTAGCGTCAACCATATTATGAACGGTCTAAGTGCCGGATATATTATCAATTTCAATGAGGGTGCTCCTGCTGATGATGAACAAAAAGAATTACTGGAATCAAAAGTCAAAAGAAAACTTTCAGGAAGCAATAATGCTGGTAAAATTATAATATCATTCAATAATTCAACAGAAACAGCACCAACAGTTACGACCATACCACAGAATACATCTCATGAAGAATGGCAATTATGGGCTGAGATTGCCAGACAGCAGATTATGGTCGCTCATAGGGTCACTTCTCCCATGCTTTTTGGGATAAAGGACAATTCTGGACTTGGCAACAATGCAAATGAACTAAGAGAATCAACAGCATTGTTACATGAGACGGTTACAAGACCAAAACAAAACCAGATTCTTGAAGTCCTACAGGAGATAGTGATGGTAAATAACATCGGCTCTCCATTGGTATTCATACCATTAGAGGATGATGAGGAAAAGGAAGATAAAAAAGCCGAGGTTTTAGATGACAATTTGAATTCTGTAGCGCAAAATAAAAGTCTTGTAGTCGAGGCAAGTCAACAAAGTGAACATGAAGAGACGTTATCAATAAGAGCTGATGAATTAATTGAAATTGGTGAGGAAGATGACGAAGATTGGGTTTGTGTACTTACCCAAGAAGTTGATTATCTATTAGATGATCAGATGGATTCAATTTTAGAATTGGCCTCCACAGGAACTGCAAGGCCAAATGCCAAGAGCGAACAGGATTCCAACAAGTTCAAGATAAGATATCAATATGACGGAAGCAAGTCGCCACAAAGGGAGTTTTGCAGAAAGATGATGTCAGCAAATAAATTATATCGTAAAGAGGATATAATTAGAATGGGAGCTTTTCCGGTCAATACAGGGTTTGGAGTTGGAGGTTCTGCAACGTATTCCATTTGGCTTTATAAAGGTGGGCCAAACTGTAAGCATAAATGGCTAAGAAAAACCTTTGTTAAGAGGGGAAGAGAAAATGATGTAGATGTAAAATCACCGTTAGCGGAGGTGATTAGCACTGCAGAAGCTAGAAGAAGAGGGGATAGGACGGTAAACGCCCCTCAAGTATCAACAAGGCCTATCGATATGCCTAATAACGGATATAGATAATGGCTACAATACTACTTATAAAACCTGTTGATTTAGTAAAAGGAAGTCCTTTAGGTGGAAATATTGACATTGATTCTTATGTAAGTGTCATTAAGGAATCCCAGGTCTTTGTTATTGAGCCAATATTAGGTACAAAATTATACAACAAAATACTCACTGATTTTGAGGGTGATTCATTAGCCGGTCTTTATCTGACAATTCACGAAGACTATATCAAACCAATCCTTATACATACTGTTGCTGCTGAATATATCATGATAGCAAGTTATAATGTTGCAAATGGAGGGGTTTTCAAACACCAACCTGAAAATGGCTCTGCAATAAACAAAAGCGAGGTTGATTTTCTTGCTAATAAACAACGCTCTAAAGCGGATGTATATATCGAGAGGTTACAAAGATACCTATGTGATAAAAATTCTGACATACCAGAGTATACGAGTAGCCAAGACAATCCATACGATCAAAAACCAGACAAAGAAGTAAACACTTTTGGAGGCTGGTTTCTGGGAAACATCAGTCATGGAACAACAAACGCAGAACAAGAAATATATCGGGACATCAGATACGATGAAGGAAAGTAAACGAAAAATGAAGCGTAAGCCAAGAAAGATACTTGAAGCTTACTTAAAAAAAGAGAATGAGCGACTTAACAACAGGAAGAAAGGAGCCTTGTAAAAATAATCTCGGAGGTTTAAAGCGCATATATCTAACGGAATATGTGCAATACCCCAATAAGCTTATGGTTGGTAGGAAAACAATGAAGTTGACTTCCTTCCCTACAACACTGTTGTTTGAATACCAAGGGAATAATAAAGATGCATATGAAAGCTTGAACGGTGATTTTTACGATCAAACGGTAAGTTTTAGAATGTCGCAGCAAGACGCATCCACTATATCAAATCTTTCATTACTTATGAAAAGTAGGTTAAGGGCGGTTGTTGTCGATTGGAAGGCTAAAAACAAGGTTTATGGATTGGAGAATGGGTTGGATATAGAAATTCAAGCTAAATCTGGAAGCGGGAAGTCTGATTTCAATGGATATGAAATCACTCTAAAAGGACAAGAGCAATTCCAAGCGCCATTTGTGGATTATCTGCCAGATTCTGGATTCTTTACCGAGGGAGTGTTGACAGGATGTCTTTTATCCTCTAGTGGTAAGCCGTCATCTATAGGTGATCTGGTTAGTTCCTGTAAAACAATTATTAATGAGGTTGTCCCACCAAGCTTTCTAAGTAGCTCTGGCAGGCCTAGTAGTGTGGGATACTTAACAAGTAGCGTGTAATGGGATTAGAAATAATTAATAACGGCACATTTGATTTTGATCCTTCCTCAGAAAAGGTTAGGGAAAGCTTTGATAAGGCCAAGAACATGTTTGCTGAGATATATGGCAAATATGTTTTCGATGCTTTGGTTGCTGGTCAAATACTCGCAGTAAAAGGCGATGGTACTGGGTTTGAATTAATATCTGCTCCTGGCGGTGGTGATTTATTGTCATCCAATAATCTTAACGATTTACTTGACGCTTCGGTTGCTAGAACAAATTTAGGTCTAGGTACAGCAGCACAATCAGCATCCACGGCATTTGCAACGGCTGCACAAGGGGCTGCAGCGGATTCAGCTATTCAAACAATAAGTGATGCTGGTGGTGTGACAATAGATGCAACAGACCCTCAAAACATAACTATAGCTGTTGACGCGGTTACGGTCACTTCAATTTCATTTGATCCTAATACAGGGATATTAACACTAGGCATAACTGGAGGAAGTGATTTAACTGTTGATCTATCTGCATATACGGTACTTAAAATTGATGGATTTATTGTAGATAAAGACCCTGCTAATTCAGATAACAATACAATTGAAAACGATGACAAGGGATTTGGATGGGAGGGCGACTCTTTCGTTGCTTTTAAGCAAGTGGCAGGGGTTAAGGATTACGCAATAAATTCTGGAGTATGATATTAGGAGGAATAAGTTTAGTTATTAGTATTTGGGCTTTGATAAGAACATATAGAAGTGGAAAAATTAAAGGAAATGAAATTAAAAATGAAAAAGGCGAGACAATATACAAAGTACAAGATTAGTCTTTTATTAGTCTTGTTTACATTAACCATATCAGCCCAAAAACCAATTGTAGACAGGGTGATATTTACTCCACAAGGAGCTCCATCAAGCCCTACTGAGGGTTTTCTTTATGGTGATAATACTACAAATACAATTTATTACTACAACGGCACTATATGGGTAGACCTTGGAGCGGGGGGAGGGGGAGGTATCTCAAATATTGTAGAAGATGTTACTCCTCAATTAGGTAGTGATCTGGATGGTCAAGGATTTAATATAAGCAATATTGGAAACCTCACAACAACAGGAATATTAAATAGTTCAGGGTCAACTAATCTGCAAAATGGGGGTGTAACCTTACCTGGATACCTGACTGGGGTTAATTCCCGAACAGAAATAACTTCTGGAGGCGACCCTACCGGACAAGCAAGTATAATTTTTATACCAAATGGAGCGGATAGACCCCTAACTGCAACAGACACAAATCTTTTATTTAATGGTAATGAGATATTAACTTCATTATCTGGAGTTATACAACAAGGAAACAACACCATTACATCTGATTTTGTGCTTGGCACAAATGGAGGGGCTGCCATACAGATAGATAGTCAAAATGGAAGTGCTGATTTATTTGGGGGTGTAGCTGGCTCTAGCAGGACAACTCTTAACTTGACTGCAAATGCTGCTTCTTTAAGCATGGAGTCTACAGTAGGAGTAACTGATTATCTATTTGACTTAAATTATAATAGTGATAATGACGTTGCAAGAAAAGTAGATGTAGACGCGGCTATTGCAGGTATTGGAGGCTCAGGAGTAACTGATGGAGACAAAGGAGATATTACAGTAAGTGGAAGCGGGGCTACATGGAACATTGATGCTGACGCAGTAGGGCCAAATGAGCTAGATCAATCTGCGGCATATTATTTCGCGGGAACTGAAAACGACTTCCAGAGCCAATTGGAAGTAAGGGGGACAAATACAGCAAATGAAATTGCTATTTTGAATTTCAAGACTTTCGACGATGCTTCTTCAAATGCACAATTCACCTATTCCAAAGGGCTTGCGATTCCTGGACTTGGCTTTAAGAATTCAAATGCAGGGGTAAACGATTGGCTGATATTAGCGGATGCTGGAGGCGCGGACTATGATGGGGTATTCACAGCGAACTCTTTTATGAAAGATGGAGGAGGTGAGCTTATAGAATCGGACATTACAGGGGTAACAGGGGGAACTTCTTTTAAAAATACCTATTTCCAGACACAGGCGGGATTTGACACGGACGGTGGAACGGCTCCGGCAAATACTTTTGTTGTCATTCCAGATGCACCCCCAGCAGAGGTAGTTACGGGAACAGCGATAGACCTTGAATATTTTCAGATGTTGGATGATAGGGCAGTGGATTCAAACGCCTTTACCTTTTCCAATGCTGACCCTGGAGATCTAGCGATAATCTATCTAGACCAATCGGGAGCGCCAACATATTCTGGAACAGGATTGACATTTGTTCAATTGACAGGGACAACAGCTTGGGCAGATGATACCTATTTCAAGGCATATTTTGAGGTTCAGGCGGACGGTACTACTATTCATTATTTCTATCAGCAAGTACAGTGAGAAAATTACTTTACATATTATTCTTTATTATTAGTGCAGCCAATGCCCAACAGTTTGAAGCGGCATATCTATCGAGTGTTCAACAAGCTAATACTGGAGGTTCTTCTGAGTATTATACGCTAGGTGATGCCGCCGATTCCAACAACGAAACGAATACTGTTGACGGAGCTTGGGGGAATGTTTTTTCAAATGCAACAACATTGACCTATTCATCTGTTTCTGATGGTTCTGGCGGATTCGCAATAAGGGGCGAAATAGACGGAAGTGATGCAGCTCGGGCAAAAGTGGATCTGGGTGAAATACCAGCAGGAACATACACCTTGACAACCGAAATGCGGGGACAGGGGACAAATGCCCGGATGAGACTCATCAACCCAACCAACGCGACATTGAGTAGCCAGCCTTTGACAACCACTAATTTGAACTGGACTTCGATGAACGTAACCATGACGGTTGCGACAACTGCGAATGTCACCATAAACATAGATTTCTTTTCATCGACCGAAGCGGCGGGTCAGGCGGTTGAGATTAAATACATAAGCATAGTTCCACAATGAGAAAACTGATTTACATATTGTTGTTGTTTCCATTAATTGCTGCTTCACAGATAGGTCAAGATTTGGATGGCATCCAAAATGGTGATGAAACTGGAATTGATTGCGGCGGAAGTACGGGAGTACCATGTTACAATGGCGGTGCATTGTTCGCATTCCCGTATGGTGCGGAAGGAGCTGGAAAGTATACAAGAGGTTCGGCATATGGAACCTCACCCACTGTTTATGTTGTAACTAATAGTAATAAAATAGGTGCTGGTTCTTTTATGAATGCATTTGGATGGGATGGTGTTAGTGGAACGGCAAGTGCCAGTAATATAACAATTGTCTTTCAAGTAGGGGTAACCGTAAATCTTGAAACTCAAAGTGTCGCTATAAGCGGTAGTCATGTTACAATCTTAGGTCAAACCGCTCCCGCCAACAGTGGAGGTGTTTATATAACCAATGGGAGCCTTGATTGGAGGGTGGACGAATTGATCCTACAGAACATTCATTTTGAATCTGGGGACTGGGGCTACAAGGATTCGAACGGCAACGTAATCAATCCAGGTGTTGCTGATTCAAACCAACAGGATGCCATTAGTGTGTTTTTAGGGGATAATGTGATAGTTGACCACTGTAGCGCAAAATTTGGTGTGGATGAGGGTATGACTGCTTCAAACTCCACAAACGTAACATTTTCACATAACATTGTGGCTCTTTCATTGCATGATTCAAATCACGGAGACGGAGGAAGTCATTCTATGGGCGGTATTTTGGATAGGTCAGATGACGGAAGCCCCTCGGGAGGAAGATATTCTCTGATAAAGTGCTATGTCGCACATTGTGACAGTAGAAATTACAGAAGCGCAAAGAGTATATATGAAATGGTGAACAATGTTTTTTATGGCTTTAGGGGGCAATGTACATTTAGCAGTGGTCAAACGTTTTCACTTATCGGTAACCATTGGCAGAAAAGAACGGGACAGGAGGTTTACAACGGGCAAACAATTGCACAATCCAGTGATGCGACACATGGTTTTGGAGGGGCGGTTTATTTCGAAGATAATACAAGAAACCATAGTGTCAACTCTTTTTATGACACAGACTATACAAATCAAGGTATAATAGTTGGTACGGCAGCAGAATCATTTACAAGCAATCCTACTATTTGGAGCAGCACAGTAGTCGTTGATTCCGTATTAAAAAATGTAGGCCCAAGAATACACTTAGGTTCTATAGAACAACAAGTAATAGATGATTTTGCCGCAGATAGTGGTCAGATAATAGACACACAGGAACAAGTGGGGGGATTCACCACATCCGCCGTAGGGACGGCCTGGACTGATTCAGATGGTGATGGTTTAGATGATAGCTGGGAGAATACTACCTATGGGAATTTAAGTCAAAGTTTTTATGGAGATCAGGATAATGACGGGTATCTGAACTTCGAGGAATGGGGCGCTGATTTAATGGGTATCTCTTCATCTGGAGCAGGATATTCAGCAAGTGCGATTTCTGGAAACACCACAGAATCAGGAGGACAGGCCACATTTACTGTTGTATTGAACTCACAGCCTACAACAGATGTGGTAATTACGGTCACTTCCAACAATGTTTTTGAAGGAAATGCAAACCCTACATCGTTAACATTCACAAATGCTAATTGGGACACCGCCCAGACGGTGACCGTATCAGGGGTCGATGACGTGGACGAAGTTGACGGAAATATTTCTTACGGGATTGTTCTGAGCGTGGACGATGCCAACAGTGACAATGCCTTTGATTCACTGCCAGATATTACGGTCAGTGTTATAAATGAGGATAATGATGTTGTGTCACAAGGTAAGGTAATCAAGGCAAGGGGAGGAAGATTGGGAAAGTATAGGATAAAAATAAATTAGGTATGACAAAGTGGATTGAGAATTGGACAGGGATTAGAAATTTTGGAGTAAAAACAGTACTGGCAATTGTTGGTCTTTATTTCGTCATTGGCACAGGGCACAAATACGTAGCTGATCTATGCAATGAACTAAAATGGGATAGCTCTGACACATACATTATGTTGGGTGGTTTTTTCCTAGCAGTAGGAGCAGCGGTCTACAATGTTGTCCTAGATGCCATAATTGAAAAATTCAAGAAATGATGCCCTACAAGATTATTGATCCAATGGTATTGGTTACTGGTATGGTGGGTATAGCTCACCAGATAAAGTTCAGTGGTTTCAGTTTTTTCAATGGAATGCTGACCATTATAGGGAGTTTGGTCTTTATCATCTATTTCGCTTCAATGCTCTATCATAAAATTGTTAAAATCCATTATAACGGAAGTTGGAAAAAATACTTCTGGTCCATTAAAAAGCATTTAAGAAAATGAACCTAAGATATTTCCATATAAACGAATTCGACAGTCCAGACTTACCTGGAAGTGGGGAGGAAATGAAATCCTCTACTTTAAAGATGTTGGATACAGCGAGACACTTAGCTAAAGTTCCTTTTAGTATCAATTCGGGATTTAGGACTAAAAAGCACAATAAAAAAGTAGGAGGGAAGTCCGACAGTTCGCATCTATATGGATTTGCCGTGGATATAAGCTGCACTGATTCAATGTCGAGATTCAAGATATTAAGGGCGTTGGTAGATGTAGGATTTACAAGAATAGGTATTGGAAAGGGGTTTATTCATGTGGATAATGACCCTAATAAGCCACAAGAGGTTGTCTGGAACTATTACTAAGGATTTTATTGAATGAAGGAAGTTAAAGAACGCAAGTACACCACGGAGATTGTAAAGGATTACTGTGAAGAATATCGTGATATGCCAAGTAAAACATTGGCTAGGATGATACTTAAAAACCATCCACTTGATTTTGAAAAGCTTGAGAGCGTTAGAACCCTTGTAAGAAGGGTCAGGAATGAAAGAGGTGTTCCTGAGATTTCAGAAACCAAGCATTTAACCAGAACCCCTAAACAGATTCAACAGGCAAGACAACAAAAGGACTGGCACGATATCCCAGAAACGGATTACGAGGAACTGGCTCCATACGAAATCCCTTCAGGCAATAATAGGATACTTTCTTTATCGGATGTCCACTTACCATATCATGACCCGAAGGCAATCGAGCTGACAATAGAATATGCCAAAAAACATCTTAATCCCAACGTCATATATTTAAATGGTGATATTATGGATGTTTACCAAGCAAGTAGATTCACAAAGGACAGGAGATTGAGGGACTTAGCTGGTGAGCTTGATATAACCAGGGACTTTTTGGATTACATAAATGAGCAGTTTCCCAAAGCAAAAAAATATTACAAAATAGGCAACCACGAAGACAGATGGGAAAGCTACCTTAAATCAAAAGCGCCCGAATTGTTAGGGATAGATGAGTTCCAATTATCAATATTACTGAGGTTTGGCGAAAAAGGATACCAATTGATTAAATCGAAACAGTTCGTATTCGCTGGTAAACTTGCAATACTACATGGGCATGAAGTGTTTGCAGGTTTTGGTGGTCAGGTGAATCCTGCTAGAACGATTTTTACAAGAGCTATTAGCTCTACTTTGATAGGACACCACCATAGAACTTCAGAGCATACAGAAAAAGATATACGTGGCAATATCATATCAACTTTTAGTCAAGGTTGTTTATGCGGATTAAGACCGGATTATATGCCACACAATAAATGGAACCACGGATTTGCCTTTATAGAGACCGAGAAGGACGGAGGCTTTCAACTGGACAACCTAAGAATAGTTAAAGGTAAGGTTAGGTAATATCGGATAATTACCCGATAACAAGAAATATCGGTTAAAACACAGATAATGTTTATTAAAGTACACATTAAGGGCTTTTTTTGGGTGTCATGTTTATTATTGTTGACATCGTGCGGAAGCAAAAAGAAGGTTTCAAGTAGCGAAAAGAAAAGCGAAGAGATTAAAAAGGATATCGTAATAAAAAGACAAAACGATATTACAACTGTTGCAAAATTTACCAAAGTTGCCAATAAGATGACCATTGAGCCGAATGACCCAAACAATCCACTCATTGTTAATGGCGATACACTTCAGAACGTCAAAAAAGTAACCTATGAGAAGTTGGAGATTGATTCCACTTCAACGACAAATGATAAGTCTATTATCAAAATTGACGACAAATCAGAATCCAAAAAAGAATCAAAAAAGAAAGAATCGAATAAAGAAGTGGAGGGAGTTTCAGGAAGTGATTTTAAATGGTCGGTTTGGGGAATTGTTGTTATAATGATTCTTGGATTCGTTATTTATCTCTTTAGGGGCAAGTTGTTTAAAAATAACTAATCGCCTATTCTTTCCTTTACCCATCCACTATCGGGAACAGCCCAAAAACCAAGTACGGAAATAATCTTAAAAACAACTCTTGAAGGATACATATAGTACAATATGAAGTCTTCTTTATCCGGTTGGAACTCTATAAAAAAACCTTCCATTGTTAATGGTCTGGATTCCATGCCGCTATCCTTTATCGCGCAGTCGAACCTCTCCTTGCCCATTTCCCTTATTAGGGATTTAATGGCTTTTTTATCGTAATTGCGAAATACTTCTTTGGACATAGTCCAAAAATATGTAAAGATTCCAATATTGAAAAGTTAAAGTTTTTTGTACCTTGTTTTTCCAACCAAAAATCCATGTGTTACGCTACCGCACAGAACAAAACTATATCAGAGCTTGAAAAGGCCATGAACGCTATTGCGAGGCTTCCTGAGTTCTTGGATGATGACGATTTACAGCGACACCATATAAACGGTTTCGCAAAGCATCACATGAACGGCGGCAAGAAGGTTGCTGAGCATCCGATAATGTTGGTACAGCCCCAGGAGAATCCTAAATTTTTGACGCCTATTATGTGGGGATTGATCCCTAGATGGGAGAAAGGGGAATAAACGCTTTAACGGAATCAGAAATTGTAAGATATATGGTTCCCCATGAAAAAGCTGAACTTCCTTGGGTTTAGATACCTGTTTTCGTATAGTGTATAATGTCTTTCATCCTGTGTATTCTTCCTCTTCTTTCATAATCCAATGGTTATAAAAACATGTATGTACCCCAATCGGCTTCTAAAGTAATAGTATGACCTTTAAATCCTATACCTAAACCTTGGTTAGATGTTAATCTATACTTATGCAGAAAAAATGGGGTGTTGTCCACGAAATAAGTTTTTTCTTGAAATTCCTTATTATCTTCTACTCTACATCTAGTCGTGACAAATTTTTCAAGCGACAATTTATCATCGAACTCAAAGCCTTTTCTTTTCAATCCTTCCAAAACCAACTCTTCAATTTTAGAATTCATGGATTGGCATATCTCAGAAGTAAGATGCTCTGTATAAGTCGGTAAATCTTTTATCTTATCAAGATATTCACTTGAGATCTTCTTGGCTTCCACACCCCTAATTTACGAAAAAAGAAGAGGATAAACTAGGAGTTTTAAAACATATTTCGAAATTCTTACGAAACATTACTTTATAAAATACTAATAATCAATATAATAAAACTGCCTTCTAAGCAGACGGTCGCAGGTTCGAATCCTGCTGCGATCACAAAGATAAAACCTCTATGAAAAATAGGGGTTTTTCATTTTCATACCTTTTCCTAGATTTTGATGGGAATATTTTCTTGAACACTGGTTTATGTGGAATTGTTTCCAACCAATTTGGAACTAATAAACACAAGTAAAAAAATATCAATCTTGGTTTATCTATAATTTTTACGATTGTTGTTTGCAAACAGGGCTCTCCTGACTATTTCTGCTTTTTCGTCGCCAACATTTGTAAGCATTACAGAATTGTTTGCAACCAAATCTTTTAGCAGAACATCAACATCACTTTGGGTCAAGTAATTATTGTCTTTCAAATTCCCTAGAATGGCCGAGTACCGATTAGATGTAAAATCTTTATCCAACATTTTTAATTGCTTGAATTTTTGTTTCGACTTCCCAATATAGGAATATCCAATTGCGAATCAATGAAACAGTGGAAAGTTCACATTAGGACTGTTTTTCATCGATTTGGTTTGCTTTTTATCAGTTTTTTGTAGGAGACCAGATTTTGAAAAATGTTACCATTCAAACCAAATTAGAACATTAAGATTTATTAAATAATCATTCAAAGTGGCTTTTTGTTAGTTTTGAGAAGTGATTTCAACTAATTCAATTCAAAATCAACCAAAAATTCTGCAATGAAGAATTCTAAATTTTATTTAGCTGCCTTAGTTTTTTCCTTTTTAATAGTAGATGTAGGTGCTCAGCATTTTAATATTCATAACCCCATTACTCTGCCGGATAAAAGTCAACAGTCCATTATTACGCAACGTATTGGTTATACAGATATCACAATTAATTATCATAGTCCAGGTGCAAGAGGTAGAGAGGTTTGGGGAAAGATGGTTCCGTATGGTAAAGTATGGCGAGCAGGAGCCAATGAAAATACCATCTTCACGGTTACGGACGATATTGAAATTGAAGGACAAAAATTGGCAGCTGGGAGTTATGGGCTTCACTTACTTCCAGAAGAGAGTCAATGGACTTTTATTTTTTCAGAAAATTATACTTCTTGGGGGAGCTACTTTTATCAAGAAGATGAAGATGCATTGCGCGTAACGGTACCGGTTCAAAATGGTTCTGAAATGAGAGAATGGTTAAGTTTTGACTTTAGGAAACGTGACCGAGGCACGGCTTCCATTGTTTTAAGTTGGGCGGATAAAAGCGCTGAATTAAGTATGACGCTCAATATAAATGAACTAGCATTGGATAATATTAGAAAGCAATTGCGTTCAGATGCGTATTGGGAATGGTTCAGTTGGTGCCAGGCGGCAGATTATTGTGCAGAACATAAAATTAACACCCAGGAAGCACTTGAATGGGTCAATAAATCCATCCAGTTTCAAGAGAACTTTTCTAATTGGGATGTTAAGGCTAAATTGTTAAAACAATTGGGAGATGACGCTGCAGCTGAAAAAGCAATAGAAAGAGCTATTGAGGTTGGAAGTGATGTGTATTTGGAGCGCTATGGCCGAAGACTTTTAAAAGAAAAGAATTACAATAAGGCGGAATATGTATTTGGACAGTCCATAAAGAAAAATTCCACATATTGGCGGGCACATTTCAACAGAGGAAATGCGCTTAAATTACTTGAAAGAAAAAAAGAGGCCAGAAAGGCTTTTGAACTTGCACTTAAATATAGTCCAGAGGACAAAAAAGCCCAAATACAGAACAGTTTGGAGACGGTTGAGTAGATAATGGAGTAAGTTAAATTTGATAGTTTCTTTTGAAGGTTTTGTGGGCAATCATGAGCAAGTATTGACTTACTGTCCAGAGTAGCTAGATTTTATAAACATTTTCCTTTTCGGACATGGTTCTAAAAAATTTGAAGTGTGAAACCGTTTCTGGTTTTAGGATATTGGCAATACTATAAAAAATAGCATTTACAATACAAAAAGCTCCAACCATGCTGCCAAAGTAAAAACTATTGGAACTGTTAATTGAGATATGGTGATCACTACATTCGATTAAGGGAGAAAGGTCGCTATCTACAATGGATACGGTTGTTGCTTTCTTTTCCGTTTTAGCGATTCTTAGAGCATTGATAGTTTGGTTTTGGCATTTGTCCAAGCATATACCAATCACAACATCTTCTTCTGAAAAATGGGCCATGTTCAAGAAAAGTTCTCCATGGTATTCTGTACTAGCATGTATTTGAGGTACGGCAGACCTGCAAATTCGTTCCATATAATTGGCGACTAATCCTATATGTCCCAATCCAATAATATAGGTCTGTTTTGAATTGATAATTGCATTTGCAATTTTCTCTATTACTTCAAAATCAATGGTATCATAGGTTTTTTGAAGCATCATAATGTCACCAAGTATGGCATCTTGTGCCACTTTTTGTGGATTAGAGTGGGCACGAACCTCTTTGATCATTGAATTGAAAATGGAATCCACCCTAGTAAGTTGAACCTCATTCTTTAAAAGTTCTTTCAACTCGTAAAAACCATTAAGGCCAATGGCCTTGCAAGCTTTCACAACAGTAGCTGGGTTAACGTTTAACTTGTCTCCAAGTTCCTCCATTCTCATTAAAACTACTTTATCAGGATAATCCAAAGCATATTGAATTATTAACCGTCTCTTTTTAGAGAGTTTTGATAAGTCAATGTCATTTATTGTTTTCATAAGTCACAAGAAACGAAATAATTAAAACAACTGTAGCTTAAAACAACAAAATAAGCATTATTAGTATTGCTTTTTAACAAATAACATTTTTAATATTGCAATTTTAATTATTTTTCATACATTCATTGTATTGATTCCTATCGCAAGATATTTTCTAAAGATTAAAAGTTTTGAAAACCTTTCAAACTAACTTGATTATATCAAAAGGGTTAAAATTTTAAAAATCATCAATGTATGTCCAACAATCGATGGAGCAGTAAATTTTCCTTTATCATTACCACCTCTGCATTCGCAATTGGTTTAGGCAATGTTTGGAGGTTTCCTTATGTTGCAGGTGAAGGTGGAGGTGCGGCTTTTCTGTTGGTTTATCTTGTTTTAATTCTTCTTGTGGGCATTCCCATATTAACTATTGAAATTGCTTTGGGACGTATGTCCAAAACTACGGTACTGCTTGGTTTTGGAAAACTCGGAAAAAAGCCTTTTTGGAACAGTATAGGTTGGTTGGGTGCCATAGCATGTATATTAATTATGGGTTTCTATATCATGATCATGGCATGGATAGGCATATACCTTTGGGAGTGCTTATCTGGGGAAATCTCAAAACTACCAATTTCAAGTATTTCTGGACATTTTGACCAAGTTGCATCCAACCTATCTGTGGTCATTGCCGTAACGTTTGCGATTATGATTGCTGTTTTTTTTGTAATAAGACAAGGTCTAAAATCAGGTTTAGAACGTTATGCCAAAGGCATGATGTTTGGCTTGGTGGTTTTAATATTGGGATTGTCCATTTGGGCTGCCACCTTAGATGGGGCGTTAGAGGGTTATCGTTGGCTTCTGTCACCTGATTTCTCCAAAATAAATTTTAAAGTAATTATGAGTGCTATGGGGCAGCTTTTCTTCTCTGTCGGAGTAGGAATGGCGGTTACCTTTGTTTTTGGTAGTTATACCAATACCAAAGATAATCTTGTAAGCAGTACAATCTGGATTGTATTGGCAGATACCTTTTTTGCATTTCTTTCAGGGCTGATGTTGTTCCCTGCTATTTTTAGTTTCAACCTTAGCCCAGATTCAGGACCTAATCTAATTTTTGTAACCATGGCTACAGTATTCCATAAACTGGAATATGGGTGGGCGGTTGGAGCTGTGTTTTTTCTACTGTTGTTTTTAGCAGGATTTAGCTCCCTTATCTCAGCGGTACAAGGTTTAAAAGATAGTTTTAAGGACAGGTATAAATTATCAAACAATGCGGCCTTGTTATCTGTAATTGGTAGTATCCTATTAGTTTCTATTGCAGCGGTCTTTTCTTATACTGATGATCCTTTACTAATATTCGGAAAAACGGTCTTTGAGATATTGGACTATACAACCAGTACCATACTATTGCCTTTGGGAGGATTGCTAACGGTCCTTTTTGCGGGACATATAATTGGGTACAAAAAGCTAAGAGGTCATCTATTGGAAGGAACAAAAACCCTAAAACTACATAGTTTTTGGAAGGTAGTTTTACTATGGATATTGCCATTATCGCTCATCATAATTTTACTTAATGGCCTATTAAACACCTAAATAAGATGATGGAAAAGAACACTCAAAATACACTTGACAGTGCCATTTCAATTCTTGGCGATTTGGTTGCGTTTTCTGTTTTGGGTGGTCAGAGTAATTTATCTATAGCCGAGTACATCTCAAACTGGTTGCAAAGTAATAACATTGACTACCATCAAGTATTTAATGCATCAGAAGATAAGGTAAGTATCCATTGTCGTATTGGACCAGAAGAAGATGGCGGTATCATTTTATCTGGACATATGGATGTTGTGCCCACCAAAGGGCAGCTGTGGTCTAAACCAGATTTTAGGTTAACACAAGAGGATGATAAGCTTTACGCAAGAGGTACTTCGGATATGAAAGGTTTTTTGGCCTGCTGCCTTGCTATGCTTCCACATTGGCAAAAAGCAAAACTAAAGAAACCTATCTATTTGGCCTTCTCCTATGATGAAGAGGTTGGCTGTTTGGCCAGTGAACAACTGGTTTCATCAATTAAATCAACATATAAAGAGCGGCCCGGCTTTGCCGTTATTGGGGAGCCTTCATTAATGCAAACGGTAAATGGGGAAAAAGGAGCTGCATTTTTTAAAACAACAGTTTATAGCTCAGCAGCGCATAGCTCCGAGGTAAGAAAAAGCATAAGTGCCATTGAAGAAGCGACTTATTTAATTCAGTGGTTGCTCAGAAAAATGGATGACTTTATTGAACAAAAACATTTTGATAACCGATTTGACCCTCCGTATACAACTATTCATGTGGGAGTCATTAAAGGAGGGTCTGCCGTCAACATAATTGCAGACCAATGCGATTTTGCCTGGGACGTTAGAAATATTCCGTCAGATTCCATTCAAGAAATTCTGGAATCTTTTGAAACTTTCTGTGAAAAACGAACCATTCAAAAGCAGGAATCTTGCTCCGATTTCAAAATAAAAACAAGCAAACAATTTTCAATTGTACCGAGTCTAAATACTTCAGAAAATTCAGAGATAGTAGAAATGGTAAATTCTTTTAATGGAAACAAATCTGCTAAGACGGTATCATTTGCCTCCGAAGCTGGCTTTTTTTCAAATGCAGGTTTTGAGACAGTGGTATGTGGACCCGGAAGCATGGATCAAGGACATAGAGCAGATGAATTTATTGAGATAAGCGAATTAAAGAAATGTCTTTCTTTTTTGGAGCGATTGTCAGATTGGGCCGAAACAAGTAAAGAAGCAAATAGGGATTATGAAAAAATATGATATTCTAGTTATTGGAGGAGGGATTTATGGTATTACCGCAGCGGTAGAGCTAGCTCAGAGAAAATACAGTGTTGGCCTGATCAATCCTGATACCATTCCCCACCATATGGCGGCATCAACGGATGTTACAAAAGCGGTCAGAATGGAGTATGGCTCAGACAAAGAATATTTTAAAATGGTAGAAACGGCCATAGGAAGGTGGCATTCTTGGAACGATTTTTTTAATGAAAAGCTCTATCATGAGGTCGGCTTCTTAATGCTTTGCAAAGATAAAATTGAAAGTGAAAAGCACACTTTTGAAAAACATAGTTATCAAAACTTATTAGAGGCCGGTTATTCACCCGATCGATTAGATGCAAAAGGGATAAAGGAGCGTTTTCCAGCTGTGAATACGGCTGAGTACGTAGATGCAAACTTCAATAGCAAAGCTGGTTATGCCGATTCAGCATTAACTGTTCAAAAATTAGCAGACTATGCCCGATCATTAGGTGTTGTAATACATGAAGGGCAAACTGCTGCTAGTTTTGAAGTAAACAATGGTAGGCTAACCGCTGTAAAAACAAAAGAAGGGGAAACCTTCCAATGTGGTCATGCACTAGTTGCTGCAGGAGCACATACTCCAATTTTATTGCCAGAATTACAACCCTATATGAAATCCACAGGGCATCCGGTATTTTGGCTTAAACCTAAAAATCCGACCAATTTTATACCTCCAAGTTTCTCAGTATTCACAGCGGACATTTCAAATTCTGGCTGGTATGGCTTTCCATTTTTGCAGAAACAGGGCATTGTGAAGATTGCCAAACATTCCAACGGTACTCCAGTTCATCCAGAAAATGACGATAGACAAATCACGGATGTCGAAGTTGCAGACATGCGGACTTTTGTTAAAATGACATTTCCAGAACTGACAGAGGCTCCATTGGTATTTACAAGGAAATGCCTCTATATAGACACTTTAGATGGGCATTTTTGGATCGATAACCACCCCGAAATAAAGGGATTGTCTGTAAGTACAGGCGGAAGCGGTCATGGACTTAAAATGGCACCCCTTTTAGGAGCGATGGCCGCGGACGTAGTTGAAGGAAAGTCCCATATGTTTTCAGAACGATATAGATGGAGGCACTTATCCACAGATACATCGCAGGTGGAAGAAGCTAGGTATGTTATTAACAGGAAACTTTAGGATACATGAAAGCAAGTAAAGTAATACACAAATTCATGGCAGCCTACAATGAAAAAAATCTGGAAAAGTTTGTATCCTTTATGCATCCAGAATTTAAATCATACCTGTTTGAATCACAGCATTGTCTGTGCTCTGGTATTGTAGATGCCAGAAAAGTATATGGAAAAAGGTTTAGTGAAAACAAAGACCTTTTTGTGACTACGTTGAACAGAATTGTTAATGATAATGTCGTTGTTGAATCTCAATTTATTGAAGGCTTTGACGAAGGTAAAACCATACATGCCATTGCAATTTTTGAATTACAAAATAACAAGGTAAAACGAGCATCTTTTGTGAGAAGAGAATTGCTGGTTGCTGAAAATATTTCAGTGTTATAACAGATTAAAAACGGGGATATGGAAAAAGATAAGTATTGCAACAAAGAAATTCTGTTAGGAGATCTAAGGGAGGGTGTTATGCCGGCTTTTACCCATGTTTTTAACTGTTACTTTAATGAATTGAATAGCTACATTTCTGTAATATGTGGCAATCAAGTACTGGCTCAAGAGATTGTACAGCAAACCTTTGTCAAGTTTTGGGACAAGCGTAAAAACTTGATCATTAAGGATAACATCAAACGATACCTGTTTAGGATGGCATATAACCTTTACAAAGATTTACAAAAGCAGAATGTAAAGGAGCTTGCGCTTATACAAGAATTACAATATACCGCAATAGCTGGTATAATTGAGAAAGACCCAGAAGATACAGAACGGAAAATGTTTCTTTTAAATCAAGAAATTGATAAACTTCCGAAAAAGTGTAAAACCGTTTTTCTATTGGCGAAAAAAGAGGGTTTAGCATATAAGGAAATTGCTGAAAGACTCAATATTTCTGTAAAAACGGTAGAAGTTCATATGTCCAAGGCAATGCTTCGACTGAAGAATACACTTAACTGATTATAATACTTTTCTTTCATTTCATTGCTGTTTTACGATTTATTCAAGTTTTTCTAAAAAAAATAGAATAAAAAGTAAGGGTAGGCCTCTTTTTTTAAGTCTACTATTAAGAAAACGCTAAATAACCAATGAATAACAAAGTAGATATCATCATTTCTAAATTTCTTGATGATGAAACCTCAGAGGCGGAAAAAGCTTTTTTAATTGAATGGATAAAGACTCCTGACAATAGACTCTATTTTGAAGATTTTATAAAGACAGAGATTTGGCTTAAGTATAGTTTTAACTCGTCGGATGTTGAAAAGCATCTTTCCATGTTGTCCATAGTTACGAGGTCAAAAAGAAAAAAGGCGCACTTAAATATATTAAAGTACGCGACTTTGTTTATTGCGGTTTTAGCCTCTGCGGCATTTATATACTTTTCAAAAGACCAATCAGGTCTTCAAGTAGTGGACGAGAATGCCATTTCACTGGAAATTAACAATGGGTCTTCAAAATACTTTTCTCTTGAAAACTATTCTGAATTCACTTTAAAGGATAAAACCGTAGCACTTAAGACAAATGGCCTGCTGGAATATTCATCCGATGACAAACAAGAAAGAGAATCGGACAATATTGAATATCATACAATTAATGTACCCTATGGAAAAACGTTTAAAGTCCATTTTGCAGATGGCTCACTGGTGCATTTAAATTCTGGCTCAAAGTTGACATACCCTAAAAACTTTGACGGATTTGATTTAAGAGAAGTATCGCTTATTGGTGAGGCCTATTTTAAGGTAGCCAAGGCGGATGTTCCCTTTCAAGTGAATGTAGAAGGCCTATCTACCAAGGTGCTGGGGACCGAATTTAATGTTTCCGCTTACCAAGATGAGATTCTTAAAGAAGTAATTCTTGTAGAAGGTTCGGTTCAAGTGTTTCAAAACTATGAAGCAGAAGGTATTTCAGCATCAAAACTTATGATCCCCAACCAAAGAGCGGTTGGAAAAAATGCTGACACCGATTTGATTATTGAAAATGTGGATGTTACAAATCATATTGCTTGGATGAACGGTATTCTGGTATTTGAAAATGAAAACCTGCTAAGCATCATCAAGAAACTGGAAAGAAGATTCAATATTGACATTAAGAACAACTACGAAATACTGGATGAAATGAGGTATAGTGGAAGATTTAAAAATGAAAATATTGACGAAATACTTAAGACTATGCAAGCGCATACCAACTTTTCATACGCAATGAAAGGAAACACTCTTAAAATTGATAAACCAAACTAAACCGAGGCCTATGGATAAAAAAAGAACCATTCAAAATTAATGCTAACTAAAATTTAACTTAGATGAAAAATTATTTAATAACTCCCAAAACCAACTGGCTGATCAAGGCATGTTTCCTTTGTATAGCCATGCTTTGTTTTGCTCATGTAGAAGCAGCTACATGTGAACAAAATGATATGGTTACTGCAAATTTTGAAAATATTGAATTAAAAAAAGTCTTCGAAAAAATAGCCCAAACCAATGGCTATAATTTCTTCTATGAGGCTTCTGAAATCAATATTGATAAAAGAGTTTCCATAAATGTGACAAACACTTGTATTGATGAATTTTTACAAGAACTGTTTTCTGAGATGGATTTGAATCATCAAATTGTAGCAAAACAGATTGTAATTAAACCTAAAAAGGATTTAATCAAAAAAGAAAAAACTCCAAACAAAACCATTGAAAAGCAACAAGCAACAATATCCGGTACTGTTTTGGATGACAATGGTGTTCCCTTACTGGGTGCCACAATTGCTGTAAAAGGCACTAACGTTGGAACCATTACCGATTTTGATGGAAAATTTGAGCTTTCCGTACCAGAAGGAGGTACCACTTTAACGGTATCCTACATAGGTTTTAGATCAAAAGAAGTTGAAATTGGATCTAATACCACTTTTACAATTAACCTAGAACCAGATGCTGCACAATTGGATGAGGTAATAGTAGTTGGGTATGGTACACTGGCAAAAAAGAGGGTTACGGGATCTGTTATATCTATCAATGCCGAATCTATTGTTGAAGTACCTACATTATCACCTGAGGCCGCTATTATTGGTCAAGTTGCCGGTGTGCAAGTGCAAGAAGTATCAGGAGAACCAGGAGCTGCGCCAAATATTAGAGTTAGGGGTGCAGGTTCTATTTCAGCGGGTAACGACCCATTATTTGTTATAGATGGTATTCCAATATCTAGAAACCTTACAACGTCAACTATAGGAGGTGTATCAAGAAGACGGGCCGCTTTTCAACCACCACCGGTAAACCCATTGGCCACATTAAATCCAAATGATATTGAGTCCATACAAGTTCTTAAGGATGCCTCTGCAGCAGCAATTTATGGCTCGCGTGGTGGAAATGGTGTTCTTTTAATAACAACTAAAAAAGGGTCTTCAACTGACAAAGGAAGATTTTCCTTCGATTCTTGGTTTAGGGTGGAAAATGTAGCAAACAAGATTGATTTAATGAATGCCCAAGAGCTTATTGATTTTACGACGGATGCTAGAAACAACAATTACCTTTCATCAGTTGATGGAGCATCCATTAATGATCCCATTGGTGATGGGGATAGAGGCGATACCAACTTTGAATTACCGGAATCATTCATTAATTGGGACGGTACGGATACCGATTGGCAAGATGTAATTTTTCAAACGGGAATAACGCAGAGTTATAATTTTTCCTATGCCTCTCCCGTTCAGAACAAAACAAGCTTTTTTGCTTCTGCGAGTTATTTCAGTCAAGAAGGGATTTTGGATAAATCCGAATTTGACAGGTATAACATGATGTTGAATTTGAACTCACAATTGACTGATAAACTGAACTTAGATTTAAGGGTTGCTCCAACGATAACCGAGAATCAAAGAGTTCCTGCTTCGGCGCCATATTTTGCACGCCCTCCAGGTATTGTTTATTCTGCAATTGTTCATTCCCCTACCGTAGCTCCTTATAATACAGATGGTACGGTCAACCAGTTGAATAACCAATCATATTTGGGTGGTGGTACTACAACGGCAAGTAATCCGTTGGCCATTTTAGATGCCATTGATGATGAAATATTCCAATTTCAAACTAGAGCTTCATTGGCATTGTCGTATGACATTTTACCCGAGCTTACATTTAGAACCTTTGGAGGAACATATATAAACTTGTTCAATCAAGATTTCTATAGGGGAAATACACTTTTGTACAGAAATGCGAGTGAAGGTGAATCGTATGCCCAAGCAACATCTTCTACCGAGACAAACTGGGTTTGGGAAAACACCTTGAACTGGGAAAAGGAGTTTGGTGATCACTTCTTTAATGCAGTGTTGGGATATACCGCTCAGAGAGATAACATTACTATAAAGGAAGTGTTGGCAGATAATTTCCCAGACGATTTAGTCACAACGATTAGTGGAGGTCAGGTATTTGCGGGTAATTCAATTCAAGAACAATGGACGCTTGCTTCCGCACTGTTCAGAATGAATTACAGCTATAAGGACAAATACTTATTCACAGGTACGATTCGTTCAGATAAGTCTTCGCGTTTTGGTTCTAATAACCAAACAGGTTATTTTCCATCGTTTTCTGCGGGATGGCGTTTAAATGAAGAGGATATTTTTAATTCCATAGAAGCCATTTCTGAACTTAAACTTAGATTTAGCTGGGGAGAAACGGGGAATTTTGAAATACCCAATTATGGTGCAATAGGTTTACTTTCTCCCGACAACTACAATTTAGGAGGAAATGAAATAAATGGTTTGGTACAGTCTACTATTCCCAATCCTGAACTGACATGGGAAAAATCACAACAAACAAACATTGGACTGGAATTGGGCTTGTTTGATAACAGGGTTTTCCTCTTGGCGGATTACTACAATACCAAAACTTCAGATTTATTGTTGAATGTTAGTATTTCAGGAGTATCCGGTTTTCAGACAACTCTTCAGAATCTGGGTGAAGTTGAAAACAGTGGTTTTGAGATTGCTTTGAGAACGAAGAACTTTGTTGGAGATTTTACATGGGATACTGATTTTAACCTTTCCACTAATAAAAATGAAGTAATATCACTAAATGAAAATAACGAGCCTATCTTCTCTGCAGGTAGTGCAGGGGTAAGGCATGTTACAAGAGTAGGAGATCCTATAGGAAGTTATTTTGGTTATGTGGTCGATGGTATTTATCAAACTCAAGCGGAAATTGATGCCGCTCCGGTTGACACACAAGCACCCGATGCTGCGCCTGGAGATTTCAGGTTCAAGGATGTTAATGGAGATGGTGAAATCACGCCAGATGATAGAACGGTTACTGGTAGTTATTTTCCTGATTTTACGTGGGGGATTAACAACAGGTTTACGTTTAAAGGATTGGATTTCAGCTTCCTGATACAAGGAGTAGAGGGGAATGAAATTTTGAACCTTACTTCTAGACACCTGAAAAATGGAGAAGCAAACTTTAATTCATATGCTGTTTTCAATAATAGATGGCGTTCTGCTTCAGACCCAGGAAACGGAAGTATTCCAAGAGCTGATAGACAAACTGGAAACCATGGTAATAACAATAGACCTTCTTCATTTCAAGTAGAGGATGGCTCTTTTATTCGATTGCGAAATGTTACCTTGGGATATTCATTGCCTACAGATAAACTTTTTGGGAATAGCATTAACAGACTAAGGTTTTACGTTACCGGAACCAATTTGTTTACAATTACAGATTACTTAGGGTATAACCCAGAGGTCAGTAATATTTCTAACAATAGTTTAACTCCAGGGGAAGATTATGGAGCTTATCCGTTGACCAAATCCATTACAATGGGTGTGAATCTGACCTTTTAATTTAAAACTGTAAAAGATGAAAAAAATAATCATAATACTAATAACGCTGTGTATTACATCAGCTTGTAGTGAGGACTTTACGGAACTGGCTCCAATTTCAAATCGAAACGAAGCTGATTTCTTCAACACAGCCAATGACTTTGTTGCATCCCTTAATGCAAGTTATGCAGGATTGCAAGAGCCAGGGGTTTACGGAAGAGCTTATTGGACCATGTTTGAAATGCGTTCCGATAACACAGATCAAGGACCTGATGCTACTGGTTTAGCACGGCAGTTTACTGAAATCAATGCATTTACAGAAGATCCTTTAAATGAACAAGTGGATATCGCGTGGAGCGCTTCTTACAGAGTAATTGCCAATTGCAATGTTATTTTGGATAGAATTGACCCGATAGAAATAGATGCTGGTTTAAAGGAAAGGATTATTGGAGAAGCAATTTTCCTAAGATCTTTAATGTACTATCACTTGGCCGTTGCCTTTGGCAACATTCCACTGCAACTAACCCCGTTTGTGCCTGGCGATGAACTAGTTCAGGTAGATGCCAATACAATTTATGGACAATTGGTCACAGATTTGGCCATTGCGGAAGCGAACCTTCCGGTTTCTTATCCGGCAAGTGATGTGGGAAGAGCAACCAAAGGAGCGGCTGCAACATTGTTGGCAAAAGTATTGTTAACCATAGGGCAGGACTCAGATGCAGAAACCGTTTTGCGCCGAATAATCAATGATTACAACTATTCATTGGTGGCAAATTATGCAGATTTATGGGGTGAAGCAAATGAGAATAACATTGAATCTATTTTTGAAGTGCAGTTCATAAGCGGAGGTATTGGTCAAGGAAGTGCTTTTACCAATGATTTTTCGCCAAGTTCAGATTTACAAACAGGTCAAGGTTTTGGAAGAAACAGACCCACAGCAACTTTAGAAAATGCGTATGAAGCAGGAGACTTGAGATTTGAACCCTCTATGGGAACTGAATGGATCAATGTAGATGCAGAAGTTGTAGTTCAGAATTATGTAAGAAAGTATGAAAGTGATCCACCAACGGAAAATGATTCGGGAGTAAACTTTGTTGTCTTCAGATATGCAGATGTATTGTTGATGCTTGCAGAAGCATTGGGAGAATCGACTGAGAGTTATAGCTTGATAAATCAAGTACGAACAAGAGCAGGTTTACCCGATATAGATGGAACTACGCCTGGTTCTTTTGAGGATAAACTTTTAGATGAAAGACGGGTTGAGCTGGCTTTTGAAAACCATCGTTGGCCAGATTTAAAAAGATTTGGGGTTGTTGCTGAAAAACTGTTGGAAGCCGAACCAGATGTTATTGAAGCAAGCGATATCAGAAATCTGTTTTTTATTCCACAAAGAGAATTGGACATTAATCCCGATTTCAATCAGAATGATAATTAATTTTAAGTTTGTTATTTGAGTTTGTTACGTTACCCCTATTATCAAATTTTACCTGCTTATGCTTATAAAAGGCACCGAAATGGTATAGAAACTATGAGCTCAAATAGATAAATTTTATTGTTAATCATAAACTTTAAACCTTTTAATACAGAACTACATAATGAAAAATATTTTGTTAATTATTTGCATGTGCGTTGGATTTATGGTCCAGGCACAGGAAAAAAAAGTACTGAACATCATTGCCATTGGGGCTCACCCAGATGATTGTGATTCCAAGTTTGGTGGCACAGCCGCCCTGTTTGCCAAAATGGGTCATAATGTGAAATTTGTAGCATTGACCAACGGGGATGCCGGACATCAAAGTATGGGCGGAGGTGTTCTTGGAAAAAGAAGACGCGCCGAGGCCAAAAAAGCTGCGGAAATTTTAGGAATTGAATATGATGTGTTGGATAACCATGATGCAGAGTTAATCCCAACACTAAATGTTAGGCATCAGGTAATCAGAAAAATTCGTGAATGGGATGCGGATATTGTTTTGGGTCTTCGTCCAAATGATTATCACCCTGATCATAGAAATGCTGGGATTGCAGTTCAAGACGCCGCATATCTGGTTATTGTACCTAATGTTACACCAGATACTCCTCCTTTAAAAAAGAACCCTGTCTTTATCTATATGAAAGATAATTTTCAAAAACCATATCCATTTTCAAAAGATATTGCGGTAGTAGTGGACGACGTAATAGATACAAAGGTGAGGGCATTAGCTGCACATGATTCTCAAATGTTTGAGTGGCTACCATGGGTAAGTGGTGCGGATATGAGTCAGGTTCCTTCTGGAGAAGCAGAGCGAATTGATTGGCTAAAACAAAGATGGGCAAGAGAAAAAACTTGGGGTGCTGCTGAAGCTGAAGCCATTAAGAAGTGGTATCCGAGTATGAATACAGCCAATGCTAAACATGTGGAGTTTTTTGAAATATGCGAATATGGAAAACAACCAACTGATGAGGAGATAAAACAACTCTTCCCCATGCTTGGTAAAAAATAGTTCCAACCCTAATAAACCAACAAAACCAATGGCTAGCGAAAAAACAACCTCAAAAAGATATTACCATATAATAGGTTTGGTGATGCTGATATTCTTTGTAATATCTTTTATTACCAACATACTGAACTCAATAATTGTTGATGTAAAGAATAGTTTTGACCTTAGTCTAACATTGACCGGATTATTGCCTTTTGCTTTCTTTATTGCGTATGGCGTAATGTCTATTCCCGCAGGGTTTTTATCCGAAAAGT
The DNA here is from genome assembly GCF_021390195.1 of Flagellimonas sp. CMM7. Classification (NCBI taxonomy): domain Bacteria; kingdom Pseudomonadati; phylum Bacteroidota; class Flavobacteriia; order Flavobacteriales; family Flavobacteriaceae; genus Flagellimonas; species Flagellimonas sp. CMM7. Next base: position 67,453 of record NZ_CP090003.1, on the reverse strand, counting down.
ATAGCGATAAGACCTTATTGTCATGGTCATTTTTATTTATGGCTTTGGCTTCCATGGGGTTTGCTTTCTTTCCTAGTTATGTTGTATTCAGTATTACATTGTTTGCCCTAGGATCATGTATGGCAGTTTTACAAGTTATTATCAACCCAATGCTTAGGGTTGCCGGAGGAGAGGAACATTTTGCATTCAATTCTGTTCTAGCCCAGTTGGTGTTTGGTTTGGCTTCGTTCCTGAGTCCTTTTTTATACAAATATGTAGTTGATACAAATTCAAATGAATTTGGACTGGCTGGTTATATAAGAGATTTGGTTCCTGAAAACCTGCCATGGGTTGGGCTGTATATGATTTTTTCAGTTATTGCTTTAGTATTGTTGGCTATTGTGTTTCTTACCCGATACCCAAAATATGAAAAGAATGAAGATGAAATGGCCGGTGATTCAAGTTCATATTTCAGTCTTTTAAAGAATAAATGGACTATTTTATTTTTTCTGGGAATCTTCTGTTATGTTGGAACAGAGCAAGGGGTAGGCAATTGGATTTCCCAATTTCTATATCAATATCATGGTTTAGATGCTCAAACAGTTGGGGCTGATACGGTTGCCTATTTCTGGGCCATGTTAACGGTGGGCTGTTTGTTAGGTCTATTATTATTGAAAATTATGGATAGCAGAAAACTTCTAATCGGAGCTACAGCTATTACCATGGTATTTTTGGTACTGGCTCTTACAGGAAGTGCAAAAGTTGCTCTTTTCGCCTTTCCAGCTATAGGTTTCTTTATCTCAGTTATGTGGTCTATTATTTTTTCTTTGGCACTTAACTCCGTTAAAGATAACCATGGGTCGCTTTCAGGAATATTATGTACTGGAATTGCAGGTGGAGCGGTCATCCCATTCCTGGTTGGAGCATTAGGTGAGGCGTCTAGTCTTAGGACTGGAATGTTCTTTTTACTTATCCCTTTAGCTTTTATACTATCCATTGGTTTTCTTGCAAACCCACTTGTAAACAACAAAACAATTCAGTTAAAAAACAGGCCAAATAAGTAAGTGGGATTATGGAAGTTCTTGGAGTAGATATAGGGGGCACCAACATCAATGCTGGTATTGTTAAAGATGGATTGATTACCAATCAATCTTACGTGTCTGTAAATGCAGAAGATTCAGAAGCGCAAACCCTGGAACGTTTGTTCAATTGTATTGATGAATTGATTACCCATGATACCCAGGCAATAGGAATAGGCGTCCCAGCCATAGTGGATGTTTCCAAAGGAATTGTATACGACGTGCAGAACATTCCTGCATGGAAAGAAGTTCATTTAATAGATATACTCGAGAAAAAATACAACATTTCTGTTCACATAAATAATGATGCCAATTGCTTTGCAATGGGTGAAAAGTTATATGGGAAGGGAAGGAAGCATCAAAATTTTGTTGGCCTCTCTATAGGCACGGGATTAGGTATGGGGATAATCATCAATAATGAAATTTATAATGGGATTTTATCCGGTGCGGGTGAGATTGGAATGATAGGGTATAAGGAAGGTATTTTGGAAGAGTATACCAGTAGCTTTTTTTTTATGAGGAACTATGGGTTAAGCGCTAAAGAAATTCATGACAAGGCCAAACAAGGAGATGATTTAGCCTTAACGGCGTTTTCAGAATTTGGAAAACACTTAGGGGAGGCTATTAAAACTATTTTGTACCTATTTGCACCAGAAGCTATTATCCTTGGGGGATCAATACGTAAAGCGTATCCCTTTTTTAAAGAATCTATGAATCAAAAAATAAACTCATTTGCTTATCCTGAGCAGATAAAAAGTTTAAAAATAGAAGTATCAGAATTGGCAGAATCGGCCATTTTAGGAGCAGCAAGTTTATGCTTTCAAAAATTAGAGGTAACAACATAAGAATAACTATTCAGAAGCACTGGACTCCATCAGGGAATCCAGTACCAAATAAAAAAATAATTAAAATGAAGAACACATTATTGGTATTATTGATTTGCATGGGACTCAAAACCTTTGCCATTGAAACCAAAAAGCTCAATATTACCGTTGAAAACAATGTGGAAGGAGCCCCCATCACCCTTGGTATTCCCTTTCCAAAAGGAGAACTATACTCGGTATATAATGTTAGGTTGTTGAACTCCAAAGGAAAAGAAATAGCATGTCAAACAACAGAAGTGACTTCATGGGAACCTGCGGATGAAAGCATCAAATGGATATGGGTGTTCTTCTTTTCCGAAGCAGCTTCTGATTACACCCTTGAATATGGTGAAGGTGTTGAACCGATGAGGTCTAAAGAAAGGATTGTTTCTACCAATAACATGAGACCTAGAGGAGGTATTAAAGTAAATACCGGACCATTATCGTTCTCCATAAATAAGTTGGGAAATGGGTTTTTGGATGAAGTTTATCTTGATAATGATCAAAATGGAAAATTTGAAGAAAATGAGCTGATAGCTTCTGCTCCAGAAAACAAAAGGGGAACCTTTCTGGATATTTTAGATGATTCGGGTATTGATGCTTCAAAAGCAATCATAAACGAAGTTTTTAGGGAAAAGGGCTCTGGCCCTATGCATATGATTTTTCGTGTAGAAGGAACCTATATGTATGGTAGAGAAGATAATAACTTATCGCCATTTACCATAAGATTGCACGCTTATGCAGGAAAGACCTATGTGAAGGTTTTGCATACAATGACCTACACGGGAGTTCCAGACAAACATAAAATACAAGAAGGGGAACATGCAAACATTGCTACCCAGAACAAAAAAATAATTTCGGAAGACACTGCCAATGACCCCGGATGGACAGAACCAAATGACCAGATAGCAGCCTGTGGACTTCAACTTAAATACCATCTTGGCGATGAGGCGGAGGTTTCCTTACCGCTTTATACAGGAAATTGGGATGCTAAATCCTTAGAAGAAGAAGTTAAGAAAATTGACTTTGAGGGGAATAAAAAAATAAGTCTTTTGCAGAAAGGTCCTGAAAGAAATAATGGGCAGAGCCTTAGAAGTTTGTTTACGGGGAAATCTAAAAATGGAGAAAGCGACAACATGCTCGCTGATGATGAATCTATATTTAAAGCAGTTGTTAAAAAAGGCAAACAAGTTGTAAACCAAACGCAGAGAGCAAAAGGTTGGATAGATGTTTCTGATGGTAAAAAAGGAATTAGCATTGGAATCAAAAATTTTTTAAAGGAATACCCTAAAGGAATTGAAGTTGATCCGAGTGCCAAAATGCTTTTGGGAAATATTTGGCCTTTGGAAAATGGACCTATGGACTTTGCTCGTGACAATACAGAGTTAGACGGCGGAATGTTAGACAATTTTGCTCAAGGAATTACCAAAACAACGGAATTCCTTTATTATTTTCATGATGATCAATCGGAGAACGACATAAATGAAAGAATGGACTATGTGCTCAATAGCCCAATAGCGCACGCAGCTCCAGAATGGTATTCAAACTCCAAGGTCTATGGTAATATGGCACCATTTTCAGATAAGTACCCTCAATTTGAAAACGCTCTTCAGTACAAATATGAGTGGTGGTCATTCAACCAAGACAATGAACCTTGGTATGGGATGTTTGATTATGGTGATGGAAAGACATATTTCTATAATGATAAGTGGTTTCAATGGACAAATAATGAGCCTACCATTGATTTTATGTTGTGGACCAATTTCATGAGAACTGGCGATGCCAAATACTTCCATATGGCACAAGCCATGAGTAGACATACCATGGATGTGGATAATATACATTGGCCCAAAAAAAGAAACTATTTAGGTCAGATAAATGACGCTATAGACTTTTGGGATTATAAAGATGAACCAGAATCAACACCTTATTTGGGTATTGGTAGGAGACATGCAAATGATCATTGGTATGCCTTGCTTAGTGCCCATGTTTGGATTCAAGGCTGGATTGCTTCATATTATATCAGCGGTGATCATCGTGCTTTGGAAGTTGCTAAAATGACCGGCGACACGTATTTAAAACGAATATGGGGAGAGCATGATTTAAGAGGTAGAAGATTATATCTATCTGTATTAAATCTCGTTGAATTATATGATGCTACCAAACTTGATAAATACAAAAAAGAGTTGGATGAAAGAGTTGGGTTAATGCTTCAGCTACAAGAAGAACAGGGAGGCAATTTACTGTTGGATAGATTTGGATATAGCCAAACATATGTTGCACAAGGCTTGTACAAATACTATCAAATTACAGGTAAAAAAGAGATAAAGAAAGCGCTTTTGAACCATGCCTATTGGATAAGGGATGTACCTCCATTGAATCATGAAATGGAATCTTACTTGGCTACTATTTACCCTTTGTTGATAGGCTATGAATTTAGTGGGCACAAAGCGTTTTTTGAAGAAGCAATGATTCGTGCAGAACTACTTGAGGTGGGAAGATTACCCAAAAACAGTGATGAATATGATACGGTAGATTCATATAACGAGGCATTGCTAAAGGTGTCTAATCTTCCAAGGAGTGCCGGTCGCTTTACCAATTGGGAGATTAACCAGGGTCTAAGAGTATTTGGTTGGACGCATGCTTATAACATTCCATACTTAATTTATTGGCTTGATAATGAAAGCACAAAAAAGGCGAAATAAAAAAGCTGAGCACTGAGGATTTTCTAAGAATCAAATCCCTATATATTTTAATTGAACCAGTCCCGTAGAACGCTTTTTCTATGGGACTTTTTTATTCGTATTAGTTCAGTTTGATTTAAAAGTCTTGGCATGAATAAAATCCTGGTTGATTAATGATTATAGTCATTTCTGTTCCTTTTTTTTCAAACTAGATTTGAATGTAAGAACTTAACTATCTCAATATGGAAGTTGTTATCGTAATGTAATAACAAACATATGGTTTGATGAAAGTTCTCGGCATGCCGTTTAATTAATTAGGAAAATGATGGCTTTGATAATAGTCTTATTCGTCTTTACGTTGGTGTTGTATATTTTCTATGGATATTATCGTTTTAATACACTGGTCGAAAAAGATAAAGAACAGCTTTTTAATCTTACTGGAAATTCCGAAAAATTGGTGACCAAAGAAGATTTGGCTCATCTGCCCAATAGCATGAAGAACTATCTAATAAAGGTAGGTGTGATCGGAAAATGTAAAGATTGCCACGCCATCATAAAACAATCTGGCCAAATAAAACAAAAGCAAAATGGAAAATGGACGGATTTTACCGCAAAACAGTTCATGACCGCTAAACCCGTAGGATTTGTTTGGGCTGCAAAAGCGTTCCCCGTCTTTGTAAAAGATAAAAGTATTGAAGGAGTAGGGGAGGTCAATATCAGTTTCTTAGGACTAAAATCGATAGCAGTCAATCAATCTACAGAGACAGATGAAAGTGCATTGGGAAGGTGTCTTGGAGAACTTGCTTTTTACCCAGTGGGATTTTTGAATAATACCATAGTTTGGAAAGACATAGATGAAAATCTAGTAAAGGCTACAATCATTGTTGGAGATACTACAACAGAGGGTTTTTTTCATTTTGATGAGAATGGATTAATAGACCGTTTTGAATCAAAAAGATACAAAGATGAAACCTTGGAGAATTTCACTGGCAAAGTAGAAAACTATCAAATAATATGTGGGCTCTATATTCCCACTAAGATAAAAGCTATTTGGAATTTAAAGAGTGGAGATTTTGAATATTTCAACTGCGATATTGTGGATTATCGAATAGAATAAATGGAGGTTAGATAGTTTCAACTGGTTTGGGCACGAACTGGTTTTCTCTTTCTTGTCAGCGCTTTTTTTGGAAGTGCCGGAGCGTGGCCCATGTTACACAACTCCCTTCTCACCGAATCCATATATCTAAATGTTGCATACTCAAAATTGATAGTGCGTTCAGCAAGGTTGATGCTAACATTCGCAACAAATCCTAGTTTCTCCAATTTCTGCTTTAAGAGATTTGCCGTTTTTTCATCTTGGAGATTTTGTATGAGTAAACAGGTCTGTAACATGATTTATAATTACATAATTAAAAAAGAGGTCTTCGTTAATTTCCTTTTAAGAGCCACTATTGCTAAAATTAACACAGTAAATGGACACCTTAAATGACGTAGGTCATCTTAACTCCAGTTTTGGGTGATTAGATTCACGCTTAAAGGATGAATTTGGAACTCAAGTTATTATAAGAAACTTTTTGTTGGACCTTTTCTTGACCTCATAAATATTGATAAAAATATTTTAGCTAACCGTTAATGATACAACCATCCTCCATTTGTATGATCCTGTCTGTTTTAGAAGCAAAATCCTTGTCATGTGTAACTACCAAAAGGGACAGACCTGCTTCTTCCTTTAGTTGTTTAAAAATATCGAATACATTCTTTGCATTGTAGCTATCAAGATTTCCCGTGGGCTCATCCCCCATTAAAATCGAGGGATTATTGATCAACGCACGTGCAATTGCTACGCGTTGCTTTTCACCACCAGAAATTCTATTTGCTTTTTTTTTAGCTAGATGATCAATATGCAACATTTTCAATTTTTCTATGGCATTATACTCAATCTCCTCATGGCTTAATTGGGCCAATTTTTTAGCAGGAAGCATTACATTTTCCAAAACACTGAACTCTAAAAGCAAATAATGAAATTGGAATACAAAACCTATATGTTTGTTTCTAAGTTGAGAAAGTTCGTTTCTTGATCTTCCTGTAACATATTCTTCATTGACGTATAAATCACCTTCATAGTCAGTATCCATGGTCGAAAGGATATACAACAATGTAGACTTTCCTGAACCTGATTTACCCATAATAGATGCAAACTCTCCCCTTTTTACATCAAAACTTATATCTTTTAATACATGGAACAAGACAGGTTTTTTAAAGTATTTGTTTACGTTTTTTACTTCTAAAACTTTATGCATAGCCATGGTTTAGGTTCCTCTGATGATTTCTACTGGATCTACTTTTTTTGCTTTGTTAGATGGCAAATACCCGGCAATGAAGGTGGAAATTAAAGCGAATGATATCCCAATGGCATAAAACATTGGGTCATGGTTTATGGGATAAGTGGTTATTGTTGGAAGCGCCTCGGTTTCCCACGGTAGATTATCTATCAATTGAGAGAATCCAAACCCGATAAGAAGGCCCGCACCTCCCCCAATAGTCCCTATTATTATGGCTTGACTCATAAAAATGAGTTGAACATCGGTGCCGGAAAATCCAGTTGCCTTTAAAATGGCGATATCTTTCATTTTCTCATAAATGAGCATATTCAAAATATTATAAATTCCGAAGCCTGCAACAATAAGTAAGGTCACGGATACCGAATATGTTATCAAGTTTCGTATTTGGGTTCCAGTTTCAAACTGGGCATTAGCTTCTTTGATATCCATTGCCTTAACATTGAACTGTTTTCCTAAACGATTGGCCATATTGGGGGCATCTACAATATCATAAAGTTTTACATTGACATCCGTAATATAGTTTTCCGCCTCGCCAAGAATCTTTTGTACTGTGTTTATATTGGTAAAACTTTGAATGTTATCCACTTCCGCAATTCCACTTTGGTAAATGACCACTATTTTCAATGGAAAAAGAGTTCCTTTAACCGTACTTATCTGAACACGGTCACCAATAGAAAGTGACATTTTTTTGGCTATACCGGCCCCAAGCAAAATACCATTAGTGTTATTTTTTAAAGCTTCAGGTGTACCTTCCGTTATGTAATCGTGAAAATTTGATAGCCTAACCTCTTCCATAACATCAATTCCTGTAAGATTGCCCCCTAAATCAATTGATCCTGAGAGGTAGAATATTTGAGCTTTAACTTGAGGAGTGGCGCCTCTTACATTATCATCCTCTTTTAAGTAGTTTAATATGGGCAAAGCATTATGAATTTTCTTTTGGCTTAGTTTAGGTCTTACGGAATGTATTTGATTCAAACCATCTTTAAATTCAGGATAAAGTATTATGGGTTGATTTTCAGAAGGTTCAATCTCATTGTAAAGATGTATGTGAGGTGTCTGATTGAGTACCAGATCATCTAACATGGTATTGACACCTGTCATGAAACTTACCAAGGTTATGTAAGCGCCAATACCAAAAGTGACACCCAAAGAAGCAGTAACCGTAGATTTTAATTTGGTGACCAAATGTGTTTTGGCAATATTCAATATGACCTTCCAATTAATCATTGTTTAGGTTTTAAAACGGCGATACTTTCATCAATCCCACTTAGAATTTCCACTTTATCCATGCTCTGAACTCCTATAATGACCTCTACTTCTCCATCTTTGGTTAGTACTTTGGTTCCTTCAATAAGATACTCCTTAGGTAATGTGAGAGCATCGTTTTTTTCTGCTATGATGATATTCCCTTCACCAGAGAGGCCAGGGTACAATTTATCGGGAGGAGAAACAAAAACAGCTTCAACCTTAAAAGTTTGTGAGCGTTCATCTTTTCTGGGATATATTTTGTGTAGTTTGGCTTCAAATACTTCAGCATGGTAAGCATCCAGGGTTACCAATATTCTTTGGCCCAAATTCAGTTTTACAATATCCACTTCATCTACTAATAGCTCAACCATAAATTTATCGCTCAGACCAACCGCTGCAATAGGCTCCAAGGTATTTACAATTTCACCAGGGTTTTTGTAGAGTGCATAAACCTTACCATCAATTTTGCTGCCTATGGTAAAATCTTCTGAAAGCGTTTGCGAAGTTTTATAATTGTTTTCAGCTTGTTTTACTTGGGTTTGCAATTCTTTCTTTGTGCGCTCGTATTTGCTTTTTAAGAGGCTTACCTTGTTTTGTGAAAGTTCGTAAGCTAATTTTCCATTGTCATATTCCAACTTAGAACCTATGTTTTGTTTCCAAAGATTTTTTTGGCGGACGTAATTAATAGAATCATTTTTCAATTGTAGTTCAGATGCCTCTATTTCATCCATAATACCTTTTAGCACAGCAGCATTTCCATTATAATTTTCCCTTGCCAATTCAAAGGATAGTTTAGCATTTGCAACACCTAATTTTGGAGAGGTATTGATGATCTGTACAATACCCTCACCCTTGCGCACCAAATCACCTTCCTCAACCAGATTTCTATCTAAGATTCCCACTACCGAAGAATATGCCTGGTACGAGCTATCTGGTTGCACCGTTGCGGATGCATATACAGATTCTGTCACGGTTGTTTTTTCTGGATATGTTTTATCCGTTTTATTGTTGCACCCAAATAGTCCAAAAAAAAGAGCGAAAAAAAGGAAATATTTCAGCATGGTATTCTATGAATTTTTTATTGTGATTTAGACTTTTTGTTTCTTTTGTTCTTTTTTTGCCACCCTCTCCAATGAGGAAAACCATTTTTATCGCGAAGCAACAGGACATTTTCTTTTTTTTGTACCTCCATGGCTATAATGGCAGGTGCTCCTTTATAAATAATTCTTGAGCCTGTAATAGATAAAGTGTCTCCGATAGAAAACAAAACATTTTGATTATCTATATACCAAGACGGACCAAGGTGTACAGGGATGACTCCCTTGTCACTTTTCACCTCTAGATGTATGCCATAGGTTGATTTTTGCGCTTCGTAGATTGTCAGTATTGATGCTACGGATGCATCAAAAGTTTCTATAGTCTTTGGGTTGAACATTTTCCCAAAATTGGAAGTTTTATCAGAACTCCCATTCTCTTTCTGAGCATAAAGCGTCATGGTTCCTAGATGCAAAAAACGGGCATAGTATACCACCCCGGGCGGGTTAAAGTGAGCCACACCGGGCGGACGAAAGTGAACCACTAAAAAATCGATTCTATTTGTGGGTTACCATCGGTTCTTTTGTAAAAAAGACGATGGCAAACAAACAGATAGATATGCGCAAGGCAAAACAGATTTTCAAATTGTACGGCGAGGGCGCGAGCAAACGGGGCATCAGCAAGCAGCTGGGCCTCTCCCGCAATACCGTAACCAAGTACATCGACTTCTTCAAGCGGTACAAGCTGACCTCCTATGAGGTGTCCGCAATGACCCTGGAGGAGATCCACAGGCTTTTCCGGTCGGACCAAAAGCCCAAGAGCGAACAATTGAAGACCCTCGAGAAGTACTTTCCCTATTTTGACAGGGAATTACGCAGGACGGGTGTTACCAAGCAATTGTTATGGGAGGAATATTACGAGAAGCACCCGGACGGCTTCAAGCTCTCACAGTTCAGGTACTGGTATCGGGAATGGACAAAGGAAGTCTCCCCCGTAATGCACTTTACCCACAAAGCGGGCGACAAGCTATTCATAGATTTTACGGGGAAAAAGCTTGTTATCGTAGATAGACATACGGGGGAGCTACAAGAACTGGAAGTCTACGTATGCGTATTGGGAAGTAGCCAATATACCTATGTCGAGGCCTGTACAAGCCAAAAACTGGAAGACTTCATGCGCTGTACCGAGAACGCCCTTTGGTTTTACGGCGGGGTTCCCCGAGCAATGGTTACGGACAACCTAAAATCGGCAGTTACCAAGAGCAGTCGTTACGAGCCCAAGGTCAACGAGACATTTGCCGATTTCGCCGAACACTACGAAACGGCCGTACTTCCCACAAGGGCTTACAGGCCAAGGGACAAGGCCATCGTAGAGAATGCCGTCCGGATCATCTACACCAGGGTCTTTGCGCCGTTGCGCAACCAGGCCTTCCATTCCGTAACCGAAATCAACAAGGCCATATCGGAACTACTGAAAACACACAATGACAGGTCGTTCAGGGGAAGGGAGTACTCCCGGTACTCGTTGTTCAAGGAAGTGGAACGGCAAGAACTCAAGCCCCTTCCATTGAAGCGGTACGAGATAAGATTCTACGCAAAGGGCACCGTACACAAGAACAGCCACATCTACCTTGGCAAGGACAAGCATTATTACAGCGTACCCTATCGGCACATCGGCAAGCAGATCAAGATCGTCTACACCCATAGCTTCGTCGAGATATACCACAGGCACGAACGCCTTGCCGCCCATACAAGGAAAAGGCAGAAGTACGGGTATACCACCATGGCGGAGCATATGCCATCGCACCATCGGTTCGTCAGCGAATGGAGCAGCGAGAAGTTCATCGCTTGGGCAGGGCATATCGGCGACCATTGCAAGGGATACATCATCGGGATACTCGACAAGAAACAACATCCCGAACAGTCCTATAAGTCCTGTCTGGGCATACTCCACTTGGCCAAGAAAGTAGGAAACCGGCGCTTGGACAATGCCTGCAGGCGCGCATCCGACTATGGGGCATACAATTACAAAATGGTAGAGCGTATCCTGAAAAAGGGGTGGGACGTCCTTGAAGACGACCCACTGGACAACACCGAGGTGCCCGACCATGAAAACATCAGGGGAGGGAACTATTACAAATAATAATCGCTTAACAATAATTAAAAACAAGCATCATGAACGAACAGACATTGGAACAAATGAAACAGTTAAGGCTCCACGGAATGATTAGGGCCTTCAACACCAGCCTCTCGTCCCAGAGCATCGATTACACCAACGATGAACTACTGGCCTACCTTATGCAGTCCGAATGGGACGATAGGCAGAACCGCAAGATAGAACGCCTGACCAAGGCGGCCAGGTTCAGGTACAGTGCCGTAATGGAAGCGATCAACTACACTCCCGAAAGGAACATCGACAAGAACCAGGTGCAACGTTTTGCGTCCTGCGAGTTCATCGGCAGAAAAGAGAACATCCTCATTACGGGGAGCACGGGCGTGGGCAAAAGCTATATGGCCTCCGCCATAGGCCATCAGGCCTGCTCGATGGGCAGCAAGGTCATGTACTTCAATACCGCAAAGCTCTTTACCACGCTAAAGACATCAAAGGCCGACGGTTCATATCTAAAACTGATAGGCAAGCTCGAAAAACAGGACCTGCTGATACTGGACGACTTTGGCCTGAAACCCTTGGACAATATAAACAGGCACTCCTTTATGGAAATAATAGAGGACAGGCACGGAAAACGATCGACGATAATAGCTTCCCAACTGCCCGTAGAGGCATGGCATGAGATAATTGGGGAAAAGACCATTGCGGACGCAATCCTCGATCGCTTGGTGCATACCGCACATAGGATAGGCATAAAAGGGGAATCAATGAGAAAAAAACTAAGGAATAATCATTAATTTTAACACACGAATGAATCGATTTTAAGTACTTCGTTTACACTGCTCACTTTCATCCGCTGTGGGCGGTATACTTTGGCCGCCCTATCCAACCACACTTCAGGTTCCATTCTTTTACGAAAAATCACGAAAACCTTTTCGAAACATTTTCGTAACTCAAGATTATTATTAACTTATTGAATATCAATATTTTAACATGATTCCTGTATAACGGATGTGTAACATGCTGTATACTCATTTTATAATATTAATACCTCTAGGCTCTTTTTAGAACAAGCATTCTTTAAATTTGAGTAAGTCCATCAATTTAATAATCCATGTATTATTTAGGAATAGATTTAGGCAGCTCATCAATCAAAGTAGCTTTGGTAGAACGCAGCAGTGGAAAGAACATTGGGGTTGTTCAAGAACCCGAGGAAGAAATGTCCATGTATGCTCCTCAAAAAGGATGGGCTGAACAAAAACCTGAAGACTGGTGGAGTTTTGCATGTAAGGGTATCAAAAAGATCAAAAAGAAGTACAGAATTTCAGAAAATGACATTGATGGAATAGGTATCGCTTATCAAATGCATGGTTTGGTCATTGTTGATGAAAATGGAGACCCGTTGCGCAAATCAATAATATGGTGCGATAGTAGGGCAGTTGAAATTGGTAATGAAGCATATCATAAAATTGGGGAGCAGATATGTGATGAGCAGTTATTGAACTCCCCATCTAATTTCACCGCTTCAAAACTAGGTTGGGTCAAAGAATTTGAACCTGAGGTTTTTAGACAGGTATACAAGTTTATGCTACCTGGAGATTATCTTGCCTATCGCCTTTCTGATGCCATAAACACGACCATATCTGGTTTATCTGAAGGTATTTTTTGGGATTTTAAAAGGGATGCTATTTCGGAGGATGTATTAAATCACTTCAATATTTCACATGAAGTAATTCCGGAAATTGTGGACACTTTTGGCAATCAGGGAAAAGTTTCTTCAAAGGGAGCCATAGAAAGCGGGCTGTTGGAAGGAACTCCTATTCTGTATAGGGCAGGGGACCAACCTAACAATGCACTTTCCTTAAACGTGTTTCAACCTGGTGAAGTGGCTGCAACAGGCGGCACATCTGGTGTAGTATATGCAATAACCAATAACCTTTCTGTAAAAGAAAGCTCGCGTGTAAATAATTTTGCCCATGTAAACTATCAGAAAAACGGCGCAAAGAATATTGGCAAACTACTTTGTATCAATGGAGCGGGAATTCAGTATCGATGGTTGCTGAACAATCTAGCGGTAGCATCCTATGAAGAAATGAATACGCTGGCTTCCGATATTGAAATTGGCTCTGATGGTGTACGCCTTATTCCATTTGGAAACGGCGCGGAACGAATGCTTTTAAACAAAGATATTGGAACAAGAATCGTAAATCTAAACCTGAACAGACACTCAAAAGCTAATATATGCAGGGCAGCATTAGAAGGTATAGCCTTCTCTTTTGTTTATGGAATGGAGATCATGAAATCTGACAGCATTGAAACCAAGGTGATCAAGGCTGGAAATGATAATCTTTTCCGATCGGAAATATTTGCCAATACCATTGCTACCCTTATTCAACAGGAAATTGAAATATACAATACTACTGGTGCGGTAGGTGCAGCTAGAGCCTGTTCCATAGCATCAAATGGATATGATACTTTTTCATCTTTCATGAAAAGCGACCACGTAATGACCTTTGTGCCTTCTAAAAACAAAGAACAATACCAGGAAGCATATAGTGATTGGAAAAAAGAACTGGAACTAATAACAAACAAATAATACTTTAAAATGGCACTTATAGGAGATAAGGAATTTTTTAATGGGGTTGGAGAAATAAAATATGAAGGTAAGAACTCAGACAACCCCATGGCATTTAAATTTTACAATCCGGAACAAGTTGTTGCAGGTAAGACTATGCGAGAGCATTTTAAATTTGCTGTAGCATACTGGCATACACTATGCGGCACAGGAGGAGATCCTTTTGGCCCTGGCACTAAAAACTTTCCATGGTCAACAGCTTCTGACCCAATAAAAGCTGCTGAGGACAAAGCTGATGCTGCTTTTGAATTCATAACAAAAATGGGTTTTGATTATTACTGTTTTCATGATCATGACCTTGTAGATGAAGGTGCTACGCTCGTTGAATCTGAAAAGAGGATCCAAAAAACTGTTGAATATTTAAAGCAAAAACAAAAGGCTTCGGGAGTTAAATTACTTTGGGGAACTGCAAATTGTTTTTCTAATCCAAGATATATGAACGGTGCAGCTTCTAACCCAAATTTTGATGTAGTGGCAAGAGCTGGAGCACAGATTAAGATTGCTTTGGACGCTACCATTGCTCTAGGAGGGGAAAATTATGTATTCTGGGGAGGTCGTGAAGGCTACATGTCCCTATTGAATACCGATATGAAACTGGAGCAAGATAATATTGGACGTTTCTTGAACATGGCAAAAGACTATGCAAGAAGTCAAGGGTTTAAAGGAGTCTTTTTTGTAGAACCGAAACCTATGGAACCCACAAAACATCAATATGACTTTGATGCGGCTACATCAATTAACTCGCTTAGGGAGTACGGACTTGAGAACGATTTCAAACTAAACATAGAAGTAAACCACGCAACCCTGGCACAGCACACGTTCCAACATGAACTTCAGGTGGCAGCCAACGCAGGCATGCTAGGAAGTATTGATGCCAATAGAGGTGATTATCAAAATGGTTGGGACACCGATCAATTCCCCAATAATGTGATGGAAACTGCTGAAGCTATGCTCGTTTTTCTGAAATCTGGGGGGCTGCAAGGAGGCGGAGTAAATTTTGATGCTAAGACAAGACGAAATTCAACAGATTTAGAAGATATTTTCCATGCGCACATTGGAGGTGCGGATACATTTGCAAGAGCACTTTTAATTGCGGATGCCGTAATACAAAATTCACCTTATCAGTCTTTACTGGATAATAGATACTCCTCTTTTACAAGAGGTAAAGGTTTAGAATTTACTGAAGGAAAACTTACTCTAAGGGATCTATATGATTATGCGGGTAAAAATGGAGAACCTGAACAAATCAGTGGAAAACAGGAGATGTTTGAAAATATATTGAATCAATATTCATAAAACAGACATATGGAATCAATATTAGAAACAGCTGATTGGTGGGTCTTGGGAGCATATCTTGCAGCCCTTATTGGAGTAGCGGTTTGGGTGGTACTTCAAAAGAATAAGAATACGGAAGATTATTTTTTAGCTGGAAGAAATGTTGGCTGGTTTGTGATTGGTGCTTCTATTTTTGCTTCCAATATTGGTTCTGAACATGTTGTGGGGCTGGCAGGTACAGGTGCAGAATCTGGTATGCCAATGGCACATTATGAGTTGCATGCTTGGATTGTGTTGCTCTTGGGGTGGCTGTTCCTTCCTTTCTATTTTAGAAGTAAGGCTTTTACCATGCCTGAATTTTTAGAAAAACGTTTTGACAGCCGATCACGATGGTTTCTTTCAGTATTCTCATTGGTGGGTTATGTCATCACCAAGGTTTCCGTAACCATTTATGCAGGAGGAATTGTAGTGTCAGAACTTCTAGGAATACCTTTTTGGTATGGTGCCATTGGTATTGTGATTTTTACTGGTGCGTATACCGTTATAGGTGGGATGAAGGCGGTTATTTATACTGAGACACTACAAACTGTAATTCTCATTGCCGGTTCTTTGATTATAACCTATCTAGGGTTGGAAAAAGTTGGCGGCTGGGAAGAACTTCGTCTTGTTGCGGGAAGTGAACATTTTAATATGTGGCGACCGATATCCGACCCAGATTTTCCATGGACAGGAATGCTCATAGGAGGAACAATTGTAGGAGTTTGGTATTGGTGTACTGATCAATATATAGTTCAAAGAACCTTAGCGGCCAACAATATTAAAATAGGCAGACGTGGTGCCATATTTGGAGCTTATTTAAAATTACTGCCCATTTTTATTTTCTTAATTCCAGGAATCATTGCTTTTGCTCTTGCCCAGCAAGGAGTATTAACCTATGAAAAAAGTGATGAGGTATTTCCAGTATTGGTAAAAACATTATTGCCCGTTGGTTTAAAAGGATTGGTTGCGGGTGGACTAATGGCTGCTTTAATGAGTTCATTAGCGTCTGTTTTCAACTCTTGTTCCACAATTTTTACTATAGATATCTATAAAAAACTGAAACCTTTGACCGAGGAAAAAGAGCTTTTGAATGTTGGTAAAATTGCGACTTCCATTGTGGTAGTTCTCGGAATTATTTGGATTCCAATCATGGAAAAGATAGGTGGTGGGGTTTTATATCAATATTTACAAAGTGTTCAATCTTATATTGCACCTCCCATAACCGCTGTTTTCTTGCTAGGAGTATTATGGAAAAGGGTAAACTCCAAAGCAGCAATTGTAACCTTGTTTTCAGGTTTGGTAATTGCAGCACTTCGAATAGTAGCCGAAGTATATCGAACTGATTTGTCTGGCGCTGCATTATCTTTTGCAACCATCAACTTTGCACACATGGCTATCTTTATGTTTATATTTTCTGTTGTAATCTGCATCAGCGCAAGTCTTGCTACAAATCCACCAGAGTATTCCTTGATCAAAGGGCTTTCTTTTGGTACGTTAAGTGACGAAGACAAACAACTGAACAAAGAAAGCATATCTACTATTGATATTATACTTTCAGTATTCCTGATTATAGTGGTCATCGCAGTTTTATCGTACTTTACCGGGTAACATAAATATGAAGAACACACTTTTATCCATTTTAATTCTCGTTCTGATGGTCGCCTGCAAACCCATTAAGCAGCAAAAATCACCTACAATTGCAGTAGAAAAAAGCAATCGGGAATTGGCCAAATTTGAACCAAAAGAAGGAGTTTTACTATTTGTTGGTCAAGAACTGGAAGCGGTTGGAGGATTGGAGCATTATAATGATGGATATTTAAATCATTTTGATAAACCTGCAGGATGGACCACTTATACAAATATAAACCCGGGAGAATATTCTTTTTACCGAAGACAAAGAGGGTTGGATGGACTTTGGGAAACCCATGACTGGGGAGATAGTGACTCCAACGCCATGCTACAACACAACGACCCAGATTATTCCAATATGGCTTTAGCTATTGGGTTACAATTTGTGAATCATGAGGAAAGGGTAGCGGATGGCACCCATGATAAGTATATTGACAAACTTGGAGATTTTTTGATTTCTTTAGGAAGAAGACCGGTTTTCCTGCGTATAGCTTATGAATTTGATGGTCCTTGGAACAATTATAATAGGAAATCTACTATTACAGCATACAAACATATTGTGGACAAATTAAGAGAAAGAGGGGTTAACAACACTGCATATGTTTGGCAATCTACTGGGACTATGGCTCCAGACCAGAAGCATTTGGAAAAATGGTATCCTGGCGATGATTATGTGGATTGGCTGGGTTTCTCTTTTTTTAATGGGTGGAAAAAACAAAAAATGATTGAATTTGCAAGATCCAAAGGGAAGCCTGTATTTATAGCAGAAGCTACACCTACTTCTTCCGATTTAATTTGGGATCCAAAGGAAAATCAAGGCATCACCAAGGAAATGAAACTGTCAAACCCTAGACAGGCCCAAATGGCTTGGGAGGAATGGTTCTTACCTTTTTTCAATACCATCAATACCAATCCAGATGTGGTAAAGGCTGTACATTATATCAATTGTCATTGGGATTCGCACCCAATGTGGTTACAAAATCCAACTTTTAAAAAGATTGATGCCCGTTTGCATTTAAGTGATACTATTAGCAAACAATGGAAAGAAAGAACTTCAAAAGCCCCCTTCATTTTATCATCCAAAGATTTGTACGATAAGTTGTACGGTAATAAATAATTATGAAAAAGATAACCTTAAAAGACATAGCAGCTAATTTTGGGGTATCCATATCTACAGTTTCAAAAGCCATTAATGATAGTCATGAAATCAGCAAGGGTTTAAAGACGAAAATCCAAGATTTTGCTAAAGAACATCATTACAAGCCAAACCATATCGCCCTTAGTTTATTAAAAAAGAGCACTAAGACCATTGGCGTCATTGTGCCTAACATCCTTAATTACTTTTTCACCCAAGTTTTTTATGGAATTGAAAGAACGGCAAATTCTAGAGGGTATAGTATTGTAAGCTGTATTTCTGATGAATCCTACTTGAAGGAACTTAAAACAGTGGAGTTATTGAGTTCAGGAACAGTAGATGGGCTTATTTTATCATTATCCGAAGAAACACAGGGCAAAGGAGATGTTGAGCATCTTCAAAATTTGATTGAGAATCAAATCCCTATGGTAATGTTTGATAGGGTTACAGAAAAGGTAGACTGTGATAAGGTCGTTGTGGATGACTTTGAGGCTGGTTACAAAACAACCAATCATTTATTGAAAACGGGATGTAAAAGAATTGCCATCATTTCAGCTATTTACAATTCCAGCGTTGGAAAATTACGGGTGGATGGTTACAGAAAAGCACTTAATGAAAATGGAACGGAATTTAATGAAAGACTTATTGTAGAAGTAAGAAAAGATGATGATTTACAGTTGCTGATATCCTTGCTTTTGGACAATAAAGAAATTGATGCAATTATAGCCTTGGATGAAATTACCGCAGTAGATACACTTAATATCCTAAAATCAAAAGGTATTGATGTCCCTAAGGAAATATCTATTGTCGGATTTACTAATGGTAGACTTTCAAAATATGTCACACCAGCGTTGACCATGATAAGTCAGCATGGAAAGTATATAGGAGAATTAGCTGCAAATATCCTTATTGATCGAATAGAATTCGACGGGGAAATGCCTTATACGACCAAGCTTGTAAAGACTAGTTTAATAGAGAGGGATTCTACCAAAAAAGTTAAAGGTAATCCTTTGTCTTACTAAAAGAGTCATTACAATTCCTATCTTCTTAAGATTAATTTGTAACTATCTTTTACCCTTAGAGTTTGTAAATACATTTGTTTTTTATTCCTTCGGCACTTAAAATTTTCCAAATGACAGTATTTGTAGACATGGATGAAGTGGTGGCGGACACTTATGGTGCGCATATAGAACTTTATAACAAAGAGTTCAACGCACAGCTTAAGATTGAAGAATGCCTTGGAAAAGAAGCATGGCAATGCGTGCCGGAAGAGCATCAACAAAGTATAAAAGACCATGCATGGCAAGCAGGATTTTTTAAAAACCTCAAAGTAATTCCGGGTAGTCAAGAAGTATTGGCAGAACTAAGTAAAAAACATGAAGTTTATATTGCTTCTGCTGCTATGCAATTTCCCAATTCGCTTGTTGAAAAGTCTGATTGGTTAGACGAGTTCTTTCCTTTTATTCCATGGCAAAAACGAATACTGTGCGGCCATAAGCATATTTTAAAAGGCGACGTACTTATAGATGACCGTAGTTATAACCTAAAGAGTTTTAATGGAGATACCATTATTTTCACTTCTCCGCATAACGTTAATACTGTTGGTTTTGATCGTGCGCATTCTTGGAAAGAAATCGCAAATAAACTTTTGTAACTTAGGACATGAAAATGCCCCAATTTTTAATAAAAACACTTTTTTTAAGTGCCCTATTTCTGTTAGAGAGCTGTTCTGCACAATCCCAACTTATTGAGGATGAGTTGCAAACTGTAACAACGGAAAGTTTAAAGTATTATTTGTATTACCCTGAAGGTTACGAATCTGAAGAGGAAGAAGGTTTTGGACTATTACTTTTTTTACATGGAGGTGGAGAGTCCGGAGCAGAACTGGAAGAAATTAAAAAAAATGGCCCCCCAAAACTTTTGGTTGAAGGAAAACAATTTCCATTTTTAGTATTAGCTCCTCAAAACCCATACAGAAGAAAATGGTGGAACACTGAAGCAATTGTAAAACTTTTGGACTCTGTAGTTGAAACGAATAACGTGGACAAAAAACGGATCTATTTAACTGGTTTAAGTAGGGGAGGAAGTGCGTCTTGGGAATTGGCAACGCAGTACCCTAAAAAATTTGCAGCTATGGCGGTTGTATGTGGAATGGCGCCTTTGCCATATGCACATTGGATAAATAAGAAAATGCCCATTTGGGTATTCCATGGAGACAAAGATGAGATAATTTCTGTAGAGGAATCGGATAAAATGGTGGCCAAACTAAAAGAAATGAATTATAACGTAAGGTACACGAGGTATAAAGATGTAGGACATAATTCATGGAGTAAGGCCTACACTACGGAGGAGTTGTATGAATGGCTAGCTGAACAAAAAAGAGATTAATGAGAAAGCTGTTTTTATGTTTTTTAATTGTTGGTATTCTTGGTTGCAAACGAAGTGGTAATATCTCAGGTAGTGTTGTTTTACCAAGCTCAGAGCGTGACACCGTAAACGTAGTAGATTCACTAGCAAATCAAATTCAAGAAAAGGTATTAAAATCTTTTGAAGGTTTAGCGGATACCACTTTTGTAAGATTGGCGGATTTTAGCGAAGATTTTGCATATGATATGCGCTATGCAACTGAAAATAACTTTTTAAAAGCAAAAGTATACGATTGTGCAGAGTGCTATACTAGAGTTAAGACAGCTAAAGCATTGATCAAAGCGAATAAAGATTTTCTTAAGTCTGGTACAAAAATAAAGTTCTTTGATTGCTACAGACCAAATTCAGTACAGTATAAAATGTGGGAGATTGTTCCTAATCCACAATATGTGGCAAATCCAGTAAAAGGTTCCATTCACAATAAAGGAGGAGCCGTGGATATTACTCTGGTTGATTTAGAAGGTAATGAATTGGATATGGGAACGGATTTTGATTTTTTTGGAAAAAGAGCATACCATGACAACACAGATTTGCCAGAAGAAATACTTGGAAACAGAAGACTCTTAAAAGAGACTATGGAAAAACATGGATTTTGGTCTATAAGAACAGAATGGTGGCACTACAATCTTTCAGCTGGCTCCAATGATAAAGTGGCAAATTTTAAGTGGGACTGTAATTGATTTTTATTTATTTATTGAACTTTTCTCAAAGCAAAAAATATGCTTAGACGGCTTACCGTCAACATAACAAATTTTTCAAAAGAATAAGTAAAATCTTCAAACTCAAAAAAAGTTCAAAATCACTTCAATGTATTATTTTTGGCAAATTGTTCAATACCTCAAAAAACCAACTTTTTAATGACTCCAAGCCAGAATATAGAGAAGAACTTGTTCATCATTCTCTATCTTAATTCCATTTACCCACTTAGTCCAAGTTTAAAATCCTTTTTGAGTAAGAATGTTAAGAGTTGTTTTTTTAATAAAAATGAAATAATAAGTAAGGAAGGAGAGGTTTGCAACCGTCTTTATATAATTAAAAAGGGTTTGGTAAGAGGTTACTTTGTAAGTGATTCAACCGAGATTACCACATGGATGGATTCAGAGAATGAGGTTTTCACTTCCATAACTGGTTTTTTTAGAAATGAAAAGAGTAAGGAGTACATACAAAGTCTAGAGGACACCTATTGTGATTACTTGGATTATGAAGATTACAAGTTTTGCCTCAACAATTTCCCAGAGATTCGTCAAATAAACAGAATGCTCCTTGAAGAGTATTACATTCTGGCAGAAAACAGAGTCTATTTGGCTAGGATACCAAATGCCAAGAGACGACTGAATTACTTTATAGAGAATAACAAACCAAAACTTGTTGACAGAATTCCAAGAAAACATTTGGCTTCTTTTTTGGCGATGAGGCCAGAAACCCTTTCAAGGATTATGAAAGAAAGTGTATGATTTAAACCCCCTTTCTTTTTATTAATATTACCAAACATCTTTGATTTTTAAGACCCATAGTTTCCCAGAATTTCCTTCATATTAAAAAGGCGAAGGGTGGAAAATCCAGTCCATACATAGCTTTTAGCCACATACCCGCTATTAATTCTTAAAAAAATAACATAAAATTGATATTTGTCAATTTCCTTGACGATTTCGTGAAATAACACCAAGGCTCTTCCGTTTTTCTGATGATATGTAAGAAAATATTTACAAATTATTATGAAAAAAACCTCCTTAACCAAGAACAAAGCCCTAAAGAACTACCTGTTCTTTTGTATTGCTTTAACAACAATTACCATACATGCTCAAAGTGCTGATGTGGTAATTGTGGACAAAAACTATCCCAATGTTCAGGGATTGATAGCTTCACTTCCAATCGATATGAAGTATATTGAAACGACCTCGAATACCACTATTCAAGAAATTCTGGTAAGTGCGCTTAGCTTAAACCAACAAGCTGAAAATATCCATCTTTTTTGCAATACGGATAGCAAATCAATTACGGTAGGCAATCAAAATTATAGCTCAACTGTAATTACTGAAAATTTAAACGGCAATGCGTTTATAAACTATCAGAATGTAAACCTATTGGTTTATTCATGCGATTTGGCTAAAGATTCACAAGGCATAGAGCTTTTAGAAATGATTGCCTCCAAAACGAACTTTAATGTTGCTTCCTGTTTTAGTTGTGAAACAGTTGATGAGGAATTTACTTTTGATTTCTCCACTTCTTCTGCAACTATCACAACTTCTTTATTTAAATAATACCAACTATGAATAGCAAAAATTACCAATTATTAAGATTCTTAGTAGTGTTTTTGGGTTTGTCATATCAGTCTTTGACGGCCCAAACAGTAAACATGGAAGTTCAACAGGGGCCGAATATTGATGTGGTTTTAACTGTGGGAATAACAGGTCAAAGCATTGATACTTTTGAGGATGATCTTGGCGCGGCCTTGGAAAGCAAAGGAATCCCGGCAGAAAAACTCTATGTACAAGGGTTTGAGCGCACTACGGTATCCTCCAATTCTGAAGATGCAGCAGCAATATTTAATAATTGGACCCGATGGGGCTACAATCCGCAAACCTGGGAGTTCGTGGATGCCGAAAAACTAATTCGTAGGGTCAATAACGATAGAATGGCTGGGTTTTACGATCCAAATTTTGATTCTTCGAACTACACACTTACCGTAGAAATGGCAAGTTTTGTATATGATGATGACGATTTGGGAATCACTTTCGGAATGCAAAATGGTTCCGTAGGCTCTTATCTTTTTAACCTTTCCGGACTCGTCCGATCATTTCAAAGTAATGAATTTATACCTGGTGATGGTTTTGCTTCCGGACTGTACAAAATTACTAGAGATGACGGATCCTCAAATCCCCGTCATTATGTACAAGGTGTACAAGGCATACCCAATACCATTTTCTCACTTGACACTTGGTATGAAGTAAAGCTGGAAGTAAAAGGTAAAAATGCAAAAATTTGGATAGATGATGTTTTGCTTATTGATTATACAGCAGCAGAAGATATTGGTGGTAGTTATGGTTTCTTTTCTAATAGTCAACCCAATGCCACTTTTAGAAATATTGAAGTCACAAGTCTTAGTCTGAAAAAGTTTAAAGATGTACTAAGAGAACCCCAGTGGCGGAACAGCGCCATGCGTTTTAATGTGAACTTAGATGATCAGGAAGTCGAGGATTTCAATAACGATGATGACCTAGCTGAGATTTTAATGCGCACTATCAATGAAGATATCCATTACATTGGATGGGGGCTTGATGATAATAGAACACAATTTGAACGCTTTGTACAACAAAACAATGACCAGGGAACCTTTATAAACAGGGATTTGGGGAGTTGGTCTACATGGATGGATGACATGGCCCAATACATTTATGATCAATATGTGTTTGAAACCGTTTCCAATGGAGACTATTTTATTGCGGGTACTTCAGTTGAAATTGCTGTTGACCCTACTGAGATGAAAACTAACACCGCCAATGCAAGTTTCCCCAGTGGACGATGGAAGATAACTCATGATGAAACATTCTTTCCCAATAATGAAGGAAGAGTTTCTTGGAACGACCTATATTTAGAAGATGTACCAGAGTATTATGAAAAACCCGGAAGGTATTCTTTTACTTTTGAAGATTTACCGACCTCACCCACAACCTTATTTTTTCATCGAAAACCAGTAGCGAGTTTTACCTATAGCTCAGCAACGGGAGTTTTTAATGACACATCTTATGATTTAGATGGCGGGGCCAATAATGGTATTGCACAAACAGAATGGAAATGGAAGTCTGTGGATGCCGCTTCATCCAACAATTGGACCAATGGGATTTTTGATAAAAACTCGGTGGCTGATGGGGAATACCTTGTTATGCTTACCGTGCAAGATTATCAAGGCGTATGGAGTAGCCCAACAAGTGTTTACATTTTGGTAGATAGTAGTGGTTCATCAACAAGTGAAGACTTACCGGTTGCGCAGTTCAATATACAACCAGATGAGTTGTTTACCTATACTGGGAACATGACCATAACTATTGAGAACAATTCCATAGATCCATACGGTAGAACCTTGTCAACGGAAGAATGGATTGTGACTCAAAGGGTCTATGATTCTGAAGGAAATCCAACGGATACGGAAATCCACAACTCTACCTTGGAAATGACGGATTTCTCAACGTATAACAATCTATCGGCTGAATATATAATTAGCCTAAGAGTACAAACCAATACAGGTGTTTGGTCAGAACCCTTTTATAGGACACTGACCGTAACTCACGATACTACAAACCCAACCTTGAGTGCAACTCCTGAGAATGGATCTCTAAATACTGGAGACCCAATTCTGCTTACTTTCCAAGATGAAAATCTGGGTAGTGGTTTTGATGTGCAACGATATGTGCTGCTTCAGAATGCAACACCACCTGCTTCAGATGCATCCAGTTGGTCATCATGGAGTAATAGTCAATCTAAATCAGTCTCTTTTTCAAGTGGTGGAACAGGATGGTACATACATGCGGAAGCCAGGGATAACGCAAGCAATACTGGAACAGCTTCTTTTGGACCATTTAATATTGCGTTGGTAGTGGGAGCAGATGATGATTTGGCCATTTTGGATGAAGATTCGGTCTCGAACCCCATAGATGTACTATATAATGATGTCTATGATACCAATAACACTCCTACAGTGACTATCACTGTACAAGGGACCAAAGGAAACGCAGTTGTAAATGGAAGTAATCAGGTTATTTATACGCCCAACGAAAATGAGAATGGGAGTGATATCGTAACCTATGAGTTGGATGACGCCGGTACAAAGGTTACTGCAAACATCACACTATCCATTATTCCAGATGATGATTTGCCAACAGCGGTTGCAGAAACGTATAATATCAATGAAAATGACACTTTAGATGACGATGTTTCTTCTAATGATATTGAGGTAGATGGAGACCCTAGGATCTATTACTTGGTGGATAACCCATCTCATGCTTCATCATTTGCATTGAACCAAGATGGCACCTTTAATTATGTCCATAATGGGGATGAGGTAACTTCAGATAGTTTTACGTATCGTTTCGAAGATGCCAATACACTTACGGAAACTGTTACAGCTACTCTAAACGTGACTTTGGTCAACGATTTACCGGAAGGAGCTAATCTTAGTATAGAAATTATAGAGGATGTAGCATTCAGTTTTGAAGCCTCATATTTTGCTTTTAATGATGATGATATAGGAGATTCTTTTAATGGAATACAAGTAGTCAATGTGCCAAGTAGTGGTCAGTTGATGTACAATGGTAATCCAGTACAAGATAATGACATGATTGATGATGTCACCCAGTTGGTATTTACAACCGGACCTGGAGAATTTGGCACTGACTATGCGACCATTAACTATAAAGTAAAGGATTTGTCAGATGCAGTTAGTACTGCTAATTACGATTTCGTCTTGACAGCTTTGGAAGATTTGGACGGGGATGGTGACCCAGATATTTATGATGACGATGACGATGGAGATGGCACCCTGGATACTGATGATGATTTTCCAAGGGATGCAACGGAAGATACCGATACCGATGGCGATGGCACGGGTGACAATGCGGATACGGACGATGACAATGATGGCACCCCGGATACCGATGATGATTTCCCATTGGATGCAACGGAAGATACCGATACCGATGGCGATGGCACGGGTGACAATGCAGATACGGACGATGACAATGATGGCACCCCGGATACCGACGATGATTTCCCATTGGATGCCACAGAGGATACCGATACAGATGGTGATGGCACGGGTGACAATGCGGATGCGGACGATGACAATGATGGCACTCTGGATACTAATGATGATTTCCCATTGGATGCCACAGAGGATACCGATACCGATGGCGATGGCACGGGCGATAATGCCGATACGGACGATGACAATGATGGTACTCCAGATACTGATGATGATTTCCCATTGGATGCCACAGAGGATACCGATACTGATGGCGATGGAACAGGCGATAATGCCGATACGGATGATGACAATGACGGTACTCCAGATACCGATGATGATTTCCCATTGGATGCTACGGAAGACACCGATACCGATGGCGATGGTACGGGCGATAATGCAGATACGGACGATGACAATGACGGTACTCCAGATACCGATGATGATTTCCCATTGGATGCTACGGAAGACACCGATACCGATGGCGATGGAACAGGCGATAATGCAGATACGGACGATGACAATGACGGTACTCTAGATACCGATGATGATTTCCCATTGGATGCCACAGAGGACACCGATACCGATGGTGACGGCACAGGCGATAATGCCGATACGGATGATGACAATGACGGTACTCCAGATACCGATGATGATTTCCCATTGGATGCCACAGAGGATACCGATACTGATGGTGATGGTACGGGCGATAATGCAGATATGGACGATGACAATGATGGCACCCCGGATACCGACGATGATTTCCCATTGGATGCTACGGAAGACACCGATACCGATGGCGATGGCACGGGTGACAATGCAGACCTTGATGCAGATGGTGATGGTACCCCGGATACAGTAGATGCATTTCCACTAGATCCTACAGAGGATACCGATACCGATGGCGATGGTACTGGGGACAACACGGATTCTGATATTGATGGAGATGGTACTCCAAATATAGAAGATGCTTTTCCTTTTGATTCCAGTGAAGATATGGATACAGACGGAGATGGTACTGGAGACAATGCGGATCTGGATGCAGATGGTGATGGTACCCCGGATACCGACGATGATTTCCCATTGGATGCCACAGAGGATACCGATACCGATGGTGATGGTACTGGGGACAATACGGATTCTGATATTGATGGAGATGGTACTCCAAATATAGAAGATGCTTTTCCTTTTGACTCCGGTGAAGATATGGATACAGACGGAGATGGTACTGGAGACAATGCGGATCTGGACGCAGATGGTGATGGTACCCCGGATACAGTAGATGCATTTCCACTAGATCCTACAGAGGATACCGATACCGATGGTGATGGTACTGGTAACAATTCCGATTCTGATATTGATGGAGATGGTACTCCAAATACAGAGGATGCCTTTCCATTAGACCCAAGCGAAGATGCAGATGCAGATGGTGATGGTACAGGTGACAATGCGGATACGGATGATGATAACGATGGATTAATGGATGATGATGATGATTTTCCCACAGATAGCGAGCCATTGATAACACCGGCCCAAGCCTTTACACCAAATGGTGATGGAATGAATGATGGATGGGTAATTCCTGGAATCACTAATTATCCTAACAATGTGGTAAGGGTATATAACAGATGGGGTCACGAGGTATTTGCTACCAAAGGTTATGAAAATAATTGGGGAGGTTTCTATAAAAACAATAGCGAAAAACTACCTCCTGGATCATATATGTATGTGATAGATTTAGGTAATGGAACAAAACCAATACAAGGTTGGATTTATATTAATTATTAGTCAAAAAACATAAAATAATGAAAAATTTAATATTGGTTTTTGGTATAACCATAGGTTTATGCGCTCAATTCATGGCTGCACAACAAGACCCTCAATATACCTTTTACAGATATAATATGAACCTTGTTAACCCTGCATACGCTGGAACCAGCGAAGCTGCAGAGCTAACCTTGGGACTTCGAAGTCAATGGGCTGGAGTAGAAGGGGCTCCAGAGAGTCAAAGTGCGCTTTTCTCCATGCCTGTTGCCGCAAACGTTGGTTTGGGAGTGGCTATTTTAAACGATCAAACCTTTATAGAGAACCAAACATGGGTAGCAATAGATTTTTCATATAAACTAAAGATCAATGAAGATTATACCCTCTTCTTAGGTCTTAAAGCAAGTGGAAATTCTTATAGTGCAAATACCGCTGGACTTGTAACATACGGTATGGGACAAGATGGTTCTTTAATGGATTTTGAGAGTAGATTTACTCCAAATGTGGGAGTGGGGGCTTATTTAAAACATGACAACTATTTTGTTTCACTATCTGCTCCAAAGTTATTGACTCCAAATCGTTTGGAAGAAATTAACGGTAATGCCTTTATGAGTACAGATAGAAGGCATATGTATTTAGTAGGAGGTTATGATTTTAAACTAAATAAGAACTTAACATTGCAGACCAGCAGTATGCTGCGCTATGTTGACGCATCTCCACTGTCAGTAGATATTACTTCAATTTTTGACTTCGGTCAACGCTTTAAATTTGGAACCTCATATCGATTGGATGAAGCATTAAGCGGGTTGATCATGTTTGATATAAGTTCAGGGTTTCATATAGGATATGCTTATGAAGCCTCTATGGAGAATTCCATAAACAACATTGATAATAGTTCACATGAACTTTTTATGAGACTGACTATGTAATGATATTGTCATGCTAAAGAAGCAAGGTGCAATATTGATCTTAAAAGATTGGTTGCACCTTGTTTGATATGATAACAATATGTTTGTTGTCTAGATTAGTGGTGAAAAACAAATAAACATCCCCACCATCTTTAATCTTATGTTTCTTACGTAACGCTGCAACAGATGCAGGAAAATTTCTTGTAGTGATATTTGCTTTGCTAATTTTAAGCTCTTTTAATGCGTTTTTGGAATAAGGCAGAACAGTTCTAATTTCAAACCTCCTCCCCGGAAAATCAATTAAAACTTCAGAGGTATACAAATGTGAATGTTGATGCAGTTTTTTGACGCCGTAAGCTTTTGCTACTGATTTAAAACCGCCAGATTTTAAAATAGCTGAATTAGGCTCATACAAGTATTTTTCAGGATTATTATATGTAACTACAACAGAAGGTTCCTCGTGTAAACTAAAACTAAAAAACACTTCTTGGTCTTGGATGAGGTTTATAGCGTTTATTGTAATATCTTTTTTAAAACCATGTTCCAAAACATAAAGCAATTCCTTTACTTCATTGTTAATTGCCACAACATGGATTTCTTTCACAAAATCCAGTTCTTTAATACTTTGAGAAATATCTAGAAGAGGGGAGGTTTTAACTAAAACGTTTTTTGTTTTCTCAAAAAGAGCTTGAAGATTTTCTGGGAGATTGGGTAGACAATCTTTCAACAAGAAAACTTTTCCTTTATCATTATTTCTTCTTGAAGGGTCGATGTAGATCCAGTCAAATTTTTGAATGGTACTTTTGAGAAATTGAATTCCATCATCAGGAATACAGGTGATATTGTTTTGACCAAATACTTCAAAATTATGTTTTGCAATTTCACTTAATTCAGAATTGATTTCGCAATGAAAAACTGTATCGATTTGCTTTGAAAAAAAATACGAATCAACACCAAATCCACCAGTTACATCCAAGATTGTTTTTCCATTAATAAGTTTAGATTTGTAGCGAGCTGTTTGCTCTGAACTTGTTTGCTCAATATTCAGTTTATTTGGATAGTAAATGTTGAGGGTATTGAACCAAGAAGGGAGTTTGTCCTTACACTTTTTCTTGGCTTCTAGCTGTTCTACCAACTCTTTTTGAGAAACTCCTTCAAAAAGTTGTTTTTTTAGCAAAACTGACACGATGTCAGCATTCCAATTTTTATGTATAAAATCTTGTAAACCAGTATTTAATATTACTTTATTCAAACTAAAACTATAAGTTTCTAGTCAACTTTTTCACTACGGAATTTTCGGCTAAAAACTCCTTTAAAATCACTTTTATTGCAGTATATCCTGGTACTGCTACGACCATGCCAACAATACCAAATACAAGACCGGCAATAATGATTACCAGAAAAATTTCTAGGGGATGTGACTTTACACTTGTAGAAAAAATGAAGGGTTGAGAAAAGAAATTATCAATGAGTTGACCAATAATCAAACCTACAAAAACGTACAGTGCTTTTGGCAAAATCACCGTGCTAAAATCAGCTCCTAAAAAACTGGTCATGGTCAACGTAATCATGATGGCACCACCGATGATTGGACCTATGTATGGAATGATGTTAAAGAGGGCACAAAGGAATGCAATCACGATGGCATTTTCTACACCTGCAATTAAAAGTGCAATGGTATAAATAACGAATAAAATAAAAAGCTGAAGTAAAATTCCGGCAAAGTATCTGGACAATAATCCATTGATTTTATCGACAGATTTTACCAAATTACTTTCTCTGTTATCGGGAACAAAAGTCAACATTCCATTTTGAAAGAGCTTACTGTCCTTTAAAAAGAAAAATGAAATAAAAAGAACTGAGAAAAGACCAATACTAAAATTGCTCAATATGTTGACAAATGAATTTAGAAAGTCTGGAATGAATCCTAAATCTAAACCTTCCAAAACGTTTTTCTCCAAATCTGAGTCTTCAATTAAATGGGTAACGTTATCTGTTGTGGCGCCAAAATATTCAAGAATTTGTAAGTAAAGGGTATTTACATCTGCTTTTAAAGCTTCAATGTCCAATAGTGATAAATTTTTACTTTGTTCAGAAATCAAAGGAATAAAGAGCGCTAGAATTCCAAGGAAAATAACCAACATAAAAACCATTGTCAGTATAACTGCAAGCGTGTTGGGAAACTTTAATTTTCTTCTTAAAAAAAGAACTACTGGTCTACCTAGAAGAGCAATTACCGCGGCAATGGCCAAATAGGCCAAAACAGATTGAATCTTAAATAAAAAGTAGCCCAGAAGAACAACACCAACGATAATGGCTACTGCTCTTAAAATCCCTTTGGATATTATTTTTGAAGTCATACGTTAACTTTTAAAGGCATATTCTACAATATTGGCACCCATTTGTAGCGCTTTTAATCTAATTTCTTCTGGATCGTTATGAACGGATGGATCTTCCCAACCGTCTCCTAAATCACTTTCAAAAGTGAACAACAACAATAGTCTTCCTTCTTCAAAAATACCTAGGGCTTGAGGTCTTTTTCCATCATGCTCATGGATTTTAGGCAGACCAGCAGGGAATTGATATCTCTGATTAAAAATAGGGTGATCAGCACCAAGCTCTTCCAACTGCTTATTTGGAAACACTTTTTCCAATTCTCTTCTTAAATAGGACTCCATCCCGTAATTATCATCAATATGTAAAAAGCCACCTGCCAATAGATAGGTTTTCAAGTTTTCTGCCTCTTCATCAGAAAAGAAAACATTTCCATGCCCAGTCATATGGAGATAGGGATATTGAAATATAGAAACGCTGCCAATCTCTACCGTTTCTGGTTTTGGGTTTATTTTGGTGCCAATGTTGTTATTGCAGAACTGAATTAAGTTTGGCAAAGCCGTTGGGTTGGAATACCAATCCCCGCCGCCACCGTATTTTAGAATTGCGATTTCTTGGGCATGACAAAGGCTTATCACAAAAAAAGTTAAAAAACCACATAGCTTGGTAAGTTGTTTCATTTTCCCACGAATAACTAAGAAATCAAAAATACAGTATTCATGTTTAAAAAAATCATAATTCCCTTCATGGCATTTCTGGCAATGTCTCTTATGGCATTTTACGCAGGCAAGAAAGAACGTGCAGTTGAGCCTGAGAACGAAGCGGCTAAAAGTGATTTGTACGAACCTTCGATAGTTTTGGAATTGTTTACCTCGCAAGGTTGTTCCAGTTGCCCACCTGCGGACGTACTTTTAGAAAAGGTGAAAAAACAATACCCGGAAAATGTTTACGCCTTGTCCTATCATGTAGACTATTGGAACTACATTGGTTGGGAAGATCCTTTTAGTAAATCTGTTTATACAAAAAAGCAAAGGGATTATAATAGAAAGTTCCAGTACAGAAGTAATTATACTCCGCAGTTGGTCATCAACGGAAAAGAACACTTTGTAGGTTCCAATCAATCAAAAATGCATTCTAAGATAAATGAATACAAAGCAAAAAAAACCGATAATGCCTTAGACTTGAATGTTAGCGAAGCAAATCAAAATTCAATAGCATTTAATTATGCCATAGAAGGTAATTTAGTAGGTAAGCAGCTTAAAGTTATTTTGGTATTGGATGAAAGGACAACTTCTGTTAAAAGAGGAGAAAATAGAAACAGAACCTTGAAGAACAGTAACATTGTAGTAGCGGAAAGGTATGTGCCCATTGTAACTAAAAAGGGAACGTCTTCAATTACGATTCCCAAGCTTGTATCCTCTAATGACAAGTTAACCTTAATGATACTTATAGAATCTGATGACTTGGATATTACTGGTGCCGCAAAAGCTCAGATTAGTAGCTAGCTATTGATTATAGAAACGGTTGTGCAAGCAACAATTGCTGCGGTTTCGGTCCGTAAACGGTTGTTTCCCAAAGATACAGGGACAAAACCTTTGGCGTATGCCAGATTTATTTCAGTTTTTGAAAAATCACCTTCAGGACCTATAAGAATGATAAGGTCTTTATCGGCCGCAACCCTTCTTTTCAGTTCCATTTTTTCACCTTCATCACAATGCGCAATAAATTTTAATCCACTCATTTCTTGATTCATGAATTCTTTATAAGAAATTGCAGGATTTAATTTGGGTAAATGTGTTTGTAACGACTGTTTCATAGCAGATTGCAACACTCGCTCCATTCGTTCCAATTTTAGGATTTTTCGCTCAGAATGTTCGCAAATGATGGGGGTTATTTCATCTACACCTATTTCCGTCGCTTTTTCCAAGAACCATTCGTAGCGGTCGTTCATTTTGGTTGGAGCAACAGCAAGATGAAGTGTGTAGCGTTTTGGAATACTTTTTTCCGTAGATATTATTTGTGCTTTGCACTTTCTAATATCCGCAACCAGGATTTCAGCTTCAAAAAGGTATCCTTTCCCATTGGTAATGTGTAAAACATCTCCCTCTTTCTTTCTCAGTACTTTTAAGATATGCTTACTTTCCTCAGCGGAGAAAAAGAACTGTTTAAAACTATTATCTAGGGAAGGGTTGTAAAAAAGTTGCATAATCTATAATTTGCTTTTTGCGTGTTCTAAACCAAGTTCAATCCAATTTTGAAGTTGTTCTTCAGTTTTAAAACCCTCAGGGGATACAAAAACAAACTCTTTCATTGGTTTGCCTGTAAAATCCATAGGTCTTACAAATTCTTGTGCTAAAACATCAGGCATTTTATCACCTATGATGCGAACCATCAAATCATTTTTTACAGGACCTACCGTCATTTTTCCACTATATAAAAAGGCAACTCCCCCAAACATTTTCTTTTCGGTAAATTCTTCTGGAAATATTGCCAATGCATGACGAATTCTGGTTGCTATTTCTTCATTATATGCCATTCTCAAATTTGAAAGTGAAAAGGTAGAGATTAAAAGTTAATCAAACCTATGGTCAACTGCCAATTGCATACCTTGCTTTGGCTCCTACGCTTTGGTCCGTGAATTGTTTTTCTAAAAACTTTAAATAACCAACAATACCAATCATTGCCGCATTATCTGTGCAGTATTGAAATTTAGGGATGTAAGTTTTCCACCCTAATGTTTCTTCCGCTTCTTTTAGTTTTGCTCGTATTCCAGAATTGGCAGCAACTCCACCACCTATGGCAATCTGTTGAATCCCGGTTTGTTTTACCGCAAGCTTGAGCTTATCCATTAGGATTTCTAGTATCGTATACTGCACCGAAGCACAGATGTCATTAATGTTTTCCGTGACAAAACCTGGATTCTTTTTTGTTTCTCGCTGTATAAAATACAGAATACTTGTTTTTAATCCGCTAAAGCTAAAATTAAGCCCTTCCACTTTGGGTTTTGGAAAGTCAAAAGCTCTAGGGTTCCCAAGTTGTGCATTTTTGTCTACTAATGGCCCGCCTGGATATGGTAACCCCATTAACTTTGCACTTTTATCAAAAGCTTCGCCCACGGCATCATCTAGCGTTTCACCAAGAACTTCCATATCAAAATAATTGTTTACCCTGACAATCTGAGTATGGCCTCCGCTAATGGTCATTCCCAAAAAAGGGAATTCTGGAGTCGTCATGCTTTCATCATCAATGAAGTGCGCTAAAATATGGGCTTCCATGTGGTTAACTTCAATCAATGGAATGTTCAGCCCCAGTGATAATGACTTGGCAAAAGAAGCTCCTACCAATAAAGAACCCATAAGTCCTGGACCTCTGGTAAAAGCTATGGCAGATAGTTGTTTTTTATCGATATTTGCCTTGGCCAAGGCTTGATGTACTACGGGAACTATATTTTGTTGATGGGCTCTAGATGCTAATTCTGGAACAACACCTCCATATTGCTTGTGTACCTCTTGTGTTGCCACTACATTGCTTAACACTTTTGTGTTACACAAAATGGCCGCAGAAGTATCATCGCAAGAAGATTCTATTGCAAGAATGTATATTTTTTTATTTACCACAGGTTTTGGAACAAAAGTTGGTCAAGCAAAGGTAAAACATAAAGCCCTATCAGAAAACTAAGGAAAATACTGTTACGATTTATATTGGCGATTCTGCTTCTAATGGTATTGGGCTCGTTGATACTATCAATTCCGGCTGTACAAACTAGAATGGCAAAATATGCCACAAAATCCCTTAACGAAGAGTTTGGCACTAATATTTCCATAGACCGTCTTAGCTTATCCCTATTCAATCTAAACACAGGCATAAAGGGCATTTATGTTGAAGATTATAAAAAGGACACTCTCGTTTATATTGAGAAATTGACCACGTCTATTTTAAACATTAGAAATATGGCCAATGGTAAAATGGAGTTTGGTGATATTGATGTGGATGGCCTGTTCTTTAATCTGAAGACCTACAAAAATGAGAGGGATACCAACTTAGATGTCTTTGTTGCCAAATTGGATGATGGGCAACCCAGAGCACCAGGTACTCCTCCTTTCTTCATGTCATCTGATGAAATACAGATTTCTGAAGGGAAATTTAAACTTATTGATGAAAATTTGGAATTTCAAGAGACATTGAATTTTACAGGTATGGATGTCTTGGCAAAAGATTTTCAAGTTCTGGGACCAGAAGTTACCCTAAAAATTAATGGTTTATCGCTACAGACAAAAAGGGGATTGCGATTAAAAAACCTTTCTACAGATTTTAAGTATACCAAACAGCAGATGCGTTTTGATTCGCTGAGAATTCAAACCAAAGAATCTAAAATTAAAGGAGACTTAGTGTTCAATTATAATCGTGAAGATTTTAAAGAATTTTTGGACCGGGTCAATGTAGCGGCAGATTTTAATGAATCTACTATAGCACTTAATGAAGTCAATGCATTTTATAATGAATTTGGAACAGATAAGGTAGTTTCATTTACTGGAAACGTAAGTGGGGTATTAAACAAGTTACAAGTAAAAGAATTATTTATCCAATCCGAAAATACTGGTATTAGGGGAGACTTTGAGTTTGATAACATGTTTAGCAAGGAGGCCCCATTTATCATGCGATCTGATATAGACAATCTTACATCCAGCTATTACCAACTAAGGTCATTGTTACCAGATATTTTAGGGAAAAACATCCCTTCCTCTATTCAAAAATTAGGTCAGTTTACCATTCGTGGAGATGCAGAGGTGACGGAAACGTCCTTAGATGTACAAATTAACTTGAATACAGCAATAGGTAGTAGTTATACCAATCTGCAAATGACCAATATCCAAGCTATAGATGATGCTTCCTACATTGGTTTTGTATCGCTCATAGATTTTGATTTAGGAAACTTTGCGGAAAACAATCAGCTGGGTTTAGCAACTATGGATGTTAATGTAGAAGGTAAAGGCTTTATAGCCGAATATTTGAACACTGAGGTTATTGGAGAAGTATATAAATTGGAATTCAATGATTATGAATATAACAATCTAAAAGTATCTGGTGTTTTAAAAGAAAAGCTTTTTGATGGTTCATTGGTAAGTAATGATGAAAACTTTCAATTTGATTTTAAAGGATTGGCTGATTTTGGAGATAATGCCAATAACTTCAACTTTATTGCTTCCGTAGCACATGCAGATCTTAAAAAATTAAACTTTATCAACGACAGTGTATCTATTTTTAAGGGAGATTTAAATATGGATATTGAAGGGACCAATCTCGACAATATCATGGGTCAATTACGTTTTTCAAATACCACGTATCAAAATAAAAACGAAACCTACTATTTTGATGATTTTGCTGTATCCTCTTCTTTTGACCAAGACACTGTGAGAACTGTGGAAATTAACTCCCCCGATATTATTACCGGCTATGTAAAAGGAAAATTTAAGGTAAAAGAAATAGGGAAGTTGGTGCAGAATTCCATAGGTAGTATCTATACAAACTATAAGCCTTTTGAGATTTCTGAAGGACAAAGGCTCAGCTTTAATTTTAAAATCTACAATAAAATAGTTGATGTATTTTTTCCTGAGGTTGTTTTTGACCCCAATACATTTATTCGAGGAAACATAATTTCTGATGAAGGAGATTTTAAA
Source organism: Flagellimonas sp. CMM7 (assembly GCF_021390195.1). Classification (NCBI taxonomy): domain Bacteria; kingdom Pseudomonadati; phylum Bacteroidota; class Flavobacteriia; order Flavobacteriales; family Flavobacteriaceae; genus Flagellimonas; species Flagellimonas sp. CMM7. The sequence continues at coordinate 30,550 of NZ_CP090003.1, read as the reverse complement.
CTCACCTTTAAGTCTCCGAGTATTGAAGCTTTTGGAAACGATTTTGATAATATAGAGCTGAAAATTGATAATAAGAATCCATTGTTTAACACCTTCGTTTCGGTTGAAGACATGTCCACCGTTTACTACGATGTAAAGGATTTTAATCTTATTAACACAACACTAAAAGACACCCTGTTCTTTAGAACAGAGTTTAAGGGAGGAAGTGAGTACAACGATAGCTATAACCTAAATTTCTATCATACATTCAATAAAGAAAACAAATCGGTAATCGGGTTAAAAAAATCTGATGTCAATTTTAAGGGCAATGTTTGGGTGCTTAATAAAGATGGAAACAATAAGAATAAAGTTATCATCAACAGAACTTTGGACAGCATCAGGATTGAAGATGTTGTGATGGATAATAATGATAGTGAACAAATAAGGCTTAGGGGAGAATTGGCAGATTCAACATACAAGGATTTGGATTTGCAGTTTAAAATTGTTTCGCTTAACAAGATAACCCCAGAAATAGACAGTCTAAAGTTGGATGGGTCAGTAAATGGATTTCTCAATATTTTACAAAAGGATGGCAAGTATTTGCCAACTTCCAGTTTAAATGTTAGGGACTTTAGTATTAACAAAATCCGTCAGGGTGATTTAGAAATAGGCATTTTTGGAAACAATGATTTAACGCAATTTGGCGTAAGTACGTATTTGAATGATAATGGAAAAGAGCGGTTGAGTATAAATGGTAATGTTACAAACCAAAACAATAATAGGCAGTTGGATCTGGCCGCAAACTTTACCGACTTTCGCCTTGAACCTTTCAGTGCTTTAGGGGACGGGGTAGTTTCAAACATTAGAGGTAGTATTAGTGGGAATGCTAAGATTACTGGAGGTATTTCTAACCCATCAATAAATGGCGCACTTAGTTTAAACGATGCAGGAATTGGTATACCTTATTTAAATGTGGATTATGATTTTGCACCATATTCACGGGTTCGCCTTTTTGACCAGACTTTTTACTTTGACAATATTGGACTTTCAGATGTAGTTGAAGGTACTACAGCAACATTGGATGGGACTATAAACCACACCGCTTTTGATGATTGGTCGCTTGATTTGGATGTGGACACAAAAAACAATCGCTTTATGATTCTGAATACGGAATTCGATGAAGAAGCGCTGTATTATGGGACTGGCTTTATAAATGGAACAGGAAGTATTTATGGGTCTACAGATGCCCTTAATATTGCAGTTGATGCCACAACCGCCAGAGGAACATCATTAAAAATACCCCTTAGTGATGTAACCAGTGTTGGAGATTATTCGTTTATCAATTTTATTGAGAAGACCGGTTCAGAATCGTTTAAGGAAGAACGAGTGCTAAAGGATTACCAGGGTTTGGAAATGGCTTTTGACTTGGCAGTAACTCCAGATGCTGAAGTGGAAATAGTGGTGGACCAGAGTACAGGAAGCTCATTGAAGGGAACTGGAGAAGGTATCCTTCTTATAGAAATCAACACCAATGGAAAATTTAATATGTATGGGGAGTTTGTTGCAGTTACGGGCGAGTATAATTTCAGGTATGGTGGTGTAATTGATAAGAAATTTCAAGTACGTCCAGGAGGTACAATTCTCTGGGAACGTGATCCATTGGCAGCACAACTTAACTTGGAAGCGGTCTATGCACTTAACGCCAATCCAGCACCACTATTGGATAACCAAGGATACAAAGCAAGAATACCCACAGAAGTGGTGGTGCGTTTAGATGGAGAGTTGGAAAGTCCCAATATTAACTTTGATATTGATTTTCCGGGAACCAATTCTGTGGTACAATCAGAACTGGAATATAGATTGCAAGATCCAACGGTTAAAGAACGTAACGCATTCTTCCTTTTGGCTCAAGGAACATTTGTAAATGAACAAACAGGTATCAATCAACAAGCCGTGACTGGTAATTTAATTCAAACGGCATCGGGACTTCTTAATCAAATCCTATCTGGTGATAATGATAAGTTCAATTTAGGGGTTTCATACGAACAAGGATATTTAGATGCTAATGCGGATATTCAAACAGAAAATAGAATAGGGGTGACCGTCTCAACTCAAATATCAGATAGGGTTTTGGTCAACGGAAGAGTGGGAGTACCGGTAGGTGGGGTATCTGAAACGGTTGTTGCCGGAGATGTAGAAGTCCAAGTACTGTTAAATGAAGAAGGCACATTGAGCGCTAAAATATTTAACAGAGAGAACCAAATACAACAATTCTTGGCAGAGCGTCAAGGATATACGCAAGGTCTTGGTCTATCGTACCAAGTTGATTTTGATAGTTTTAAAGAGTTGATGCAGAAAGTATTCAAAAAGAAAAAAAAGAAGATCAGTCCACCAGAACTTCAAAAATCCACGGAGATTATGGGAAAAGATAGTCTAATCCGTTTCACTGCTAAAGACAAGACTTCCAAAAAGTTACCTAATTAAGGTTACATTTTTAGTGTTTTTTGATAAAAAAAATTACGAAAACGTTTGCGAAAACGCCTGAAAACAAATTAGTTAATATGTCATTCATTAATTAAATAAAGTTTCCTAGTTTTGGTTTTTTAAAATTTTGAATGGCATCAGAAATTAAGAAAATAGCAGTGTTTACATCAGGCGGTGATTCTCCGGGAATGAACGCTGGAATTCGCTCAGTAGTTCGTACCTGTGCATATTTGAATATAGAATGTGTAGGTGTCTACAGAGGCTATGAGGGGATGATAGATGGAGATTTTAAACCTATGGACGCCCGTAGCGTAAACAACATCATCAACAAAGGAGGAACAATCCTAAAATCTGCACGCTGTGAAGAGTTTAGGACCAAAGAGGGACGTAAGAAAGCTTACGACCAGTTGAAGAAAGAAGGTATAGACGCATTCGTTGTTATTGGAGGGAATGGAAGTTTTGCTGGAGCACTTTCTTTTAATGAAGAATATAACTTTCCGGTGATGGGAATGCCTGGAACTATCGATAATGATATTTTAGGTTCTACCTATACCATTGGTTTTGATACAGCTATTAATACCGTTGTGGATGCGATTGATAAAATACGGGATACAGCAAGCTCGCACAACCGTCTTTTCTTTGTTGAAGTAATGGGCAGAGATGTTGGGCACATTGCTTTAAATGCGGGAGTAGGAGCTGGAGCAGAAGAAATCTTAATTCCAGAACAAAACCTTGGTTTGGAACGTTTATTGGATTCCTTAAAACGAAGCAAGAAATCTGGAAAATCATCCAGTATTGTAATTGTTGCTGAAGGGGACAAAATTGGAAAGAACGTTTTTGAACTTAAGGAATATGTTGAGGAACACCTACCTATATATGACGTTAGAGTATCCGTTTTAGGTCATATGCAAAGGGGTGGTAATCCAACTTGTTTTGATAGAGTACTTGCCAGCAGAATGGGGGTAAAGGCAGTAGAAAGTTTGTTGGAAGGAAAGTCCAACTATATGGTAGGTATAAGAGATAATCAATTAATACTTACACCAATAAGTGAAGCTATAAAAGCACATACAGAGATAGACGAGGAACTCTTAAGAGTTTCTGATATAATGACTACATAATTATAACCAAATACAGTAAAAATGTCAAATTTGAAAATAGGAATTAACGGATTCGGTAGAATAGGAAGATTGGTGTTTCGTGCAACAGTAAAGAGAGATAACGTTGATGTTGTGGCGATTAATGATTTGTTGGATGTAGAGCATCTTGCATATTTATTGGAATACGATTCAGTCCATGGAAGATTTGATGGTACGGTCGAAGTGAAAGACGGGAATCTTGTTGTAAATGGAAAAACAATACGAATTACTGCAGAAAGAGACCCTAAAGTTTTAAAATGGGACGAAGTAGGAGCTGATATCGTTGCAGAGTGTACTGGTATTTTCACAACTTTGGAAATGGCTCAATACCATATTGATGGAGGAGCAAAAAAAGTTGTTATATCTGCACCATCCAAAGATGCACCTATGTTTGTAATGGGTGTTAACCATAATGATGTAAAAGCATCGGACGTTATTGTATCAAATGCGTCTTGTACAACAAACTGTCTTGCACCATTGGCAAAAGTATTGAACGATAAATTTGGCATAGAAGAAGGCTTAATGACTACTGTTCACGCTACTACAGCTACACAGCTAACGGTGGATGGTCCATCAAGAAAAGATTATAGAGGAGGTAGAAGTGCAATGCTAAATATCATTCCTGCTTCTACGGGAGCTGCTAAAGCAGTAACAAAAGTAATCCCGGAACTTTTGGGGAAACTTACAGGAATGGCATTCCGTGTACCCACTGCAGATGTGTCTGTTGTTGATTTAACAGTAAGATTGGAAAAAGAAACCTCTTACGATGAAATTAAGAAAGCGTTTAAAGATGCTTCTGAAGGAGATATGGCCGGTATTTTAGGATATACAGATGAACCTGTTGTTTCGCAAGATTTTGTAGGAGATGCAAGAACAAGCATTTTTGACGCAGGAGCTGGTATGGAATTAAACTCGAAGTTCTTCAAAGTTGTTTCTTGGTATGACAACGAAGCGGGTTACTCTAATAAATTGGTTGATTTAGCTGAACACGTAGCAAATCTGTAATTTATCATCTTACAAGTAAATCCTGAAAAAGGCAATATGTCTTTTTCAGGATTCATTATAAAATTAGGCATATGATATTGATTGTGGATAGTGGAGCAACCAAATCTGATTGGATTGCTTTGGATAATACTGGCGAACAATTGTTCCTTACCCAGACACTGGGGCTTAGTCCTGAAGTGTTAACGCGAGAGGTAATTGAGGACAGATTGGCCAATAATTTTGAACTTTCCAAAAACAAAGATGTTGTAAGTCAATTGTATTTCTATGGTGCTGGTTGCGGTACCGATAGGATGAAGAATTTTTTGAAGGAGATTTTCAAGGATTTTTTTCCAAATGCAAAAGCAGAAGTAAGGGAAGATACCTTTGCAGCAATATATTCCACTACCAAAATAGGACATCAAGGAATTGTATGTATTCTGGGCACAGGCTCAAACTGCAGCTATTATGATGGCCATCAATTGTTCCAAAAAGTCACTTCTTTAGGCTACATTTTAATGGATGATGGAAGTGGTAATTTTTTCGGAAGGAAACTTTTAAGAGATTACTATTTTCACAAAATGCCTCAAGACCTGGGAATTAGATTTGCAAAAGAATATAATTTAGATGCTGATGTAATTAAGGAACACTTATATAAGCAGCCCAACCCTAATACGTATTTGGCAACCTTTGCCCGATTTATTATTGAAAATAAGGACCATCCATATTGTCGAGGTGTGATAGACAAGGGGCTACAACAATTTGTGAACAATTACATCATGCAATTTGAACTGGCCACAAAAGTTCCTATAAACTTTGTTGGTAGTATAGCACATTTTCTAAGTGATGAGCTAACCACTGTGTTAGAGCGCAATGATTTAATTTTAGGAGTTATCCGCAGACGTCCAATAGAAGGTCTTATGGAATTCCATAGAGAGACTATTTAATTGCAATCATAGAAATTTCTACATTCACAAACTTGGGAAGATTGGCAACTTCTACAGTTTCTCTTGCGGGAGCAGTTTCAGCATTAAAATAAGCTCCATATACTTCATTTATTTCAGAAAACTGATGCATATCCTTAACGAAGATGGAGGCCTTTATCACATCCTCAAAAGTCATATTTGCTTCAGAAAGAATGGCCTTTAGATTTTCCATAGATTGTTTGGTCTCCCTTTTTATATCGCCTTCAACCAATGCTCCTGTTGACGGATCAATCGGAATTTGCCCAGATATATATAGGGTGTCTTTAATAAGAACGGCCTGATTATAAGGGCCTATTGGCGCTGGGGCATTTGGAGTATTTATTATTTTTTTCATGGAAAGGATTTTTTCATTGATAATTTGAAAAGTAAGCTATTTTAAATTATTCTATCTGCTAAATGGTTGACTTCTATTTTCCCATTTAAGGTCACTAAGAATGGAACTCTTTATTCCAATAAAGAAATACCATCTTTCAAATCTTCCAAAAGGTGTCCAATCAAAACTCAACCGAAAACTATTTAAATCCCTCTTAAAATTAAGTCGTGTATCGGCAAACCCCTTGTTTTTAATATCGTAGCCAGAGTTAAACCCAACCTCCCATTTAGGGGAAAGTTGTACATTACCGGAAAACATTAATGAGTGATTGGTTATTTCCTTTTGCCTATTGCTGTTGTTGTAAGTGGCTACATAGGTAAACCTCATGTCCCAGGGAATCTTGGTATTGTAAATTGGATTGTCCACTTCATCAGAATCTGGGTTTTCATTCTTAAAAAAGGGCTCCCCATCCCTTGCTCCCTCTAATTCAAATGGATTTGCACCATAGTCAGGCTCTTGTTCTTGCGGCTCCTCATTACTTTTACCGCCACCTTTTTTAAACATATCACTTCTTAAGGCGAACCCTGTGTTAATTCTAGCCGAAGTCAATCGTAAAAGCCCACCCCCATTACTAACATTGAAAGTATTAATCCTTCTCCCATTATTGTCTATTGCATATGGATCCAATGTGGCAGAGAAGTTAATGGGAACATTCTTGATAATCTCCGTACCTCCACTTAGGCTAATAGGGCTTAATTTCAGCGAATCTGCTTCAAAATTGTAACTGGTAGATAAGGTAAGATTACTGAGTATATTAACCTTCCTAGGTTCTACAACGGTGGAATCCTTGTCCCTAACCTTGGCTTCCAATGTATTCTGTAATGAAAAACCAATGGAATTACTTTTGCTTAAAGAAGGTCTTCCATATAGGCTAGTTTCAAAAGGAGTGTATTGCACATCATCACCATCACCATCAGTATAAGTTTCATAAAATTGCTCAAATGAAGGAGCGTAGCTATAACTGATAGATGGACGTATAACATGCCTAATAGCCTGTATTTTTTTATCCTCTCCAAAGTTAAAAGTACCATAAACAACCGTACCTATGCTGGCACCAAGGTTATATCTATTAAATCTGTCAAATCCAGCAATGGTATCTGTAACAACTTCTTCCTGATCAGCATCAAACCGTCTGCTAATGGTTTCCAGTGCCCAAACATCCTCATAGTTACCATTTAAACTTACGCTCAAGTATTTTGCTACCTTAAAATTGGTTCCAATTGGAATTCTATGTCTCGCTCCTACACGTGCGCCTTCAAACATTGCGCTGGTAAAAAAGTCTTCTTCCGTTGTGGTTATACTATTTTGTCCATTTACATCATACTGAAAGTTGACATTCTGAACAATTCCATTTTTAATACCATCCCTTTTTGCGAAAGGGAAAATACGTTCCATACTAGCCTGAAACGTTGGCAATGACATTTGAATGGCCTGTGTCCTAGAGTTTTGCGAATGGGTTAATGTTAAACTTGTATTTACGGAAGGATATGCCGGAAAGGTTTTGGAATAGCTTATGGACGAAGCAAACGTATTGGTTTGCGTGTTTGATCGGTTGACTTGATTTAATGAATTGGTAAAAAACTGACTACTACCCAAGTTTACAGAGGCCGAAAACCTGGAATTTGGACTCGCTTTGGCATCCTGTGTATGTCTTATTTGAATGTTGTAATTACTTGTTCGGCTAAAATCATCAAAACCCTTTTGGCTCTGAATTAAATTTTCAAAATTGAAATTTATATTACCCCTAAACTTATATCGCTTTGCGTAAACTGATTGGGCCCTAAAACCATAACTCCCGTTTGTATAGAAGTCACCTGTAAGGCTTAAATCCACATAGTCACTTATTGGCAAATAATATCCTCCGTTCTGAAGAAAATAGCCCCTATTGGGATCATTACCAAAGGTTGGGAATATCAATCCCGCTGAGCGCCCTGTGGTTAAGGGAAAGTAAGCAAATGGTAATGCAACCGGAGTAGGAATATCCACAATATAAATATTACTAAAACCCGCAATTATCTTCTTTTTGGGTACAAATTTGGCTTTACGAATTCTAATGTAATAGTCCGGGTCCACCGTGTCTTTGGATGTGGTCAATTTTCCTTCACTTAAAAAGTAAACAGAATCATTTTCTTTTTTTGTTTTTTCTGCGTAGATCTTCATTGCATCACTGCCCAATTGGCCCAGTCCAGCCTGTTGTTCCGTTCTTGAATTCCAAATCAACGCTTTTTGAGTGTCAAAATTGAATCTAATGGAGTCTGGTCTTACCTCATTGGTTCCCTGTTTAAAAAAGGGCAACTGGGAATAGGTGCCCGTAGAATCCTGTAACCTACCCGCATATACTTCGTTCTTAATGTAATCCATCACAATTACACCAGCCTTGAGTTCCGTATCCTGATAATATATTTCAGCTTCGTTATACAGGTAGATTTTATTGTCTTTTTGACTCAGTTTCACGTAATCTTTGGCCTTGTACTTAATTTTATCAAGCAATAGAGGCTGCTTCCCTTGAACGGAATCTGCCTGTATTGAATCAGTGGAAATAGAGTCATTTAATATGTTGGGAGGTAATAGGGGAGCGGTAATGCTATCATTGATTCTCTTTATTGGCAAAGGGGTAATAAGGTCTTCCTGTGCCAGAAGATTTATTGTGCCGCCAAGGAGTACAAAAAGGAAAACTAAAAGATGTTTGTTTGATTGCAACGTGATAAATCCTATTTTTGTGCTAGTTTGGCTTAGTTTTTGGGATCAAACTTACATATATTTTTTGTTCTGTTGATTGGGGATTACAATATTTTTAACCATTTCAGAACGCTATAATTACTCAGTTCTTATGAATAAAAGTCAGCTAGCTTTTTTTGTTCTACTCTTTATACTTCCCATGGCTTCATTTACCAAAAATGATACCGAAGTACAACTAAAAGATAAGTTTATTGTTGTTTTGGATGCTGGCCATGGCGGCCATGATCCTGGCAACTTGGGAAATGGATACCTAGAAAAAAATATTGCATTGGGTATTGTATTGAAAGCAGGCGAAGAATTAGAAAAAAACCCAAATATTAAAGTTATCTATACCAGAAAGGATGATACGTTTGTTGACCTTTTTGTAAGAGGGGAAATTGCCAATCAGGCAAATGCAGATCTTTTTGTATCTGTTCACTGTGATTCTCATGGTTCAGATGCGCATGGAGCAGGAACTTTTGTTCTTGGACTTCATGTGAATAGGCAAAATTTTGAGGTGGCAAAGAAGGAAAACTCAGTAATTTATCTGGAAGATGATTATGAGAAGCGGTATGCGGAATATGACATTAATTCTCCAGAATCTGTAATTGGCCTTACCATTATGCAAGAAGAGTTTTTGGACCAAAGTATTATGCTAGGCAAAAAGCTTCAGGATTATTTCACCAAAAAATTAAAAAGAAAGGATAGAAAAGTAAAACAGGCTGGTTTTATAGTATTGCATCAAACTTTCATGCCAAGTGTTCTTGTTGAAACAGGTTTTTTGACCAATAAAAGTGAAGGAAGTTATTTAAACTCCAAGAAAGGACAAAGTGAAATGGGCAAAGCAATTGCAGCGGCTGTTTTAGCTTACAAAAAAGATATTGTTAGCGGATATGACCCAGATGACACACCTATTGTGATTGAGGATAGCTCTGGAGCTGTCCATACGACAACAAAAAAAGAGCAATCAGCAAGTACTGAAACTTCCACTGTATCAATTTCTAAAGAAACTGATACAAAACCAGTTAAAGAAACGTCAACCGATTCAAAACCGGCTAAGAGCGGTGTAGTTTTTAAGGTACAGCTTATGGCAAGTGCTAAAAATATTCCTCTTAAGGGCGAAAACTTTAAAGGGTTGGATAAGTTATCCAAAGAACCTTTTAAAAACTTGTATCGCTATATGTACGGAAATGCAAGCTCTTTTGATGATGCAAAGCTTCTTAAGGCAAAGGCGGCAACCAAAGGATACACTACGGCTTATATAGTGGCATATAAGAACGGAAATAGAGTGTCAATATCCGAGGCATTAAAATAGGAGCAAAGAACAGTAGCTACCTTGTCAAAAATATTCCTAATTTTGTTTGAACAGTAAACAGAATCTTTTGAAACTATCCAGGGAAATCAAAACTGGGATTATAGTACTAGCGGGAATTTTAGCATTGATTTTCGGGTTAAGTTATCTAAAGTCCTCTTCTTTTTTTGAAAACAACAAAACATTTTATGCAGTATACGACCACGTTGGTGGTTTACAACAAGGAACCCAAGTTTCCATAAACGGTCTTGTTGTAGGTAATGTAACAAGTATAAAGTTCAGTGATAATAAATTTAGATCCGTTGTTACATTCTCGATTAACGAAGGATATGATTTTTCGAAGAATAGTCAAGCTGAGATTTATGATACAGGGATAATAGGAGGAAAAGGGATTCAAATTCATCCAGTTTTTGATGATTCACCTATGGCAAAATCTGGGGATACCCTTAAATCAAGTATTAAACCAGGGCTTACCGCTTTGGTACAGGAGAAATTAACGCCATTACAGATGAAGGTTGAAGGTGCGGTTTCTCATGCCGATTCGTTGCTTATGAATGTCAATGATGTGCTTGATGATCAGACCAGGATAGAATTGAGACAGAGTATTGCTGGTCTTAATAATTTGGTTAATTCTTTTAAAGGAAGTGCGGATAAATTGAATGTTTTACTGGAAAACAATAAAGAACAATTGGATAACTCCTTAAAAAATGTGGATAATATTACCGCTAACTTTTCCAAGCTTTCAGATTCACTGGCGAATGCTGGTTTGGCAGAAACGGTTTCTAGTTTTCAAACAACCGTAGAGAAACTAAATAAGGTACTAGGAAAAATTGAAAAAGGAGAAGGTTCTCTGGGTAAGCTTGCTCAAGATGATAAGTTGTATGAAAACCTTACTTCAGCTTCAAAGGAATTAGATTTATTACTGCAAGATTTTAGGCTTAACCCAAAAAGGTACGTTAATGTTTCAGTTTTTGGAAAGAAGCAAAAAGAATACGAGCTTCCAGAAAATGATCCGGCCGCACAAAACGAGAATTAATATATGGAGTACTTGCCCAATATACTTTTTGCCATTGTCCTCATTATCGGAATAGGGTTTTTTTTTAAAAATGTCAAAAAATTATCCAGGAACATCAAACTTGGAAAAGATGTTGATGTAAGTGACAACAAATCGCAAAGGTGGAAGAATATGGCGCGGATTGCGTTAGGACAAACCAAGATGGTTGTTCGTCCTATTGCGGGGTTGATGCATATTATAGTTTATGTAGGCTTTGTAATCATTAACATTGAAGTTTTAGAAATTATCATAGATGGGGTATTGGGAACCCATAGAATATTTGCTCCTTTGGGAGCATTGTACGATTTCTTGATAGGTTCTTTTGAGGTATTGGCCCTCTTGGTCATTGTTGCCGTTATTGTGTTCTGGATTAGAAGAAATATCATCAAACTAAAGCGATTTATAAAACCAGAAATGGATGGCTGGCCCAAGAAGGATGGCAACATGATTCTATATATTGAATTGGTCCTGATGCTTTTGTTTTTAACAATGAATGCTGCCGATTTTCAATTACAGCAATTAGATGCCGCTCATTATACAAAAGCAGGAGCCTTTCCTGTGAGTCAACTGATAGCACCATTATTTGATGGCATGTCAATTTCTAATTTGATACTAGTTGAGCGTACGGCTTGGTGGTTGCATATTATTGGAATATTATCTTTTCTGAACTATCTGTATTATTCCAAACACTTACATATTTTACTTGCCTTTCCAAATACATACTATGGAAAGCTAACACCGCAAGGTAAGTTTAACAATGTAGAAGCGGTCACCAATGAGGTAAAACTGATGATGGACCCTTCAGCGGACCCATTTGCAGCCCCTACTGAAGATGCTCCAGACCCTGAAAAATTTGGAGCTTCAGATGTTATGGATTTAAACTGGGTGCAATTACTCAATGCCTATACTTGTACGGAGTGCGGCAGATGTACTTCAGAATGTCCTGCTAACCAGACAGGAAAAAAGCTTTCTCCAAGAAAAATAATGATGGACACTCGTGACCGACTGGAAGAAGTTGGTAAGAATATGGATGCCAATAAGGGGGAATTTGTAGAAGACGGAAAACAATTGTTGGGAGATTATATTAGTCATGAGGAATTATGGGCATGTACTACCTGCAATGCATGTGTTGAAGCCTGCCCTGTTAGCATAGACCCCTTATCCATTATTATAGAGATGCGAAGGTTTTTAGTAATGGAACAGTCGGCAGCCCCCATGGAACTTAACAATATGATGTCCAATATTGAAAACAATGGTGCACCATGGCCATATAATCAAATGGATCGTTTAAACTGGGTAAACGAATAAATCTAGAACTATGAGTGAGGAACTTAATGTAAAAACCATGGAAGCATTTATGGCCGAAGGTAAACAGCCAGAAATATTGTTCTGGGTAGGTTCTGCTGGAAGTTATGATGATAGAGCTAAAAAGATTTCAAGGGCTTTCGTGAAAATATTGAATAAGGCCAATGTTGAATTTGCCGTTTTGGGACCGGAAGAAAGTTGCACTGGAGATGTGGCGAAGCGTGCAGGTAATGAATTCTTGTTCCAGATGCAGGCTATGATGAACATAGAGATTTTAAATGGCTATGAAATAAAGAGAATTGTAACCTGTGACCCACATTCTTTCAATACATTGAAAAATGAATATCCAGGTTTAGGAGGAAACTATGATGTTGTTCACCATACTCAATTCATAAAAGAGTTAATGGATGATGGACGTCTGTCAGTTAAAGGTGAATTTTACAAAGAAAAACGTATTACATTCCACGATCCTTGTTATTTAGGGCGAGCGAACTCGGTTTATGATGCACCTAGAGAGGTTCTCAAGAAAACCAATGCGAATATAATAGAAATGAAACGGCATAAAAAAGCGGCACTATGCTGCGGTGCCGGAGGCGCACAAATGTTCAAAGAACCAGAAAAAGGAGATATGGATATCAATGTATTGCGCACAAAAGATGCATTGGATACCAATCCAGACATTATTGCAACAGGCTGTCCATATTGCAATACTATGATGACAGACGGAATTAAAGCACACGAAAAAGAGGGGAGTGTTAGCGTTTTAGATGTAGCAGAACTTATTGCTAATGCTGAAGGTTTATAGACAATTTAATTTCCTAGTAGTATGAAACATCTTTTTAAATACGTAAGTCTTGTTATTGGTATTGTTTTAATGCTAGCATTTGCAATAGAAAACAAAATGGCTGATGATCTATTGTTTTACGCTTCTTTTGATAATGGAACATCAGCGGATGTTGCGGTTGGAGACAAAAATATTTATACAGCTGATCTAAGAAAGAACATTGAAAATGCAAAACCAGGGTTACTGAATCCAGATGTAAAAATTGCAAAGGGCAAGGGATTGTCTGGAAATGCTCTGGATTTTAAGAAAAAAAGCAGAATGACCACCTTTTTTAAAGCCCATAAAAACATGGGCTATTCCAAGGAAAATTGGAGTGGTGCGGTATCGTTCTGGTTACAATTGGATCCAGAAAAAGATTTAGAACCTGGTTACTGTGACCCTATTCAAATAACGGATGTCAATTATAATGACGCCGCCCTATGGGTCGATTTCACCAAAAATAATCCAAGAAATTTTCGATTGGGTGTGCTAGGTGATTTGGAAGTTTGGAATCCAAAGAAATTAGGACCAGATGAGAACCAAGATTATTTGAGACGATTGGTTACGGTAGAACAACCTCCATTTAATAGGGGAGACTGGACACATATTGTCATTAACTTTTCTGGGTTAAATACAGATAAGGGAAGTTCAGAATTATTTGTAAATGCAAAAAGTAAGGGGAAAGTACCGACCATAAAAGACCCCTTTACTTGGAACGAAGAAAAAGCAAACATAATGTTAGGCCTTAATTACATAGGTCTGTTTGACGAGTTGGCTGTATTTAATAGGCCATTGAGTGCAGAAGAAATTGAACTTATTTTTAATACTAAAGAGGGCTTAAAGTCAATTTTAAATTGATTAAGTATACCCTAAACAAATAAATTTTCATGTTAGTACCTTTTGAAACGCTTCCTGATAACGCTAGAATATGGATTTATCAGTCAAATAGAAGCTTAAGTGATGTAGAACAAAAAGAAGTAGAGGAAAGCTTAGCTGCATTTTTAAAAGAGTGGACGGCCCATGGTAGTGAGTTAGAAGCTGGCTTTGAGGTAAAGTACAAACGATTTATAGTAATTGGATTGGATCAAACCAAAGCTGGTGCGTCAGGTTGTTCAATAGATACCTCAGTACATTTTATCCAAAGCTTGGAACAAAAATATAAAGTAGAGTTATTGGATAGAATGAACGTTTCGTTCAAGCAAGGTGAGTACATAACCTATAAGTCATTGAAAGATTTTAAAAGAATGGCTAGAGAAAAAGCCATATCAAGCAATACCATTGTATTTAACAATTTGGTTGCCAGTAAAATTGAGTATCAGGAACATTGGGAAGTTCCTGCCAGTGAGAGTTGGCATTCAAGATTTGTAGGATGATATCCTTAAATTATCCTAAATACAGTGCTTTCTTCGATGAAATACAATATTTTTATCAGTTGTAAGTTCATGTCCTAGACAAGCTATTTATGCGGATAAACCTTTACTTTCCCTTTTTCTTACTGTTTTTCTTAGGTGTTAGTGGTCAGAACAATCCATTAATTACTAAAGATTCATTGGCGCAACTTGGTTGGGTAGACACCAAATACAATAATATGTCCGTGGAAGAGCGGATTGGACAATTGTTTATGGTGAGTATTTCTTCCAATCAGGAAAAAACCGCTACTGATAAAATAAAACAACTCATAAAGGACCATAATCTTGGAGGAGTAATCTTTTCAACGGGAGGTCCCGTTCGCCAAGCAAAACTTAACAACGAATATCAATCACATTCTAAAATACCGTTATTGATTGGAATGGATGCAGAATGGGGTCTTGCCATGCGTTTAGATTCCACCTATGCCTTTCCTTGGAATATGACCTTGGGAGCAATAAAAGATAGCTCTATAGTTGAAAAAGTGGGTTTTCAAATAGGCAAACATGCTAAAAGGCTTGGAGTGCACATTAATTTTGCACCGGATATAGATGTAAATAATAACCCCCAAAACCCTATCATAGGAAATCGCTCTTTTGGCGAAGACCCTGCAAATGTTGCCAAAAAAGGTATAGCATTCATGAAAGGGATGGAAGAAGCAGGTGTTTTATCCTGCGGGAAGCATTTTCCCGGGCATGGAGATACGGCAACAGATTCCCATAAGGCATTACCCATAATTAACTCAACAAAAGAACAATTGGATTCCATAGAGTTGTTTCCATTTAAAAGTTTGATAAATAACGGATTGAGTTCAGTGATGGTGGCACATCTAGATGTTCCCAATGTAGAAATTAGGGAGGGATTACCCTCTACGCTTTCAGAGCAGATAGTCTCTGGATTGTTACAAACAGAACTGGGGTTTAAAGGATTGATTTTTACGGATGCGCTGAACATGAAGGCGGTTTCTAAATTTGCACCAGAAGGTGAAGTGGAACTTGAAGCTTTCCTTGCAGGAAACGATATGCTTTTGATGCCTGAAAACGTTCTGAAGGCAAAAGAAAAACTGTTAGAGGCGTATAACGAAGGAAAAATCACCGAAGAAAGACTTGCTTACTCTGTAAAGAAAATATTGATGGCCAAGTATAAAGCTGGTCTTTCCAATTACAAGCCTGTAGTATTGGAAAACCTTTATGAGGATTTAAACGACATTGAAAATGATGTGATCTATGAAGAGGCCATTGAGAATGCAATTACGGTTGTAAAGAACAATTTTTCACTACTTCCCATAAAAAAGCTTGAAAACAAAAAGATTGCCTACGTAAAATTTGGTGATGATTCTGGGGAAGTATTCTCTAAAACCCTATCCAAATATTTAAAAGTCACTCAAATTAATGCAAAGGATGCCGCAGGGTATCGGAAAGCATTGGCTGAGTTTAACTTGGTAATCATAGGCTTTCACAAGAGTAATGAGAGTCCCTGGAAACGCTACAAATTTTCTGAAAACGAACTGTTTTGGCTTCAGGAAATATCGCGACTTAGAACCAGTAATACAATACTCACCGTATTTGCAAAGCCTTATGCCCTCTCAGACGTAGTGAATTTTAATACGATTGATGGAGTGGTAATGGCGTATCAAAATAGCGAGATTGCCCAAGAAAAGGCAGCTGAGGTAATTTTTGGTGCTGTAAGTGCCAACGGCACGTTGCCAGTTTCTACCAACCCAGAATTTCCAGTTAATACTGGAACCAAATTAAACACCCTAAAACGACTTGGATACAGCATTCCCGAAAGAGTTGGATTAAGTTCCAGCAAATTAGCTATTGTGGATAGTTTGGTGAATATTGGTCTGGATTCTTTAATGTATCCTGGAGCACAGGTTTTAATTGCCAAAAAGGGGAAGGTCATTTATAACAAGAGTTTTGGAAAGCCAACTTACGCTTCAGTACAAGAAGTTGATGATAACTCAATTTATGATTTAGCTTCTCTGACCAAGATTTTGTCAACTTTGCCTTTGATAATGAAAATGGAGGAAGAGGGAAAAATTGCCCTGAACAACACGTTTAAGGAATTGGTACCGGAATATGAATCTTCGGAATTAAAAGATGTGACCGTGCTAAAAGCACTTTCCCATTATGGTCGTTTGCCTGCATGGATAGCTTTTTATATAGATACGTTAACCAAAAATAGAAAACCGTCCTCCGATTTTTATAGAAATCAACCCACGGAAGGTTTTTCATACCGAGTTTCTGACAATCTTTATTTGACAGATGCCTATAAAGATTCAATTTACAATAGAATAGGTAGGCAATCATTAAAATCAAACAGGTATAGATACAGTGATGTAGCCTACTATGTATTCAAAAAATATATAGAAGATACTTATGGCAAATCCATAGATGAATTGGTCAATGAGTTTTTGTACACTCCAATGGGGTTACAACGTACTTCTTTCAACCCTTTGGATAAATTTTCAAAAGATGAAATAGTTCCTTCGGAGGAAGATAAATATTTTAGGTACCAGACAGTTCAAGGTTATGTGCATGATATGGGGGCCGCTATGCAAGGTGGAGTAGGTGGACATGCCGGATTGTTCAGCAATGCCAATGATGTAGCTAAAATAATGCAAATGTATCTACAAGGAGGGCTATATGGAGGTAAGCGCTTTTTAAATGAACGTACCATAAAAAAATTCAATACGTGTTATTTTTGTCATAAAGATGTGCGTAGGGGCGTTGGTTTTGATAAACCCCAGCTAAAGGAAAAAGGACCGACCTGCGGTTGTGTATCCAGAAAAAGTTTTGGACATAGCGGGTTTACAGGTACCTATACATGGGCGGACCCAGATGAAGAGCTAGTTTATGTTTTTTTATCCAACAGAACATATCCATCCGCTACCAACACACTTTTGGTAAAGTCTGCTTTAAGAACAAGGATTCAGCAAGCTATTTATGATTCTATTATAAATTAGACTGTAAATATTGATTTAGATTTGTTATTATGAAGATAGCAATTGTTTGTTACCCTACATTTGGAGGTAGTGGAGTTGTGGCCACAGAATTAGGAATTGCCTTGGCAGAAAGAGGGCACGAGATTCATTTTATCACCTATAAACAGCCTGTACGCTTAGAACTTTTAAGCAATAACATTCATTTTCATGAAGTACATGTGCCTGAATATCCTTTGTTCCATTATCAGCCGTATGAATTGGCATTGTCCAGCAAATTGGTAGATACGGTCAAGTTTTATGGAATAGAGCTTTTACATGTGCATTATGCGATTCCACATGCCTATGCAGGGTATATGGCCAAAAAAATGCTGCAAGAAGAAGGAATTTTTATTCCCATGATTACAACGCTTCATGGTACTGATATTACTTTGGTAGGGAAACACCCATTTTATAAGCCAGCAGTAACCTTTAGTATTAACAAATCTGATGTTGTAACTTCAGTTTCAGAAGATCTTAAACAAAGCACACTTGAAATTTTCGATATTGAAAAAGACATTGAAGTCATACCCAACTTCATTGATACCTCAAAATACAGCTTGGATTACACCGATTGCCAGCGCTCTTTAATGGCCAACGAAGATGAACGGATTGTTACCCACATCAGTAATTTTAGAAAAGTAAAACGTATTCCGGATGTAGTACGTGTTTTTTACAAAATTCAAAAAGAAATCCCTGCAAAATTAATAATGGTAGGAGAGGGGCCTGAAAAAGAAATAGCAGAGCAACTATGTGATGATTTGGGAATTAAAGATAAGGTGTTGTTTTTGGGCAACAGCAATGAGATAGACAGGATACTTTGCTTCTCAGATTTATTTTTACTGCCGTCGGAAACTGAAAGCTTTGGTTTGGCCGCGTTAGAAGCCATGATCAATAGGGTTGCAGTAATTTCAAGTAATACCGGTGGAATCCCAGAAGTTAATAAGGAAGGTATTTCTGGATTTCTCGCCAATGTGGGTGATGTGGATGAAATGGCATCAAAGGCATTGGATGTATTAAAAGATGATGCTGTTTTGGAGAAATTTAAAGAAAATGCTTATCAAGTAGCCTCTAAATTTGATATTTTACATATTTTACCATTGTATGAAGAGGTATATGAGAAAGCGTATAAATCAAGATTTAAGAACTCATATTAATTTGTTGAAACATTTTGTGATCATAGCGTTAATGTGTTTGGTTTCTTGTAAAGCCCAGAAAGAAACACAGCTAAATTCAGGAATTAATGGTGAAATGACATTGATTGCGCAAGATGGATATAGCGGTATTGACAAGTATGAGACTATGGTTGTTAGAGATTCAAAATCTCTGAACAAGTTCTATGCTAGAATAAACAAAACGCGTAAACCGGGACTTCTCGTACCTGTAATAGATTTCTCAAAGGAAATAGTCCTTATTGTGTGCTTAGGAGAACAAAAGGGGCAGATGATACCTAAGCTTTCGAAGACTGAAGAATCTGAAAGAGAAGTTTTAATAGCAATTGAAATGGTCCTTCCAAAAGAAGCAAAAAGCGCTAAAAACCAATCTGTATCCTACCCATTTTTTATTTATAAAATACCTCATACTTCCAAGACACTAAGTCTCGAAAAATTGGGTTGGTAGAGAGGAGATGATATACATTTAAGCTTCTTATCGAAAATAGAAGCACTTCAAAGTACAATCAGTGTTTTTTTTGTGTTGTTGATTTAGTTTTGCTTTTTAAACCCTCAAATCTAAATGGCATGAAATCTTCAAAATGGATTTTCACAGCGCTAATTTGTATCATAACTTTGACAGTTTCTTCACAAGAAACCCAGTTAACGGCAAAAGATAGTATTGTAAAACAATCATGGATCGTCTCCATCGGGACGAATATTGTTGATGATTCTGGTGACGAATTCGGTGAACTATTTGATTTTAAAGAAGGTTGGAACGTAGTTCCTTTTCCTTCTAGAATAAGTATTGGGCGTTATTTTGAAAATGGAGTTGGACTTGAGGCAATAGGTACGTACAACAAGTATAAAGAAGGAAAAATTGTAGATAACGTTGTTAATCCTGAAGATGTAGACTACTTAGGGTTGGACTTCCGTGTAAGTTATGACCTTAACATGATATTGGGAGAAACTGGTTTTTTTGACCCTTACATTGGCATAGGAGCTGGTTACACAGATGCAAATAATCAAGGTAGAGGTACTTACAATGCGGTTTTAGGTTTTAGAACTTGGTTGTCAGATCATTGGGGCTTAGATTTTAGTTCAACTGGTAAATGGACAATGAGTACCAGCAATTCAACAAACCATATTCAACATTCTGCTGGTCTTGCATATAGATTTAATGTTAAAAAAGGACTTTCCAGAAAAGGTGAGGAGAAGTTGGCGCTTTTAAAAGAAATTGAGAAAGAGCAACAAAGGGTTCAAGACTCGATAGCTGCAAAAGAAAAAGCAGATGAAGAAGCTCGTTTGCTGGCTGAAAGATTGGAAAAAGAAAAAGAGGCTGCAATATTGGCTGCTGAGAAAAAGAAAAAGGAGGAAGAAGACGCTAGGCGTGCAAAAATCGAAAATGATGTTAGGAACCTTGGAAGGGTCTTTTTTAAGCTAAACTCATCATACCTATCGATTAAGGATAGAGAAGTATTGGATAAATTGGTAGAGATGCTGAAAAATACTCCAAGTTTGGTCATTAGTGTATCGGCACATACGGATTCTAGAGGAACCAATAAATACAATCAGTGGCTATCTGAGAAAAGAGCAAAACGAACCGTGGAGTATCTGATTTCTAAGGGAATTGCGTCCGAGAGAGTTAAGTATGATGCATTTGGAGAGACTAGACTTACGAATGAATGTGATGATGATACACCTTGCCCAGAAACTAAACATAGTGAAAACAGAAGGTCAGCCTTTGAAATAGTGAACCTTTAAGCGGCCAAATGAAGTTTCAATACTGTTGGTGGTGCTTTGGTAAGGGTTAAATTATTCTAACTAATCATCATCAACATTTTTTTAACTATAGTTTTATGGGCATCATCTTATCACACTTAGAAAACATTAGATCAGCAGAGAAGTTGTTATATCTGTCAGCATCAGAATTTCCATTAATCCATGAAATATAGATAGCAGGAGTATTAATACCTGCTTCATGTGAAAAAGGGTAACCCCCACCAAACCTAGGATTCATTTCTAAATAATAGACCTTACCATCTTTAACAAAGAAATCGCAATCCATATTCCCAATATGCTTGGTGTTTTCAGCAATTCTTTTCGCAATTTCAGAAAATTTGTCATCTATGATGGATACGGCTTTATCTGTTTCTCCAGATCGCATAGCTAGTTTTTTGCGCACAAACGAACCATAGTGATTGCCTTTAAGATCGTTTAAAATATCAATTCCATATTCTTCTCCATCAATTTTTTCCTGTATCAGAATACTTTTTTCAATGTCCTCAGAGCTTGCATTTTTTAAAATTGATTTCTTTACTTTGATATGTTGTAATTTGTATGCAAGTTTTAGCTCTTCTTTATTTTCTACAACGTCTATAGAAATTGAAGCACTTCCCCATCTAGGTTTTACAATAAGGGGATAACTTAATTCCTCATTTTCAATTGCTGTCAATGCGTCATCTATAGTTAAATAGGTTTTGGGTGTGTCTACTCCCAAGCGGCTAAAAAAAGTGAAGGTTTTCCATTTGTCAAAAGCAGTGGTAATAACCTCTGGGTCCGATATAATAATTTTGGCACCTAAAGCTTCAAGTTCTTGCTTATGGTCAGATAAAATGGGTAGTTCTAAGTCATTCAATGAAATTATTGCATCAATTTTATAGGTCGCTACAAGTTCTTTTAGTGCGGAGATATAGTTTTTATCATAGATTGGTGGTACCTGAAGGGCCACATCTGCATCAATCAAAGCTGGGGCCGTTGGTTGGTTGTCCGCCGCTAAGATTTTCCCTCTTCCCTCTAGGGCTTCTTTGAAATAATTTATAAGATAATTTCGTCTACCAGCACAGGTAAACAGGATATTGGTTTTTTTCATCTAATCAATTTATATGGCGATATATTTGAAGTACTTACATTCATAATGATAAATGAATAAAGCACTTTTAGCGTAAATTTTGTTTAACTCTTTTATCCTCATTTTGAAGGGGAATATTTATTGAGTTCTGTTTATCTTAAACTCAAACATACGTATATATTTAACTATAAACTGTAAAATATATTGAAAATTATATGAGTTGAAACCTAACTTACTTTTATTGGTATAGGTGCTGAATTATTCAATCAAAGTATTTTTTTGCTGTTTATCGATATTTTACCCCAAAATGTTTGATTATTATACATGTAATATACCTTTGGTATACTCCCTCATTTATCAACTTATAATTCAACTTCTCCATGGTAAAAAAATTACTTTTAGTTTTCTTTGTTTTTGGAACTTTCATGATGAAAGCTCAAAATTTATATGTGGATTCTAATGCAGCTTCACCCATAAACGAATCCAATACGACAACTGGTTGGACGGGACAGATTTCGTTGATTTCCGATAACACTGATGCTCAATCTGGATTATTTTCTTTAAGATCGGAATCTCCAGGTGATGGAAGTACTTGGGTTGAGTATTCTTTTAATGCTGTTAATGGCCAAGATTATACTATTTCAATTTGGGCTAGGGAGGGAAATCAATCTAACGAACCGGCATTTGCTAATTGGCAAGGTCTAAATGGATTTAATACTACTCTTATTTCAGGAAATGGTTGGACTGAATATGTGTTTAATGTTACAGCCACTTCTAACAATCCTGCAATAAGGGTATATGTGAGCCCATATCGATCAAGATTTGAGGTTGGTAACTCTGTATTACTTGATAATATTTCAATAATCCTAGCTGGGGGGGACACGGAAGCTCCCAATGCGGTATCCGATCTTTCGAGCAGCAATACGAGCACTACGAGCACTGATTTGAGCTGGAGCAACCCAGGCGACAATGTTGGGGTCACGGACTATGAGGTTTTTCAGGACGGGGGCAGTCTTGGTCTTACCGGAGGGGCGACGACCTTCAACGTTACTGGTCTGACGGCTTCCACTGGATATGCCTTCACGGTATTCGCCAGGGATGCCGCGGGCAATGTTTCTATGGTGAGCAACACGGAAAACGTTAACACGCAGGCCGGGGGGACACGGAAGCTCCCAATGCGGTATCCGATCTTTCGAGCAGCAATACGAGCACTACGAGCACTGATTTGAGCTGGAGCAACCCAGGCGACAATGTTGGGGTCACGGACTATGAGGTTTTTCAGGACGGGGGCAGTCTTGGTCTTACCGGAGGGGCGACGACCTTCAACGTTACTGGTCTGACGGCTTCCACTGGATATGCCTTCACGGTATTCGCCAGGGATGCCGCGGGCAATGTTTCTATGGTGAGCAACACGGAAAACGTTAACACGCAGGCCGGGGGGGACACGGAAGCTCCCAATGCGGTATCCGATCTTTCGAGCAGCAATACGAGCACTACGAGCACTGATTTGAGCTGGAGCAACCCAGGCGACAATGTTGGGGTCACGGACTATGAGGTTTTTCAGGACGGGGGCAGTCTTGGTCTTACCGGAGGGGCGACGACCTTCAACGTTACTGGTCTGACGGCTTCCACTGGATATGCCTTCACGGTATTCGCCAGGGATGCCGCGGGCAATGTTTCTATGGTGAGCAACACGGAAAACGTTAACACGCAGGCCGGGGGGGACACGGAAGCTCCCAATGCGGTATCCGATCTTTCGAGCAGCAATACGAGCACTACGAGCACTGATTTGAGCTGGAGCAACCCAGGCGACAATGTTGGGGTCACGGACTATGAGGTTTTTCAGGACGGGGGCAGTCTTGGTCTTACCGGAGGGGCGACGACCTTCAACGTTACTGGTCTGACGGCTTCCACTGGATATGCCTTCACGGTATTCGCCAGGGATGCCGCGGGCAATGTTTCTATGGTGAGCAACACGGAAAACGTTAACACGCAGGCTGGGGGTGGAGTTGTTGACTACACATCAGCTAATTCAAACATGAATACAGTGGATTGGACCGCAAGGGATTTGTTTGCCGATAGAAACGTAGGAATTGGAACGACTAACACACAAGGATATAGATTAGCTGTTGCGGGAAATGTTATTGCTGAAGGGGTTAAAGTTGAACTTCAAGGCAATTGGCCTGATTTTGTTTTTCTAAAAGAATATAATTTAATGGGGCTTGAGGAAGTAAGACAATTTATTGACAAGAACGGCCACTTACCCAATATACCAAGCACAAAAAATGTTGAAGCTAATGGAATTGATTTGGGTGTAATGAATGCGAAACTATTACAGAAAATTGAAGAATTAACTTTGTACATTCTATTACAACAATCTGAAATTGAATTTTTAAAAAAGGACACGAAAGCACTTAGAAGCTACGAAGAAAGACTTCAAAAAATTGAAACACAACTTAACCCAAAAAAGTAGAAAAACTTAATAAATGAACAAGAATTACTTATTGACATTTTTTGTTTCTATTTGTCTTACCATTAGTTGTTACGCTCAAAGTATTAGGAAAGGCTTTGATGAAATGACAGATTATGAGATATCTGAATTGGTTGATGCACTTTACCTTTTAAGGGAAGGACCGGATTTAATGAATGACTTAGCAACTTTTCATGGGGATTTTTTCAATTTTGACAATACTGCTGACCCAACACGCTTAGATTTACATTTTAACCTTCCTGATGAGCCTGAAAGGGAAATTTTTCTTGCTTGGCATAGAAGAATGATTTTTGAGTTGGAACAAGCGATGCAAGATATTAACCCAGAAATCAGTCTTGCGTTTTGGGATTCTTCAGTGTATCAATCGCCATTAGATGCGCTCTGGGATGAGGATTTTTTGGGAAGCTTTGATACTGCATGGGCCCTAAATAGGAATTTAGGCGCAGATAATAGGCTACCAACACCAACAGATGTAACTAATTTAATGACTATTAATGATTTCTTTGTTTTTTCAAATATCTTGGAGAGGCAAGACGTACATAGAGGGGGGCATGTTTGGACTGGTGGAGCAATGCCTACACCTTTATCACCAAGAGATCCAGTCTTTTATTTTCATCATTCCTTTGTGGATAAAGTCTGGCATGAATGGGAAACAATACACCAGAATTCTACTTTTATGACAACATCTATGTTGAGATATGATGGCACTTATACTTTTGATGGGGAAACTTATTCTCTTGTGGACCCTAATGATATTACCGACACAAGAGTTTATGGTGTGTTTTATGCTGAAAATGGTTTAGCGCAATTAGATAATTATATAGTTAGCAATACTTATAACCCAGAAGAAGTTTTCTATTATCAATTTAATATTGAGGCAGGCAACAATTTTCTGATTCCAGCTGGAACCGTCAGTAGATTTGAATCTGTGAACGAGATAAACCTTACTCCGGGTTTTGAAGCTGTTCCAGGTTCTTCTTTTCAAGCTGTTATAGATACGGATAATGCTATTTCAAGTAAGCAATCATTGGCAGTGAAAACTGTTAGGAAAAGCAACCCTTACCCTTATTCTGATAAACTTTTTGAGCCTATTGTATGGGAGGAAACAGATGATTTATTGAACGATAAACCGGTAATTATAGCTGCACACCCTAACCCATTCACTGAAAAGATTACAATCAATCTGAACAAACGTACGGATTGTGCAATCGAGGTTTTTAACATGATGGGAATGAAAATACGGGAAGAAGCATTCCAAAACACAGATACTTTGGTCATTAAAAACCTTTATGGACTATCTTCTGGATTTTACGTAATTCGGGTAATTGATGGAGATGGAGAAATCCTTGTAGTCAAGAGAGTGATAAAACTATAAAGTCCAAACCCTATTGTTCCAAAGAACAATAGGGTTTGGATAAATATATTTTACTTATCGTTAATGTTTTTCATGATTCATATGGATACTTTCAGGATTTCGATATTGACAACACGCTGGTAAATTATTGTATACGTCCAATGGAGCTATATACCCTTTAATATCATGACCAATCCCTGCTATTTTTTTCTTAACCATATCTATAGAGCATTTACGCTCATCGATAATAGCCTTAAATTCTTTTGTATCCACATTCCATAAAGCAAATTTTACACCTGCAATTTTTATTGCAGTTTTTTCAATACGGCTTTTGCACATACCACAGTTGCCCTTCACCTCAAAAGTGACAGTTTTATTTTTATCCTGAGCATGACTTAAGCTAGCTCCCAGTATTAGAAAAAAGACTAAGATTGATTTTCTCATATTTTAAATTTTATATCTGAATCCTACATAATAAGTTCCTTTCAAAACAGGAGCATATAATATGGTACTGTCAAAATATGGGCCAAAAGGATTGTTTCCTGATAAAATGGGCATATTTTGAGTAAAGTTATTGATATTCTCGCCACCTACGTAAAATTCAAATTTATTTGAGAACACCTTGGTGACCTGTGCATTGATCAACATATACGAAGGAGAGTAGGGTGGAAGTTGAAATTCCACTGGATTACTTTCGGTGTTGGGAAGACGCTGTTTGCCGAGCCAATTAGAAGTAAAATCGAAACGCCATTGTTGCCCCCCTCTTTGTAATGTCTCGTAGTTAAGATTTACAAAGAAACGTGATAATGGTTGTAATGGTTTTTCCAAAACTCCACTGTTATAATCAGTAACCACATCAAAATGTTTGTAGGTTGCCCTAATGTGAAAATCCTGAAGCATTTCATAGTTTACATCTATTTGTAGACTATTGGAGTAACTATCGCCTTCAAGATTGTAAAAAGATATCTCCCTTGGGTTTTCCCAATCAACCACTACTTGATCTACAAAATCGGTTCTGTAAAAATCTATGGAGAAGTCAAGAACTCTATTCAAAATGTATAGTTTTTGCATAAAACTGATTCCATAGTTCCATGCTTTTTCAGGCTTCAATCCATAATAGTTGCCACCGTTGGGATTAATGATTATTTGTCTTGAAGATGCAAATAGTTGTTGATTTTCGGCAAAAATATTTGCACCACGTTTTCCTCTTCCAAATGATGCTCGCAGGCTAGCTTTATCCCATAATGAATACCTTAAATGAAATCTTGGGGTAAAAAAATCACCAAGGTTGTTATGCGTATCCGCTCTTAATCCGGCCACAAAACTTAAACCTTCCAAATTATCGTACGTATATTCAAAAAATGCGCCTATTGAATTATCATCTCTATAGTAGTTGGAGGAATTAACAGTTTCGTCAAAACTGTCATGGGTAAGGCTTATACCCGTTTTAAATTTGTGCTGTGTACTGCCAATGATGCTGTTGAATATGAAGTTGGAGTAAAACGAACTATGGTTAATGTTGTAGATGTTTAATCCATAAAAAGCATCTTGGGAATGATTGCTATATGCGGTTTGAAAACCAAAACTTTGATACGGTGATTCAGGAAATACATAACCTAATTTTGAAGAAAGGTCTAGTCGAGATGTTTTTACCTCACTACCCCAATTATTATTGGTAAGCTTGTCTGTATCAATATTAAAATCTAATTGACCAATTTCTTTGCTATCATTTAAATATTGTATTGTGGCATAGCTGACCCATCCATTTTCAGGATTGAGGTACTGCCATCTATTCATAAAATTGATTTGCTTGGCTAAAGGTGTATCCAGAAAAGAATCGCCATTGTTTTCAATGTTTCCATTTCTTAAGTTGGCATGTATGTACAGTCCTGTCCCTATATTATCTGTCAGGTTATGATTTAGGCGTGAATTGAATTCGTAGCGTTCAAAATTGTTGGCATATAGGTTTAGAAAGAATCGTTTATCTATAATTGGTTTGACCAACTCACTGTTTATGTGCCCTGAGATGCTCTCAAAACCATTAAGAACGCCCCCAGCTCCTTTGGTAATTTGTATACCCTCAATCCACGAACCTGGTATAAAAGAAAGGCCAAATATTTGCGAGGCACCTCTGATTGCTGGCATATTCTCTTGAGTAAACAACAAATAAGGACTATTAAGACCTAGCATTTGTATCTGCTTGGCCCCTAAAACAGCATCGGAAATATTCACATCTACAGCAGGGTTGGTCTCAAAACTTTCTGATAGGTTGCAACATGCAGCTTTCAGCATTTCTCTGCTATCGACGGATACCACATTTTGCACTTTGAACAATGATTTTTGTAAAGGTGCGACTTGCTTTTCAACAATAACTTCATCTAAAACGACAGTGGGATACAATATTATATTGCCTAAATCTGGTCTATTTACCAGAATTGTATCTGATCTATACCCAACAGAACTTATTATTAGTTTTTTTAGGTCTGCTCGGTAAGGAATTGTAAAATTTCCTGAAGAATCAG
This sequence comes from Flagellimonas sp. CMM7, assembly GCF_021390195.1. Taxonomy (NCBI): domain Bacteria; kingdom Pseudomonadati; phylum Bacteroidota; class Flavobacteriia; order Flavobacteriales; family Flavobacteriaceae; genus Flagellimonas; species Flagellimonas sp. CMM7. The sequence continues at coordinate 2,640 of NZ_CP090003.1, read as the reverse complement.
TAGTTGTGCCGACCGCACTGGAAAACCAATATACATTAGCGTCTGGTAGTGCAATATTTTCCTTACCATCCCTGTATTCCATTACTTTTCCTTTAACTTGGAACTGAGAAAAACAATTATTAGATGTTGTAAATAAGAGAAGGAGAAATAGAGGCAATCTCATTTGATTAATCTTGTCTATTTTTGTTTAAAACTATGGTTTTCTAAACTCATTTCATGCTTATGTTATTAACTTTAACAATAGTTAGTAATTCATAGATTTTTTTTGATTTTAATAGAGTTAAAATTACCTTGGACTTATTGAAAATAGCTATGGTTTAGAGATTGATTTTTATTAAAATGAGCACTATAAAGATGATTGTAGGTATCTTCTTTTTATTTCTATACAACGGTAATTGTGAAGATGTATATGCAGAACAAACAAGTACAAAAATAAGAGTGGTAAATAATAGCGAATTCTATTTTACGGGTGTATCATTATTTTCTATGAATTTTGATAATTTAAAACCAGGGGATAGTTCTAGTTACAAGTTGCTTAAATACGACCCTTTAAAAGATGATTCACTGATTTATTGCATCGCTGAGGGTTACAATTATGGCAGATATTTGAAATTGCCCGATAAAGAATTTGGCAATTATACATACCAAATTGATAGTGTGAAAAGTAAAATATTATACGTTTCGTTGCATTCTGACTAAATTTTCATGGAAAAAGACTTGCTAATAATTTGTTTATCGACACCAGGTTTTAGTATAAGAATACATTTGTGTTGATTCTTATTAGCAATAATTTAACCTTTAAAAAAAAATTTATTCTTTTAATGCCCCTATCCTATACTTTATCTCTTTTTAGTAATGAGGTGTAATTTTTTAGTATCTCATTATGAATAAATTTCCTAGAGTAATTATCAATCATAAACTGCCTAATTTCATTAGAAACCTGGCTTATATTTTTATTCATTATTTCTATCATTGCCAATTTGAGTTTTTCACTATCTTTTGTCGGGATGATTAACCCATTTTCTCCATGTTTTATAAGTTCATTGCAACCGTTAATATTTGTAACAATACTAGGAATTCCCATAGAGCATGCTTGCATTACAACGTTTGGAAATCCTTCCCTGTAACTTGGAAAAACTAAAGAATTAGAAATGCTAAAGAATGGTCTTACATCATTTTGCCAACCAGTTGTAATAATACTTTCAGATTGTTCAATATAATTTTCATTCTCTTTTTGAATTGGATCTAAATCCTTCTCATATGCCCCGACCAGTAATAACTTGATTTTAGGGAATTTAACGACCAGTTCCCTAAAAGTGTTGATTAACTCATTGATTCCTTTATCAGATACAATTCTACCAACGAATATGAAAACATAGTCAGTGGGTTTTATGTTTAGCCTGTTTCTTAGCTCAGTTTTGTTTACTTCGTCATACAACGTGGGATTGAAATGGTCGGTGTCTATTCCGTTTGAACTTCCTTGGGCAATTACTTTTAATTTATCTTCCTTAGTATATTTTTGTTGTATGATAACCTCCTTTAAACCAAAGGAATTTGGATATATCTCCGTAGCAAATCTATAGGTTATCTTTTCCACAGTATTCAATAGATTTCTTTTCATTCCAGTTACTTCAAGGAGAGGCAAGCCTGCAACAGTATGCAGTCTATAGGGAACTTTTGCAAAATAAGCGGCTATCATTCCCACAGTTCCAGCTTTTGGTGTATGAGTGTGAACTATTGTTGGTTTTTCATTTTTAAAAATTTTGTAAAGCTTCCATACCGCTAGCAAATCTTTCAAAAGGGTAATTTTCCGTGTCATTTCAACAGGGATGACCCGAACACTTTCTTGTTCCCCTATTTCGGCTAGAGACCTTACATCATTTCCAGAAGACGAAATCCCAATAACTTCAAAATGATTGGTCATAAACTTAAGCTGCCCCCTTAGTAAACCGCCCAATGATCCAGGCACTGTTGTCAATCGTATTAATTTTGGTTTCATGAAATCGAGTGAATTACCGATGTAATGTATATACTTTTACTCATTTTCAAAGATATGGTCAATTTGTCTTAAACGTTTATATACATTGGATATTATGTTAGAAAAATATCTTGTGGTTGTTTTGCTCTCACCATATCCTTTTGTTTAAATGAGGTTGTCATGTTTTCTTTTGGAAAACTGTACACCTGAGTTGTTAACCGTATTTTACACTTTATCTATTTATTACGCATAAATGACAAATATTTGATCAAGTATTTCATGATTGTTGTTTTTTTGCAAATTAAATATAGCGTTGTACTATGCAGAAAAATGGAAAATTTGTTATTTCACTTGATTTAGAGTTGTTCTGGGGAGTAAGAGATAAGAGAACAATAAAAGGGTATGGAGATTCTATTAAAAAAGTACACGAGATAACTCCGCATATGGTTAAGATGTTTGAAGAATATGGGATTAAGGCTACCTGGGCAACGGTTGGTTTTTTGTTTGCTAAAGATAAAAATGAGATGATACACTTTTCGCCTAAGGAAAAACCAAAATATGAAAATCAAAACTTGTCACCTTACTCAGATAATTTTCAACTTGTCAAGAATTCTTTAGAGGAAGACCCTTATCATTTTGGTAATGATTTGATTGAAGAGTTG